>JAFTNJ010000063.1 GCA_017451915.1 Clostridia bacterium
CATCTGCCAAGGCATACGCAAACTAAGAGAAGGAACAAAGGAGGGAATAGAAATGAAGAATTATGAGAGAGCGATGATCGAGATCATCGAGCTGGCAGACGAGGACATTGTAACCGCGTCTCCCGAGACCCCCGACTTTGACTGGGGCGAGATCGGCGGCGGCAACGAGACCCCCCTTGCCTAAAAACAAAGCTTGTCTTGTGGGAAATTGAAGATTTCTGCAAAGTTGCCTCCTTTTTTACGCAAGCGAGCCCTTCAAAAAAGCCGACACGCATTATGCGTGTCGGCTCTTTTTTATTTGTTAGAGGATTGGGGAGCCCAAACCTTCATATTGCTCTCGCCGCGGTTGGCAAAGGCGTGGTAGGGAATGAATTTTGCGGTGAAGGGGGGCGCTTTTACATCGGCCTCATCGCTATAAAGCTCCTGTGCTTCTTGGCGAAGGGCAGGGCAGGAGAGGGTGAGAAGTCCCAGCGTTTGGTCAAGAGCTAGTGTGATCTCGCCATGGGGAAGAAGCGAAACGCCTGCCAAGGAGCCTCCGTTGTCCACGCCCTCCATGCACATGATCATAGGGCCGTAAGACAGTGCCACCATGCCGCGATTGGCACGGATGTGGGGATTGGAGCGGATGCGGCGGGGGCGCATTTCCAACTCCAGCTCCAGGATGTCGCCGTTCTCGGTAGCTACTATCAAATATCCGTTTTCGGGACTGGTATCGATGGATTTTCCGTTCTTTTTCAAAGCATAATTTTTGCACCAGGAGGGGAGGCGTAGGGCGATCTGTCTTTTGACACCGCTGACCGACAGAGTGATCTTTCCGTCAAAGGGATAGTTGGTCTTCTGGCTCAGACGTGTGCCCTCAAGGTCTGCGTCGGACTCCATATATTGCTCCACATAGACGGTTTTCTCGTCATAACGGTAGAGAAAATTGCCAAGAGAGGCGAGATACCGGTTGACGTTTGGAGGACAGCAGGAGCAGTTGAAGATCTCCACCCGCTGGGTGATGGGCTGTCGCTTCTCTACTTCAAAATCGGCGGTCATTTTGCGCTCGTAAAGGTCGATCTCCAATGGATTTTCGTAAAAGAATGCCTTGCCGTCCAAAGAGATGCCCGATAAAAATCCGTTGTAAAGAACTCTCTCAATGATGTTGGCGTACCGCGCCGAGGAGGGATCGAGTTGGGACATTCGATGACAGAAATAGGTCAGCCCGATGGCGGCACAGGTCTCGGTATAGGCGGTCTCATTGGGCAAACGATAGTCTTCCTCAAAGGCTTCTCCAATCCTTGTGGAGCCGATCCCACCGGTGATATACATCTTTTTTGTAACGATGTTCTCATAGAGCTTTTCGCAGGCGTTTTTCAGTTCTGTATCCTCGGTACGCGCGGCGGCATCTGCCATGGCAGAATAGAGGTACACGGCGCGCACGGCGTGCCCTGCGGCCTCATACTGGGCTCTGACAGGCTGATGGCTCTGCAGGTATTTGACACCAAATTTTTCGGCGAGTGTGTTGGGCTCCTCACAGGCACCTCTTTGGTCGAGAAAAAACATGGCAAGGTCGAGGTATTGTTTATCGCCCGTGTAGTCGTAAAGCTTGATCAGTGCCAACTCGATCTCCTCGTGTCCCGGGGTGACGAAATCGGCGGAGCCCTCCTCCATAAACACCTTTTTGATGTGGGCGATGAATTTTTTCATCAGCTCCAGAAATTTGCTCTTTCCTGTTGCCTTCTCGTAGGCGATCGCTGCCTCCAGAAGATGTCCCGCGCAATAAAGCTCGTGATTGTTTCGATTGGAGAAGCGTTTTTTGTCGGTGAACAGGGAATAGTAGCAGTTGTAGTAGCCGTCCTCGTCCTGCGCTTTTTCGATGTTATCCACGATCTCGTCAACGATCTTTTCCAGCTCAGGCTCGCGTTGCTTTTGGGTCAGATAGGCCACGCTCTCCATCCATTTTGCAATATCCGAATCCCAAAAGATGTGGGGCTTACAAGGATCGCCCTCCTTCCACTCCAATTTAACGGCATCAAAGCGTCCCGTTTCCTTGAATCGGTTGTAGACGTTCCAAACGGTGGTATTGCGATTCATGTCCTGCTTTTGTTTCCAAAAGCCGCCGGTGATATTTACGTTTTCAAAGGTAAGATTTTTGCACTTCATAATTTTCTCCAAAACATTATTTTTGGGTTGACAAACCGCAAAAATGTGATATACTGAAGGGGAAATCGGGAAAAAGGATCCCTTTACGGTTTGATTATACCATGAAATCCAATGGGGTGCAACTCCTGAAAGTTGAGATAAGGAGAAAAAATCCGATATGATGGAAAAAGATCCTATTTTGATCAGCGCCGGGCGGTTTACCTCGCGGGGGAAGTGGATCCATCCCAGGCGTTGCTTGGACTCCTCGGAGCTGATCGTGATGATTGAGGGAATGGCAGTTCTGGAGGAGGGGGGACGAACCTACCGTCTTTCCCCGGGCACGGCTCTGGTGTTGGAGGAGGGCTTGGAGCACGCGGGGGTGGAATATTCTACCGAGCGTGTGTCCTTTTATTGGCTCCACATGAAGGAGTTTTCCACAGCTCAGGTTCCGGGTCTGCAAAAGCAAACAGTGTTAAAGGATGCCTATGCCTTGTTTCTTCTTTTTCGCTTGCTTTTGCATTACAACAACAGCGAGGTACCGTCGGCGGTGTCCCAGCATTTACTACAGGTGCTGCTTGCCGAGCTTCGACTTCAGGGACAACAGGAGAATGAAGGGCAAAATACGCTTGTTGCCAGGATCTGCGAGTGGATCCGCATCAATTCCGATCAGCCCCTGACCGTTTCCGAGATCGCTCTGCAATTTGGCTACAACGAGGACTATTTGTCCCGTTTGTTCAAAAAGCATTATGGGAAAGGCCTGAAGGCGGTGGTGGATGAGATGAAGCTCCTGCAGATCAAACGCTTGCTAATGGACTCGGATTTGACCCTGGCGGAGATTGCCAACGCCCTTGCATTTGAGGATTATAAGCTGTTTTTAAAGTTTTTCAAGTATCACGAGGGGATCACGCCCACCGAATTTCGCAATCATTACGGAGAGATCCATACCAATAACCGATAAAAATAAATCCGCCGCACCAATTTGGTGCGGCGGATCTATGTTATCATAGACAGGATCAAAAATTGTAAGCGGGGTTGAAATTATTTAACTTCAACAGTTGCGCCTGCATCGGTAAGAGCCTTCTTAATGCTCTCAGCCTCGTCCTTGGAAACGCCTTCCTTAACGGTCTTGGGAGCGCCCTCAACCAGATCCTTAGCGTCCTTCAGGCCCAGACCGGTGATCTCACGAACAGCCTTGATAACGTCCAGCTTCTTAGCGCCAAAGCTTGCAAGGATAACGTCGAACTCGGTCTTCTCTTCAGCTGCGGGAGCTGCTGCGCCTGCTGCTGCAACTACGCCTACGGGAGCTGCTGCGGATACGCCAAACTCTTCCTCAACTGCCTTTACCAGATCGTTGAGCTCC
>JAFTNJ010000004.1 GCA_017451915.1 Clostridia bacterium
GACAAGTGACGGATGAGGTGTTCTAATTCTAAAGTAACTCCTCATCCACCACCTACGGTGGTCCCCCTTCTCCCACAGGAGAAGGCTTATGTTACATCTGCTCCAAGAACAAGGGTAAAACCTTTGTCGCCCACCCGCATAGCGGGTGGTTGTCTGTTTCGCGTCAAGCACTCCACTGCCTAAAGGCATTAATAAAATTCCCACAGACCGATGGATTGGTCTGTGGGAACTTTTCATTATCGTGTTTTCTCCGTTCAGAGCAACCGAGAAAATTCGTTGTCTTTTTTGTTTTTTACGCCTCGGTGGCGGGATAGGCCTTGTAGAGGTGAACGATATTCAGATCCTCCTCCATGTCCAGACCGTGGGAGCCGGCCTCGCCGTCGATCTCGTGGCAACCGTGGTCCATAGCAAAGCCTACCAGGGTGTTGTGCTGCTTCCAGTGATCCTCGATCAGCTTGGAGAGGGTGGAGAAGATCTCGGAGTTGACTCTCAGCTCGGCCAGCGCGCGGTAGCTCTCGGGACCGTGATGATGCATCTGGGTATCGTAGTTTCCGTTGTACAGGGCGATAAAATCGTACTTATCTTCCAGGATCAGCTCAATGGCCTTGGCGTTGGATTCCACGATGCTGGGAAGAATGAAGTAGTCCAGGTTGCGCTCCAGATAGATCATGGACATACTGGTGGTGGGCTGGGCAATGATGGCAACCTTCTTACCGGCACGCAGGAGCGCGTCAAAGAGAGTGTCAATGGTAATGACCGGCTTGGCGTACTTGGTAATGCCGTGCACCGCGGGCTGGGCACCGGTATACATGGTACCAAAGCATACGGGGGTTACCGAGGGCATCACGGTTTGCATGGGGATCTCTACCTCGCTCCGTGCCTTGGCGTCACGGGTGAGCTTGGGGTACTTCTCGTAGATCCACTGGGCAACGGCGTCGGGGTTGTACATAAAAATGCGGTCGGCCTTTTTGCCACCCAGCTTTTGGTCAATGTAGGCCACCAGGTCGGGGTTGGCGGGAGCGGCTTGTGCGGGGGGCTCAATGCCCATGGCGTAGGCAAGAGCACCTGCGAGGGTGTCAAGAGAATGTTCGTTTAACATGGTAATGTCTCCTTTATTTATCCTTGAATGCGTTTAAATGCGTTTAGTTTCCTTGCGTGGTAGTCACTTTTCCGGTGTAGGTGCAGTTGGTTTCGGTAATGGAGGCTGTGGCGTTGGCGTAGCCCTTTACGGCGTCACAGGTGTGAAGACCGGTGATGCTTCCCGTAAAGGCACAGTTGGTCATGGTAACGGTCGTGTTCTTGTTGACACCGCCAAAGAAGCCGCCGATGATGGAGCCCAAGAGAGGATAATCAATGGTGCCCTTGTATTCGCAGTTCTCCATGGTCACGGTGCAGTTGGCCTCAATACGGCCAATGAAGCCGCCAATGTAGCTGAACTCTGCGCCGGACTCCCGCAGGAGGCTGTCAATGGTCACGTTGGTGATGGTAACGGTGGCCGATCCCGAGACCTTGGCGATCAGGGTTCCCATAACCTCTTTCTTCTGATCGGCACCGGTGAAGCAGATATTTTCAAAGTTGACGTCCTTGAAGGTGGCGTTTCCGCTGACACCGCCGAAGATGCCCTTCACGCCGCTGGTGGTAAACTTCATATACAGACCGCTGACGGTGTGTCCCTGTCCGTCAAAGGTGCCCTTGAAGAAGTAGCCGGAGTTGATCTCGGGCCAGGAGTGCAGATCAAAGGCGTTGCGCATATAGATCTCCTCGGCAGTGCCCTCGTTAAAGATCATATCCCGGGTCAGTTTGAGCGTCACGCCCTCAAAGGTGACGGCACCTGCCGACTGATTGCGCAGGTACATCATACCCATGAGCTGGTCGGCGGTGGAGAGCTCGTACTCGGTCTTGTCCCCGGTGAACCAGGAGGTGTCGGGGGAGCCGGTGTAGTAGGAGGGCTTGGTGGGATCGTCCAGATCGGGATCGATGGGCGAGCCGGTTTTTTCGGTCTTAAAGCAGATGTCGGCAATGATGGGGAGGTGATCCGAGGTGTAGAAGGTGGAGGTCACGCCGTCCGAGCCCACCACGGTCTCCACGCAGTCGCCGGTAAAGTACTTGCGAACGTCAATGCCGTCGCTGACGAAGATGTAGTCCAGGGAGTCGCTGGCGTTGTTGTACTTTTCGCTGGGGTAGGTCAGACCCAGCTTGGAGGAATCCTCGGAGAAGCCTGCGTTCATAGTGCCAAAGATGCCGTAGCGCTCGGCGGCGGCAAAGGACGAATCCCGGAAGCCGAAGTCGTTGCAGACCTTATTGTAAACGTTGCTGAACAGGGTATCGTTCCAGTCACCGGTCATGTAGACCAGGGCGGTGGGGAATTCCTTTTTCAGCTCGTCGATCAGCTTCTTCATGTATTCCAGCTGCTTCAGACGTTCGTTCTCGCGAAGCTTTTGGAAGGCAGGATTGCTGTAAACGCCGTTGACGGTGCGCTGCTGCAGGTGCGTGTTGATGACGATCAACGGTTGTCCGTTGATATCAAAGACGCCATAGGTAGCGTTGCGGGGGTAATTGTTCAGAAGAATATAGCCCTCGCATTCCTTTACGCTTCCGTCATCGGCAACGTAGGAATACTTCTTTTCGGCAAGGAAGGAGTCGGGGGTATCCTTGGTAATGCCCAGACGCGCCAGATCCTCAGCACTCATCTGGTATTTGCCGCCCTCTTGGAAGAGATCGGCCACCGTCAGTGCGGAAACGTCGTTAAAGGAGTTGTTGGGGGAGAGCCAGATATTGCCTTTTTTCAATACCGTAAGGCCTTTTTTGTAGTAGATAGAGGTACGCTCAATGGATTCGGGCAGGGTGCTGTCCTGGATCACGGCGTAGCCGTCCAGGATCATGCCGTTGCTCCATTTGCGGTTATCCTCCTGCACGCCAACGATGTCGGCGTCGTAGGAAAGGATCTCCTGTGCCGCGGCAACCAAGCGGTTCTTGGAGTGCTGGGTCAGGGTCCTGCCGTCGCCTTCGGTGGGAAGGTTAAAGGTGATGTTGGCGCTCATTACGCGCAGGAGTGTGGTGCCCTCAAGCGCCTCGGCACGGGAGAGACCCGTGGGATTTTTGATGGTGGTAGCCACGCCAAAGAGCTCGCCGGGAGCCTCGGGAGCGCTCACCGTACCGCGGTTCTTACAGCCCGATTCCACGATGTCGTAGACCGAGCAACGGCCGATCAGGCCGCCGGCATAACGTGCCGCAGAGATCTCGCCGGCGTTTTCACAGTTGGTCAAAGTAACGGTCATGTCCTTCTGGGAGGCGTAGCCCACCAGGCCGCCGGCATACTGACCCGAGATGGTAAGACGTCCCAGGAATTTGCAGTTTTCCATGGTCAGGGAGCAGTTGGCAGAGACCTCGCCAATAAAGCCGCCCACCTTTTCTACGGTGTAGCCGCCCCTCTCCTCGATCACCATGTTCACGGTGACGTTGGAGATGGTCACGTTGGAGCCATCTCCCGTGATGCGGGGAGAAAGACCGCCCAGCATGTTCTTGCCTTCGATCTCGGCACAGCCCAGATAGCTGTTGGCAATGGTGAAGTCCTTGAGCACGGCGTTGCCGCTCAGAGTACCAAAGATGCCCTTGATGCCCGAATTGTAGACCGAGAGGTAGATGCCCGAGATCATGTGTCCCTGGCCGTCCAGAGTGCCCTTGAAGGTGTAGGCCGAGTGGAGCTCACTCCAGAGGTGATTCTTGTGAGAGCGGGCCAGAACTTCCTTCATGGAGCCCTCGTTGATGACCATGTCGCAGCCCAGCTTTAGGGTGATGCCGTCAAAATCGACGGTACCCTTGGAATCGTTTCGAATGCGGATGAATCCCACCAGCTGATCCGCCGAGGTCAGAGTGTATTCGGATTGGGGATTGGCGGCGTCGAACCAGGAGGTATCGGGAGTGCCGCTGTACACCGAGGCCCCTGCGGGAACCTCTATGGAGGGGGGATCCTGTTCGGTGTCAATGGGAGCCGTAGTCACGGTTCCGTTGCCGGTGGTGGAGGTGCCGCCGGTTTGTTCTCCGGGGCCGGGAGGATCGGTGCGGCAGGAGGCAAGAGCGCCCAGCAGCATGACCGTGGCCAGAAGAAGGGAAAGAATTCGTTTTTTCACACAAAAAAACCTCACTTTCATTGGATTGGGTGTGTTCATTATAGCACAACGCCGAGGCATTGCCAATAGCATTTTTCGAGAAAAATATTGCGTTTTTTTAGATGTTTCAAGCAAAATCATGGTTTGAAAATATTTTTGCTTCCTTTTATATATGGGAATTTGTACAAAGATGCACAGAAGCCCATCACCAATTCTCTTTTTTTGGAGAAACTTACAAAAAAATGCCAATTTGTTGCAGAGGGTTGACATTCAAAAGAAAAAGTGCTATAATCTATAGTGTTTACTTTATATTGGCGGAAAATGTCCGCCAAAAAAGACAACAAAGTAAAGAAAGGAAAGAAAGACAATGAAGAAAACAACGATGCGTGTACTCAGCGTACTGCTGTCTCTGCTTCTGGTTATGACCCTGGCACCCTTGAGTGTGCTGGCGGCTGGAACCGCAGTGGCAAAGATTGGTGATACCGAGTACGATTCTTTAGCGGCAGCAATCGCTGCAGTTCAAGAAGGTGAAACGATTACTTTGGTTTCCGATGATACCGTTAACACGGGCTTCACCTTGACCAAAGCATGCGTGATTGACCTGAATGGTTGCACGCTGAACGTCCGTGTTGGCGGTGTGAACTTTAATAGCACCGAGGGGATCGTAATTAAGAACGGTACCATCAACCTCGACGGAGCAGTCGCAACCGGCGATGCCATTTTTGGGATCGGTCTTCGTTTGTCCGGTGACGAAAACAGATGTAAACTGGCTCTCGAAGACGTAAATGTTGAGGGCTCTGATTACTCCTCTGCCTATGGCGTGTTTTACATCTACAACGGTGAAATGGCTGTAGATGGCGGCGATTGGAAGCTGTCCAACGATCTGTTCTCTGCCGGTGGTGTTTTCAAGAGTGATAACGGCACCAACAAACTGGTGATTGAGAATGCAACCATGGATTTCCACAATGTACGCCGTGCGGTTGTGCATACTACCACTACCATCGAAAAGTCTACCGTTGCCATTACCGGCGATGAAACGGTTTCTGAAAAGATGGAGCATGGCTTTAACCGCAGTGCATTGACTATTGTTGACTCTACCATTGAGATGGAGAACTTGTCCGGCCGTGGAATTACTGCAGAAAACGGTGCCGTTTCCATTAGCGGAAACTCCAACGTAACGCTTACCAACTGTGTGGAAGCTACCATTGATGTTCGCGGCGATAAGACCGTGACCATTGAGCCCTCCGCAGATGTTAAACTGGATAAGGCTCCTACGTTTACCAGTGGCGTTGTTTCCGGTATGGTTGAGTATCCCGACAACTCCAAGACTTACGAGATTGGTGACGGCAAGGATTATGCAACTTTTGCAGATGCAATCGCTCAGGTTGCCATCGATCAACTTTGCTTCGTAACCTACAAGGTTTACGGTCACGTTACTCTTCCGGATTATACCGATCTGGCTCCTGGTTCCGTTGGTGCCGTTACCATTGAGGGTACCGGTATGGATTCCTCGTCCATTACGATTACCGGCTCTTACCGTGTTCGTCTTGTTACCGGTTCGAACATTCCTCTTACTGTTAAGAACATTTCCTTGATCGACGCTGTAACTAGCACTGATGCGTGGGAAAATACCTATTTTGCTCCCGATGCTGATATCTTCACTTTCGAGAATGTAAAATTCAACGATGGTGTAATTGTTTGGGGCGGCAAGACCGCAAGCTTTGTTGGTTGTATTTTCGATAATACCACCGGTAAGGTTTCCAGCCACTATACCATTTTCATCGAAGGTGAGTCCAACGTAACCGTTGAGAAGTGCGTTTTCACCGAAAATTGTCAGCGTGGTATCAAGGTGACCAAGAGCATGTATCCCAGTGATGCCACCGTAAGACCTGAACTGTCCGTTTCGGATTCCAAGTTCGAAATGACCACCGGTAAGCCCGCAATCGTTTTGACCTATGCGGATAGTGTAACTCTGAAGGGAAATACCTACCCCGTAACCGGTGTGTTTGAGTTGGATGCAGACGGCGCTCCCAATGGCACTGCTCTGGATGCCGACATTACCGATATCGCTTGTACGAACGATCTCTACGCAGATTGTGGCGCTTTGATGGGTGGCAAGATCTACACGACTGCCGCCGATGCTGCAAGAGATGCAAAGTCCGGTGATGTGATCACCCTCTTCTATGACGTTGAAGAAGCAATCGCTTTGCCTGAGGGCGTTATTCTGAACCCCAACGGCTACACAACTGCTGTGGTTGAAGCCGATGCTCGTATTGGTGACACCGTTTACGGTAGCTTTGTAGAAGCTCTTGAGGCTGCTAAGCCCGGTGAAGTTGTTGTTGCCCTGAGAAACATTGCCGGCGCAGGCTTCACCATTGATAAGTCCATCACCGTTGATTTCAATGGCTTCTCTTACATCGTGAACTCTCCCGTAGCCGGAACCGACGGCATCGTGATCAAGTCCGGTGTAAACGTAACCCTGAAGAACGGAACCATCGCAAACGGTGCTTCCGATATCTACGCTCTGATCCAGAACTTCGCAAACCTCACCGTAGAGGATATGACCATCCGCGGTGGCAACGCTAAGTTCGCTCTGAGTAACAACATCTGTAAGGTGCAGATCCTGGGCGACACCAGCA
>JAFTNJ010000019.1 GCA_017451915.1 Clostridia bacterium
CAGGGTCTGGCCGGGAAGGTAGACGCTCTGGTTGGTGCCGATCTGGATAGAGGGATATGCGTAGAGGAAGTAGAAATAGAGGTCTACTTGGAAGGGATCGTAGAGGTCGTTTTCAGGGGTGAAGATAGCGGGCTGGAAGCCTGCGATCAGGGGTCTGTCGCCCTCCTCGTTGACGAACTTCCAAGTGCCGTCCATGGTCTCGCCGTCAAAGGTAACGGTAATCTTGCTGTAGTCGACGGTGTTCCACTTCAGGCCGTAGATCTGGGAGGCGGAGCCCTGAATACCAACGTCGATTTCCTTATTGCAGTTGCCGCAGGACAGGATGCCGCCCCGGTAGTTGGTCATTTCGTAGGTCCAGTCGTGGGCAGGTACGTTTACGGTAACATCGTCACCAAACTCGTAGGGCTTTTCCCACCAGGTCCAGCTGCAGTGCGATACGTTCACGGTCTTCAGCTTTTCGCAGAAATCGAACGCATAGTCACCGATGGACTCCAGGCTTGCGGGGAAGGTGATGGACTCCAGCTTGCTGCAGAGATAGAAGGAAGACTTTCCAATAGAGATCAGAGTTTCGGGAAGCTCAACGGAGGTCAGGTACATGCACCAACCAAAGGCGTGATCTCCCACGGTAGTTACACCGTCTGTGATGACAACCTTCTTAATGGATTGGTTACCAAACCAAATGGAATAATCTCTCTCATAATTCTTCATCGCTCCCTCACCGTAAATGGTCAGGGTTCCGTCGATCAAGGTCCAGGTCAGGTTGGTGCCGTCGCCCTCACCACCGCAGTAGCCGCCGATGACACCACAGGTACAGGTACCGTTTTCAGAAGTGAAAACATGGGTGTGGGGAGCAATACTGGTGGTTCCATCCCCGTTTTCCACCTTATCCATGGGAACATCGTCTGCAATGTTCATATTGGTGGCCTTAATGGAGCTGGTTGCATCCACGTTCAGGGTCAGATTGGCTCCTTCAAGAACGCTGAAATCACGAACGTCGGCAACGGAGGAACCGTTCTTCAACGTCAGGGATGCCTGATCGTCGATGATAAAGGAATCCTGACCGTCGGAGGTGCCAGCCACCGTGAGGGTGGAGTTATCCAGGGTCATGTCGATATCGGCATAGCTGCTATCATCATAGGAGTTTTTCAGCAGGAAGTAGCCGCATTCAACAGTGGCATCCTTGGCGTAAAAGGTGCCGGAGTAAGCGCCGATGTAGTAGTCACAATCAAACTCTACGGTGCTGTCATCACCGTCGCCGTAGATGTAGAGACCCGAATCCGCATTCTCATTGTAACGAAGGATGGTGGTGCCACCAACAATGACCTTACCGCCGTTTTGAACCGTGGTTTTGGCATCGTAGCCATGGTAGAAAGTTCCGCTAACCGCCAAAGTTCCCTCGATGGTGTTTACGCCGTCAGTATCATAGAAGACGTCGGCAGCCTGCAGGGTGACACCCTTGCCGATATCCAGATCATTCATATCAACCCATTTATCGTAGGTGTTGTTGATCGTTACACCGCCCTCAACATTTGTAGTCAGGGTGCAGCCATAGAAACCTTCAATAGACTCGGTAACGTCACGGAGAACGTTCACCTTGCGTCCATTGAACTTGCCCATAGCATCGGCCAGGCTGGTGTACGCCTTGACGCCACCGGTAAAGCCCTCGGCCAGGGCAACGATCTTATTCAGATCATCGGGCGCATTGAACTGCACCTTGCTTTCGGCAACGGGCGTTCCGTCGATGACCATGACACCCTTGGTGGGGTTCATGTCATACTTGGGGTAGCCTGCGGCCCATTCTACGGTCCAATACTCGTCGGTGGAGCCGGCAAAGGGAATGGACCAGGTCACGTAAACGTCACCGTCGATGATGCCGCCCACGTTGTTCAGAGAAGCGGAAGCGATTTTGGTGTCGCCCTCGTAGAGCTCAATTACCAGGCTCTCGCTGGCGTTACCGCCGCCCTCGCCCCAGAAACCGTTGTCTCTGGTGTAAACGGGAGTGATGCTGCCGGTGGAGGTGGATTCGGCCGACGCAGGCAGAGCCACAGCACACAGGAGCGTGGCCAGCATTGCAAGGGTCAAAACAATCCCCAACAGCTTGAAGGTTTGGTTGGTTTTCATGTGTTTATTTCCTTTCTTATTTTATATGTACGGCGGTGCGGGGCTATTTCTTTCCAAAGATGAAAAAAGCTTCCGGTCCCCCCGTGGATGTTCCTATTATACACCTTTTTTTGGGTTTTGTCTACTACCCAAAATGTGAAAAAAAAGGATAAACATTATTTTCTATTTTATGTAGTTTTATACATATCTTCCATTATATGGAACAAATATTGTCAATATTCTTTTATTACGCAAATAATAGTTTTGTTATTTGTAATATTTTGTCATTTTGGTATTGTTCGTCATGACGAACAATACCAAAAAATTTTTTTTGAACCTTCTGCTTCCAAAGAACGAAGCTCACCGATTCATATACACCTTTCGGTAGCGGCGGGGGGAGGTGTGGTACACCTTCTCAAACATACGGCTGAAATACAGGGGATCGTTGATTCCCACCGAGTGGGCGATCTCCTGGATGGAGCGGTTGGAGCGAGTCAGCTGCTCCACGGCCAAGGAAAGACGGTAGTGGTTGATATACGCCATGGGCGAGATATCCAAGCCCTTTTTGAACAGGGCAAAAAAGTTGGACTGGGACATACAGGCGTTGCGTGCCAGGTCGGCCACGGTAATGGGCTCGGCGTAATGATTGCGAATGTATTCCAAAGTCCCCTGGAGCTTCTCCAGGGAATGATCGTCCTTGGGAACCGCCAGACGAAAGAGCTGATCCAGGATCTGATAGCAATAGGCATAGCGGGCAAAGGCGGTAGTGGCCTCAAAAAGACCGTTGAACAACCGTCCAAGCTCTGCGGATTCCTCGGGACGCAGAACCGAAGGAAAGGTAAACCACTCGTCCAGGCGATAGGTGTCGTTGACCACCACGTCCAAAAAGACCCAGCGGCAGTGGATCCGCCCGGTCTCTTGATTGGCGCGGTGCATAATGGTTTGCTGAATGTGGGAGGGTGCCACGAAAAAGCCCCCTTCCCCCGTGCTTTGAAAGGGGCCGTTGCCCAATCGCAGCTCATAGCTTCCCTCCAGGGCCTGGGCAATGGACAGCCAGGGAAGCACCTTGGTATGACAGGTGTCGCCCAAGGTATTGTTTGATATCTGATTTTGGAACAGATATCGAATCTCGGCTTTTTTGATCTTCAAAATCCTCACCTCAAGAGTATTATACATATTTTTAGTAGAATTGTCAATTGTTTTTTGGAGTTTTCTCCTGTATAATATAAACGTGGAGGTGATACTATGACATTTTATGCTCCCAACGGACGCGTTCGTCCCGTTCGGCTCTCGGAGTCAACGCGGCAGTTCGCGTGGGATTCTTTGAATCAAAAATACGGTCAAGACGCTCTAAAGACCATGGCAATCTCCATGGACGATCTGGAAAACTACGAATCCATGACCAAGCTGGAGCGGTATGACGAAGCCATC
Source organism: Clostridia bacterium (assembly GCA_017451915.1). GTDB lineage: Bacteria > Bacillota > Clostridia > Oscillospirales > CAG-272 > UMGS1865. The sequence continues at coordinate 3,532 of JAFTNJ010000019.1, forward strand.
TACCGCATTGCCACCCAAGCCCCCATCCGCATCTGCCCCGATGAAAAGCTGAGCGGCGCGGCAACCTTGGGAATGGCCATCAATCACCGCGTTCCCGCAACCTACGGCGGCAAAACGGTGACCTATAGCATCAGCCATCTGACCATTGATTTTGAAACCGTAGTCAAATACGGTGTAAACCACATTCGCGCCAAGGCAGAGGCGGCTTTGCAGACCCATCTGGGTACCGAGCGCGAGCCCTTTGCCCGCAGCTGCATCCATTGTCTGAATTGTCTGGATCTGTGGCATCAGCGCTATCTGGACGCTCTTTCGTCCATGCCCGGCTACGAGGCCAACTACCGCAATCTGCAACGGGTGCCCCATCAGCCCGCCTCCAATTTTTACGAGGCGGTACAAAGCATCTGGTTTATCTTTGCCTTTAACCGTTTGTGCGGAAACTGGCCGGGTGTGGGACGCCTGGACTATCTCCTGGGCGACTACCTGGAAAAGGATCTGCGAGACGGCACCGTTACCCTGGACGAGGCGCGGGAGATCCTGGCGCACTTCTTTATCAAGGGCTGTGAGTGGATCACGGGAAACAGCAATTTCCAAAACGGAAGCGGCGACGCGCAGCACTATCAAAACATTCTTCTTTGCGGCATCGACGAGAACGGCAAGGAAGTGACCAATCAGGTCACCTATCTGGCTCTGGACGTGCTGGAGGAGCTGGGCATTAGCGACTACCCCACCTCGGTGCGTCTGAACGCCAACACCGACCCCAAGCTCCTGCGCCGTTTGGCCGAGGTCATGCGCTACGGCGGCGGAATCCTGGCGGTTTACGGCGAGGACACCGTGATCGATTCCCTTACCAAATACGGTTATTCTTTGACCGAAGCGCGCAAATTTGCCAACGACGGCTGCTGGGAGGTTCAGGTGCCCGGCAAGACCTTCTTTGCCTACATTCCCTTCGACTCCCTGCGCGTGTTGCAGGAAAAGACCCTGAAGGGCTACGCGCCCGACCGCGCCTTTGACTCCTTTGAGGATCTCTACGCCGCGTATCTGGTAAACGTACAGGAGGCGGTGGAGGCGATCTATCGGGATCGCACCTCCAAGCTGCTCAAGCCCAATTTCCGGGAGCACGAGTGGCAATGGGGTGAGCAAAAGCCCTGCACGGTCATCTCCCTGTTTGAGGGGGGCTGCATCGAATCGGGCCACTCCTACGTGGAAGGCGGCCCGGTCTACAACGTCCTGTCCCCCCACATCGGCGGTCTGGCCGACGCGGTAAACAGTCTGTACGTGATCAAAAAGCTGGTCTTTGATGAAAAGAAGCTCTCCTTTGCGGAGCTGATGACCGTGCTGACCAACAACTGGGAGGGCAACGAGCCTCTGCGCCAGTACGTCATCAAGACCTATCCCCTTTACGGAAACGATAACGACGAGGTAGACGCGATCTACGCCCGTCTGCTCAACGATTTTTCCGCCTTCTGCCGTCAGCTGGACGGTCGGTGCGATTATAAATTCCCCGCCGGCGTCAGCACCTTTGGACGTCAGCTGGAGTGGGCGCCCTTCCGTATGGCATCCCCCCACGGCCGCCGTGCCCACGAGGTACTGGCCGGAAATACCTCTCCCACCCCCGGAAGTGACCGGGAGGGAGCTACCGCCATCATTCGTTCCTATTGCAAGGCCGATCTGGTCAACCTGCCCACCGGCGCGGCGTTGGACCTCAAGCTCCTGCCCTCCAGCGTAGAGGGAGAGGACGGTCTGGACGCTCTGGTAGCACTGTTGCAGGGCTTTGTTGCCTTGGGCGGCTTCTTTATGCAGCCCGACGTAGTGGATGCCTCGGTACTTCGGGAGGCCCAGGAGCACCCCGAGGATTACCAAAATCTTTCGGTGCGTGTCTCGGGCTGGAACGCCCGCTTTGTGACCCTCTGCAAGGAATGGCAGGATATGGTGATCGATCAGCATGAAAAAGGATAATCTCATCTCGGTTACCGAGATCCAGCGATTTTGTATGCACGACGGCCCCGGCGTGCGAACCACCGTGTTCTTGAAGGGCTGTCCCCTGCGGTGCGCCTGGTGCCACAATCCCGAGACCCAGTCCACCGCCCAACAAATTTTATACTATCCCCAAAAGTGCATCGGTTGCGGTGCCTGCGTGGCGGTCTGCCCCCGCGGAGCCCATCGTCTGACCGAGGATGCCCACCTCTTTGACCGCGCGCTCTGCCAGGGATGCCGCGCCTGCGTGGCCGCCTGCTGCAGCGGTGCCCTGGAGCCCTCGCGCAAGGAGATGACCGTGGAGGAGATCCTTACCGTGGTGGAAAAGGATCGTGCCTTTTACGGTGCTCTGGGAGGGATCACCCTCTCGGGCGGTGAGCCCATGGCGCAGCCCGAAAACGCGCTGGCTCTGTTGCGGGAATGTCGCCGTCGCGGCATTGGTACCGCCATGGAGACCTGCGGTTATTTCGACGCATCCTATCTGGAGGCGCTGGTCCCCTTGGTGGATCTTTTCCTCTGGGACTTCAAGGACGGGAATCCCGCGCGTCACCGGGAATACACCGGCGTGGATCCCGCGCGCATCCGTCAAAACCTCTGCCGTGTCGATGCTCTGGGTGGAGTCAGCGTCCTGCGTTGCATCATGGTCAAGGGCGTGAATATGCAGGAGGACCATTACGAGGCCATTGCCTCCCTCTGGCACTCCCTGCAGCATTGCAAGCACGTGGAGCTGTTGCCCTATCATGCCTACGGCGGCTCCAAAATGATCCCCCTGGGAATGGAGGACAACGGTCGCCGCGAGTGGATCCCCTCGGAGGAGGATATGGAAACTGCAAAAAATATTCTGATAAAGAAAGGCATTCGGTTAAAATAACCGAGAAGGAGAAATACAATGAAAAATTTTGTGCTTTACAACCCCGTACGCGTCATTTTCGGAAACGGTGAATCCAAGGACATGGGCCGTCACGTAGAGGGCCTTGGCAAAAAGGCAATGATCGTATCCTATGAGGTTCACGATTTTCTCAATCCCCTGCTGAACGACGTAAAGACCTCCCTGGAGAATCACGGCATCGAGGTCGTCACCTTCTATCAGGTACAGGCCAACCCCCTGCTCTGCCACATTCGTGCCGCCGTGGAGATCTGCCGCGCGGAGAAGGTGGATTTCTGCATTGGCGTGGGCGGCGGAAGCGTGATGGACTCCACCAAGGCCATTGCCGCCGGCACCCTCTATCCCCACGACCTCTGGAAGATGTTCATCTCCCGCCACGACTGCGAGGTTTCGATTCCTCCCGTGGACACCCTGCCCACGGTTATGATCCCCACCCTGCCCGCAACCAGCAGTGAAATGAACTGCATTGCCGTGGCTACCAACGATGAGACCAAGGAAAAGGCCTACATCTTTACCTCTGCCCTCTATCCCAAGCTCTCCATCATCGATCCCTCCCTCACCTGCTCCCTTCCCGCCTTCCAGACGGTGATCGGTGCCGTGGACGCCATGTCCCACGTGCTGGAGGCCTACCTCAACGGCGACCAGTTCTCGCCTCTGCAGGACCGTCTGCACGAGGGAATCCTGGTAACCATCATGGACGAGCTCCGTGCCATCCTGAAGGATCCCAACGACGTGACGCACCGCGCCAACATTCAATGGGCGGCTACCCTGGCATGGAACGGCTACATTCAGTCGGGTCTGGACGCTCCCACTCCCATGCACCAGATGGGACACGTGCTCTCCGCACGCTATAACACCCCCCACGGCGTAACTCTTGCCATCTTTATGGATTCCTACTTCCGCTACACCTGCACCCTCAATCCCGAGCGCGAGGCCCGCTTCGCTCTGCTGGGGGAAAAGATCTTCGGCCTCTCCCGCGCCGGCAAGACCGACCGCGAGGTCGCCATTGCCACCGCCGACCGCTTTGTGGAATTCATGGACGAGGTCAAGGCTCCCCATACCTTGAGTGCGGCCAAGGTTCCCGCCGAGGAGATCCCCGAGATCGCCGAGGACATCCTGCGCCACGGCTGTGACGCCAACGGCAACCTGCCCTCCATTCCTCCCATTGGAAAGGACGGCATTCTGGCCATTCTGAACATGGCGAAATAAGGAGCGGACCATGAAGATCACGGGAACCGAAAAGCATCGCTTTGTTTGCGTGGACACCGCCGCAAAGAAAATGGTTTGGTTTGATGAGGACGGCAAGATCCTGCGAGAGCTGAACGACATCGCCTCCTGCTTTGATCTCTTCATCCTCCCCGACGGACGGATCCTGTATCCCCATTTCGGCAAGCACGCCCCCGGCGACGGCTTTAGTATTCTGTCCCCCGACGGCAGCGAGAGAACCATGCTCTACTGCACCGAAAAAGAGGTCTTCAGCTGCCAGCCCCTGCCCAACGGCAACGTGCTGGTGGGTGAACTGGGTCCCAAACGTATGGTAGAGGTTGCCCCCACGGGTGAGATCGTAGTGGAGATTCCCATTCCCTACGAGGGAAAATCCCACGAGTGCCTGCGCATGGTGCGCAAGATTGGAGACGCCTACTACGCCCTCCAGCCGGGACTGAATCTCATCCGCCGTTTCTCTGCGGACGGAAACATTGAGAAGGAATATTCCATTCGTCCCGATGCCTTTGGCTTCGTTCAACTCCCCAACGGAAACCTGGTTTACACCTGTATGAGCGGTGCCTACGAGCTGGATGCCGAGGGGAACGAGGTGTGGTCGCTGACCGACGCCGACGTTCCCGAGATGAACATCCGCTGGCTCCTGGGCATTCAACTGCTTTCCAACGGCAACCTGGTGCTTTCCAACTGGATGGGGCACGGACACACCGACGAGGGAATCCACTTCTTTGAGGTAACCCGGGAGAAACAGGTAGTCTGGGCCTTTGACGGCCGCGGTACCCTGGTGGAGCCCGCCGTCCTGCAGATCCTGGACGAGGACACGGCCACGGTCTGCTACCAACCCACAAAATAAAGCTCTTTTTGCAAAACAGCTTTACAAACAAAAGTAAAGGGGCTGAGTCAATGACTCAGCCCCTTGTTTTTTGTTTTTAGAGGTCAATCAAAACAAGCAGATCCTCGTCCTCGCCGGAGAAGCCGGCGCTGGCCGTGAGGATGTCCTCCTCGTCCAGAAGCGTTGCCTCGATCATCGGGGAAACATAGCTCTTCTTTTCCATTTCGATGTCCTCCTTTACTTGTTCAGGTAGGCCTCGGCAGAAACACCGTAGCGGTAGAGAGCCTTTGCCAGCTCTGCCATGGTTGCGTTGGCGCTGTTCTGCTTAGCGTTTGCGTAGGAATTGATGCTGTAGGTCAGGGTCTGTACCAGGGTCTCGCCCTCATACAGCTCGAAGGTGTAGATCGCGTCAAAGTCGGTTGCCGCGATGTCCTCGGTGTAGAGCACCTTCTCGGTCAGATC
>JAFTNJ010000001.1 GCA_017451915.1 Clostridia bacterium
ATCAGCGTGTCATCCTGAGCGGAGAAAACGCCACAGTGCGGCGTTTTCGTAGTCGAACCCGACCATAGGGAGGGCAACGCCCTCAGGCGTTGGGATCTTGTAACGAGACCTGCGGTCTCCCGCAGGCGCACACAGTGCGCCCCTACCAACATAGATTTGCGTAACGCTCAAATCAGCGTGTCATCCTGAGCGGAGAAAACGCCACAGTGCGGCGTTTTCGTAGTCGAACCCGACCATAGGGAGGGCAACGCCCTCGGGCGTTGGGATCTTGTAACGATAAACGTTTCATCCTGAGCAAAGGCTCGCAAGCGAGCCTTTGCTCAGGATGAAACAAAAAATAAAAAAAGGTTCGTTGTTTCATTGTACTGCCGCGCATAGGATAAATATCCTTATGAAAACCGTCCTTTTTTCCAGAGACCAAGAAAAATGCCGGACTTTTTCCACAATCCCCACAGCCCCTGTGGAAAACTCTGTGGAAACTGGGGAAAACCCTTGTGTTTCCTACCTTTTTTCGACCTTCTTCCCCCATTTTTTCCATTCTTCCCCTACGCTCCCCCTGTGGAAAACTTTTGTGGAACTCCCTCGAAAAACCCTGTTTTTTAAACGGAAACAAAAAAGGAGCCCTGCAAAAAAGGCTCCTTTTGAGGTTGTTTTTTACTCTTCCAATTTCTTATAATCGTCCTCGTCTACGATGCAGCCGAACTTTTCGCCGCAAGCGGGGCAGATCAGATTTTCGGGATCCAGCTCCTGGTCGAAGCAAACCGTCTCGCCGCAAGAGGGACATACGATCTCAAAATACTCGTCGTCCTCGCAATCGCAACCGTCGCAGTTGGTGCAATCGCCGTCGCACTCCTCGTCCTCATCCTCGTCCCAATCGTCATCCTCGTCGTCCTCGACCTCTTCGTCCAGGAACTCCTCTACGGCGTCCAGATCCTCGTCGATCTCCTCAATGTACTCGTTGAGGTAGTCCAGATCCTCATCGATCTCCTCGATGTCGTTCTGAACGTCGGCCACGGCATGGGCCAGCTCGTCTACCAGCTCCATCAGAGCTGCCAGGATCTTGCCCTCCTTGGTGGTGTTATCCAGCTCCAGCCCCTCGGCCAGGCCCTTGATATATGCGCTTTTCTCGGTGAGATTCATAACAGATTCCATCCTTTCGTAATCTTCAATATTCGGTATAGCAAAAAGGGAAAACTTTGCTTGGCAAAGTCTTCCCATGTTTTGTTTGAATTATGCTCTGGAAAGATATTCGCCGGTTCTGGTGTCAATCTTCAGCATATCGCCAACGTTGATGAACAACGGAACCTTGATCTCGGCGCCGGTCTCCAGGGTTGCGGGCTTAAGGGTATTGGTTGCGGTGTTGCCTGCAAAGCCGGGATCGGTATCGGTTACCTCCAGCTCCACGAACGTGGGAGGCTCTACGCCAAATACGTTGCCCTTGTAGGAAATGATCTTGCACATCATTTCTTCCTTAACAAAGCGGAAGTTATCGCCTACCTTATCGTGAGCGATGAGGGTCTCTTCCCAGGTCTCGGTATCCATAAAGTGATACAGATCGCCATCGTCGTAAGAATACTGCATATCTCTTCTTTCGATATAAGCGTTCTCAAACTTATCGGTGGGGTTGAACGTCTTTTCGGTTACGGCACCGGAGATCACGTTCTTCAGCTTGGTGCGTACGAACGCAGCTCCCTTACCGGGCTTTACGTGCTGAAATTCCACTACCTGGAATACGTTACCCTGTCCATCGTCAAACGTAATGCCGTTCTTAAAATCGCCAGCTACTACCATAATTTACCTCCAAATAAAACAGAAAGTCAAATTTGCGCCGGCAATTCCGTCCGGTCACATCGTTACAGTTTATTATACACCGATTTCGCAAATTTTTCAAGAGTTTTTTCTGTGTTTTTGTATTTTTTTTAATTTTTTTACGATTTTTTAAATTTTGTCCCTTTCGGACGGGGGGGTGTAAAGGATTTCCCTTGCGTTTTTCATTCAAAACACACAAAGGGTAAAAGACTTCTCTTTTACCGTTCCTCGCGGAAATAGGAAAGTCCCAGGGAGGCGGGGGGTTGGTTCTCCCGCTTCTTCCGGATGCTCACCGACACCAGCACGATGATGGTGACCAGATAGGGCAGCATGGTAAAGAGCGCCTGGGTACTGCGGTTGAGTCCGGGAATGTAAAGATATACAATATACAATCCACCAAACAGGAAGGAGCCCAGGGTGCCCAGATCGGGACGCCACAGCGCGAAAATAACCAGGGCAATGGCCAGCCATCCGCGGTCGCCAAAGCCGTTGCTCGACCACACCTTGGCATAGTCCACAACGTAGTAAAGTCCGCCAAGACCCGCAATGGCACCGCCAATACAGGTGGCCGCGTACTTGTATGCCGTAACGTTGATGCCTGCCGCGTCGGCCGTTGCCGGGCTCTCGCCCACGGCGCGCAAATGCAGACCTACCTTGGTCTTTTTGAGCACCCACGCGCTGACCAACGCAATGATCACCGCCAGGTAAGCCAAAAAGCCGTAAGAGAAGAAGACCTTTCCAATAAAGCCCCAATCCTGAGCAAAGGGGAGGGTTGCGCTGAAGTACTGGCTGGTGCGGTTGAAGGACACCGACGCCGTCTCGCTGTTGGCCAGCTTTGCCAGAGAACCGCCAAAGAAGGTTCCGATACCCGTACCAAAGGTGGTCAGAGCCAGACCGGTGACGTTCTGGTTGGCACGCAGGGTAACGGTGAGGAAGCTATAGATCAGCGCCATGAGGGTGGAGCCCACCAGGGAGCAGACCAGGGGGATCAGCACCGCCAGGAAGGGATTCATGGCATCGCCCATGGCGTTCTCGTAGAAGAAGGCTCCCACAACGCCGCTGATGCCGCCAACGTACATAATTCCGGGGATTCCCAGATTGAGGTGTCCCGATTTCTCGGTGATGATCTCACCGGTGGAGCCCAAAAGCAGCGGGATTCCCTGCTTGATCGCGCCCTGAAGGAACGCAGCAATGGTCATAAGCATATTACTTTTCCTCCTTCTGCGCCGTGCGGAAATTCAGCTTGTAGTGAATGAAGAATTCACATCCGATGATAAAGAAGAGAATAATACCCGTGAGGATATCCGAGAAGGAAGGATCCAAACGGAAGCCCGTAGCGATCTGCTGGGCACCCTTTTGCAAAAAGGTGATCAGGAACGCGGTCAGGCTCATGAAAATGGGATTGAACTTTGCCAGCCAGGAAACCATAATGGCGGTAAAGCCCTGGCCTCCCGCGGTGGTGGTGGTAATGGTGTGGTCGATGCCACCCACCAGCAAAAATCCGGCCAGGCCGCAGATGGCGCCCGAGAGGATCATGGTGCGGACGATGACCCGTCCCACGTTGATACCAATGTAGCGCGCGGTGTTCTCGCTCTCGCCAACCACCGAGATCTCATATCCCTGCTTACTGTATCGCAGGTAAATAAACATGGCCACGGTGAGGGCGGCAACAATGATGATGCAAAGAACGTAGCGGTTGCCAAAGAGGGAGGGCATCCAGCCTGCCTCGCTCATCTGGTTGATGACGCCGATGGTACCCGAGCCCTTGGGACGCTCCCAGAAGATGGTGAGGAACGCGATGAGCTGGGTGGCGATGTAGTTCATCATCAGGGTAAACAGAGTCTCGTTGGTCTCCCACTTGGCCTTGCAGATCGCGGGAATGGCCGCCCACAGGGCACCCACCGCAAGGCTTGCCGCCAGCATGATGAGCAGCAGCAGCCAGTTGGGAACCGCATCCTTGATGTAGATCATGCAGGCCGCGCTGGCCAGGCCTCCCATAAGGACCTGTCCCTCGGCACCAATGTTCCAGAACCGCATCTTAAAGGCGGGGGTCACCGCCAGGGAGATGCAAAGCAGAATCGCCATATCACGGAAGACCACCCAGGTATCTACCTCGGGGCCAAAGTTCCCGTTAAAGAGGGCGACGTAAACGTCCATGGGACGCAGGTCGGTGATCATGACCGTCACCAGACCGCAGAGCAGCATGGCAAGGATCAGAGCTCCCGCGCGGATCAACCACGCGCGCCACCAGACCAGCTCGCCCCGCTTGGTGATATGAACGAAAGGCTCGTGTGCCTTTTTGACGGGTTGCACGGACGTGTCCTTACGCATGGGCTTCTTCCTCCTTTTCCATGGATGCGGTCATCAGGTAACCGATCTCCTCCTTGGTGGCGCTTCTGCCGTCCACCACACCGGTGATCCGACCCGATCCAATGACCAGGATCCGGTCGCAAAGCTCTACCAGCACGTCCAGGTCCTCGCCCACGAAGATCACGGCCACGCCGTTCTCCTTTTGCTGATTAAGCAGGTCGTAAATGGTGTAGGAGGAGTTGATATCCAATCCTCGCACCGGGTAAGCCGCCATAAGCACGGTGGGAGAGGCGGCGATCTCACGGCCGATGAGAACCTTTTGCACGTTACCGCCCGACAAACGGCGCACCGGCGTATTGGCGTCGGGGGTCACTACCTCCAGGCGGGAAATGATGTCCTGGGCCAGATCCTTGGGCTTTTTACGGTCTACAAATACCGATTTGCCCCGGCGGTAGCTTCGAAGCATCATATTATCAATAATATCCATGTTGCCAACCAATCCCATGCCCAAACGGTCCTCGGGAACAAAGGACAGCCGCACGCCCAGGTCGCGGATCTGCAGCGGGGTCTTATCCCGCAGATCCACCGTTTCCCCGGTCTTGGGATTGTTATAGAACACGTCGCCCTCGCTGACGTTCTGCAAGCCTGCGATCGACTCCAGCAGCTCACGCTGGCCGCTGCCCGCAATGCCGGCAATGCCCAGGATCTCGCCGCTGCGCGCCACGAAGTTAATGTCGTCCAGTACCTTGACGCCCTCGCGGTTGATGCAGGTCAAATGCTCTACCACCAGACGGTCGGTGACGTTCTTGGGCTGGGAGCGATTCAGGTTCAGAGCCACCTTCTTGCCCACCATCAGCTCGGTGAGCTGACCCTCGTTGGTCTCGGCGGTGTTTACGGTAGCCACGTGCTCGCCCTTGCGGAGCACCGCCACGCGATCCGAGATCGACAGCACCTCGTGCATCTTATGGGTTATAATAATGATGGATTTTCCATCGTCCCGCATACGGCGAAGCACCGAGAAGAGCTTTTGCGTCTCCTGGGGCGTCAGCACCGCGGTGGGCTCGTCGAGGATCAGAATGTCGGCACCGCGATAGAGAACCTTAACGATCTCCACCGTCTGCTTTTCGGACACCGCCATCTCATAGATCTTCTTTTCGGGATGGAGATCAAAGCCATAGCGCGCGCTGATCTCGCCAACCCGCTCCATGCTCTTTTTGAGATTGTAGCGATCCTCCTCCTTGATGCCCAGCACGATGTTTTCGGTGGCACTGAAGACGTCCACCAGCTTAAAGTGCTGATGGATCATTCCAATGCCGTGCCGGAAGGCGTCCTTGGGGGAACGGATGATGACCTCCTGTCCGTTGATGAAGATCTGTCCCTCGTCGGGATAATAGATCCCGGCGATCATGTTCATCAAGGTGGTCTTTCCGCATCCGTTCTCACCCAAAACGGCAAGGATCTCGCCCTTGCGCACATCCATATTCACGTTATGATTTGCCACCACGCTGCCAAATCGCTTGGTGACGCCTCTGAGTTCAATGGCGTTCTGATTGCTCACACCAGTAACCTCCCTTGTGGTTTTTGGGTCGTGTTAAGAAACACACGGACGAAGCGAACCGGGGTTCGCCCCATTCGTTTGTCTCTTAAAATTCTTTCCCAAGAAAAGGGTAAAGGCGGGGTTTGCACTCCGCCTTCCCCTTTTTGGGTTTTGCTTGCTATGAAATTAGCCCTCGTTTGCGGTGATACCGTCGATTACGATGTCAAAGTAAGGAGCGGAACGGAAGTAGGATTCCAGGAACGCGCCATTCCATACGACGTGAGTATCCTTTGCATATGCCTCGTCGGAGTCAACGTCAGCAGCGTACTCGGTCAGCTTCTTGCCGCCTACGGTGATGTAGTTGTCCTTCTCAACGTCGAATACCTTCAGGGTGCCGGCCTTGAGCTCTGCGATAGCAGCGTCGATAGCGGCCTGGGTGCCCTCAGCGGCAACGGCGGTGTTCAGAGCGGTCATCTTTACCGAGCCTGCAGCAAAGCCGCCGCAGAAGTCATCGTGGATCTCCTGATCGTTTGCTACGCAAGAGATCATGTAGGTCATGTAGGGAGTCCAGTCGATGTAAGAGGAGATCAGAGCGGTGTTGGGGCAAGCAGCGGTGGTGCTTCCGTTGTAGGAAACGTTGGGAACCTTTGCTTCCTCACATGCGGTGGGAGCACCCATGGAGTCGGCGTGCTGGCTGATCAGAACGCATCCGCTACCGATCAGAGCAACGGCGGTCTCCTTCTCCTTGGACTCGTCATACCAGCTGTTGGTGTAACGAACTTCCATGGTTACGGAGGGGCAAACCGACTTTGCGCCCAGGTAGAAGGAGGTGTAACCGGACTTTACTTCTGCATAGGGGAATGCGCCAACGTAGCCCATCTTAGCCTGCTCTGCAGTGATCTTACCGGAAGCGATCATCTCGTTGAGCTTCATACCTGCAACGATACCTGCAACGTATCTGCCCTCGTAGATGGAAGCGAACGCGTTGTGGAAGTTATCCAGGTTTACAGTGTGTGCCTGGGTACCGGTTGCGTGGCAGAACTCTACGTCGGGATATTCCTTGGCAGCCTGGATCATAAAGCTCTCATGACCAAAGCTATCGGCGAAGATTACCTGACAGCCCTTGGCAATCAGTCTCTTTGCGGCCTCGTAGCACTCTGCGGTCTCGGGAATACCAACCTCAAAGAGCACCTGATCGTTGGTCAGACCCAGCTCGGCCTGCGCACGTCTTGCGGCGTCCATAAAGTTCTTGTCGTAGGTGGAGTTCTCGTCGTGCAGGAAGATAAAGCCAATCTTCAGCTCTGCCTTGGCGGCATCAGAAATGGGGCTGTTGGATACGGTATCCAGAATGCCCTTATCCTTCTGAATCTTCTCTACGTCGCTGCCGCCGTCCTGGGTGCAGGAGCCGAACATTACGGCTACGCTCAGGCACATAACAACGACCAGTGCCAGGGAAAGGATTTTCTTGAACATGTTCATGTTCCTCCTAAAAAAATGTATTTATTTAAAGGAGCAGGGGGGCTCCAATAAATCAAAATGAAAAGCGAGCTGTCTCTCCCGATCAACAGAAGCGGATCCCCTCGACCTCGTTCATGGAGGCGATGCGCGCCAGAGATTCCACGCGGACGCCCCGCCGGCTCACCAGCTCACCGCCGCCCTGGTAGACCTTTTCGATGACCGCGCCGGCACCCACCACCGTGGCTCCCGCCGCCTCGCAAAGATCGATCAGCGCCAGCATGGCACTTCCCTTGGCCAAAAAATCGTCGATGATCAGCACCCGATCCCCGGGGCCGAGATAGCTCTTGGAAACGATCACGTTATGATCGGTGTTGTGGGTGTAGGAATGCACCTTGGACACCCAGAGCTTGTCCGAAATGTTACTGCTCTTGGACTTTTTGGCAAACAGCACGGGACAATGAAAAAATTGCGCTGTAAGACAAGCAACCCCGATCCCGCTGGCTTCAATGGTCAATATCTTGTTTACATCGCAATCTGCAAAAAGACGGTGAAATTCCTCGCCTACGCGACACAAAAAATCCACGTCCATCTGATGATTTAAAAAGCTGTCTACCTTCAATACGTCTCCGGAATAGATTCGACCTTCGTTACGAATTTTATTCTCCAACAGTTCCATATCCGGTCCTCCGTCCAAAGATAAAAATAAAACCATATTCATTATATATCATATCCGAGAAAATTTCAAGAGCCAAAACCGCGTAAAACATGACAAACTTTTTTTACTTTTTTGTTGCATTTTGCCGAAAACGGCGGGGCTTTCTTTTTTCTTCAATTTTCTATTGAAAAAAAGGGGGAAAAGGTATATAATAGTCCCCGTTGTGACCCTACGATCAAAGGAGCGTAAATTGTATGCCGGAAAATCTTCTTATGCAAACCTCTCTGCGGCAAATGGCCATTCTCGCCCTGTTTGTTGGCATCGGCTTTCTTCTTGCCAAGTGCAGGATCCTGCCCGCCGACGCGGCCAAGACCCTCTCCAAGCTGGAGAGCAACGTGTTTATCCCCTGCCTGGTGATGGGAACCTTTATCAGCAACTTTACCGCGGACGTTCTCTCCACCGCCTGGAAGCTGTTGCTCTATTCCCTGCTGGTGGAGCTTCTTATCATTCCCGTGGCCATTCTTCTCTCCCGCGCCCTGGGAAGAAACGACGACTTTTTGCGCAAGATCTTTACCTACGGCCTGGCCTTTTCCAACTTTGGCTTCATGGGTCTGCCCATGATCGAGGCCCTGTTCCCTCAATATCTGTTGCACTATAATATCTTTGCCCTGCCCCTGTGGACCCTGAATTTTGGCTGGGCCGTTCCCTTTTTGCTGATGGAGCCCAAGAAGGGCGAGACCATTGGCCTGCGCTCGGCCTTGAAGAATCTGATCAATCCCATTCTCATCGGAATGCTCCTGGGTGCCCTCATCGGCGTGACGGGAATAAAGCTCCCCTCCTTTGTAACCACCGTGATCAACACCTGCGGAAGCTGTATGTCCCCCCTTGCCATGATGCTTACGGGAATCACCTTTGCCTCGATCCCCGTGCGCCGGGTGCTCTGTGACAAACGCATCTACGCCGCCACCGCTCTGCGCCTGCTGGTGTTCCCCTGCGTTTGCGCGGGCCTTTATCTTCTGATCACCCGACTCCTGGGCCTCTCTCCCGCCGAATATTATTTCGTTTGCCTGGTTTGCTGTGCCGCCATGCCCCTGGGCTTGAATAGCGTAGTCATTCCCGCAGGCTACGGAAAGGATACCTCATTGGCCGCCGGCATGGTCCTGATCTCCCACGCCCTCTCGGTACTCACCATTCCTCTCATTTTGACGGTATTTTTATAACGGTTGTTACGGGAGAGAAAATTCTTCTTTTCCGTGGCCGTATCCATATCTCCAATTTCACCAAATCCCCTTTTTACGCAAGCTTTTGAAAAGGGGAAAAATGTGGGGGAAGGGGAAACCTTTTTGCAAAAAGGTTTCCCCTTCCCCCACGGTCTTGATATTTATACGCGGAACATCATATCTCCATAGGTGGGCACCGGCCAAAGGTTGGAGGCGGTCAGGGTCTCCATACCGTCCACAGCGGCGCGCAGCTCGTTCATGATGGGCAGGACGCGGCTGCAATAGCAATCGGCGCGGTCCTTGGCGTCGGCAATGGACGCGGCGGCGGTCTCCTCGGCCTTCAGACGCTCCACGGCACTGTACGCCATGGCGTTCAGCTCGGAGAGCTTGCGGATGATATCCTTTTCCACCGCGCAGGAAACGTCGGGACAAACCGCGATCTTTTTGGCGGCGGCATCGGCAACCTGGGCAATGTAACGCTCCACGGCGGGAATGTAATCCCGGGAGGCCATAACGATCATGGTCAGAGCCTCAATGTTGACGATCTTGGAATAGTTTTCAAAATAGATCTCCTCGCGGGAACGCATCTCGGTCTCGCTCATGACCCCGTGGGCGGCAAACAGCGCCACGTTCTTGGGAGCCATCATCGCCTTGTAGGCCTCCACCGAGGTCTTGAGGTTGGAGAGCCCCCGAGCGGCGGCCTCCTTTTCCCACTCGTCGGAGTAACCGTTTCCGTCAAAGAGGATGCGCTTGTGCGCGGCAAAGGTCTCCTTGATCAGCTTGGCAACGGCCTCGTCAAAGTCCTCGGCGTTCTCCAGAACGTCGGCAAACTGACGGAAGGACTCGGCCACGGCGGTGTTGAGCACCGTGTTGGGCATGGCAATGTTCTGGGAGGATCCCAGCATACGGAACTCGAATTTGTTACCCGTAAAGGCAAAGGGAGAGGTACGGTTGCGGTCGGTGGTATCCTTGCGGAAGACCGGAACCGAGGGAATGCCCAGGTCCATCATGGCAGCCTTGGCGCGGATGTAGGCGGTACCGTCGATGATCGAGTCGATGAGAGACTCCAGCTCCTCACCCACGAAAATGGAAACGATGGCGGGAGGTGCCTCGTTGGCTCCCAGACGGTGGTCGTTCCCCGCAAAGGCAACCGAAAGACGCATCAGATCCTGGTAGTCGTCCACCGCCTTGACGATGGCGGCCAGGATCAGCAGGAACTGGGCGTTCTCCTCGGGGGTCTTTCCGGGATCCAGCAGATTCTTGTTGCCGGCGGAGAGGGACCAGTTGTTGTGCTTACCGCTGCCGTTGACACCCGCATAGGGCTTTTCGTGCAGGAGGCAGACCAGTCCGTGCTTTTCGGCAATCTTCTTCATATATTCCATGGTCAGAAGATTCTGATCCACGGCAATGTTGGCGGTGGCGTAGATGGGTGCCAGCTCATGCTGGGCGGGAGCCGCCTCGTTGTGCTTGGTCTTGGCGTTGATGCCCATGGTCCAGAGAGCCTTGTCCAGATCCGACATAAATGCCGCAATGCGGGTTTTGAGAGGACCAAAGTAGTGATCCTCCAGCTCCTGTCCCTTGGGTGCGGGGGCACCAAAGAGGGTACGTCCGGCATAGACCAGATCCTTGCGGCGATCGTACATGGCCTTGTCGATGATAAAATATTCCTGCTCGGCACCTACCGTCACGTCCACGCGACGGGTCTGGGTATCGCCAAACAGGCGAATAATGCGGAGTGCCTGATGGTTGAGAGCATCCATGGAGCGAAGCAGAGGGGTCTTGGAGTCCAGTGCCTCACCGGTGTAGGAGCAGAAGGCGGTGGGAATGTAGAGCGTCCCATCCTTCACAAAGGCATAGGAGGCGGGATCCCAGGCCGTGTAGCCCCGCGCCTCAAAGGTGGCGCGCAGACCGCCCGTGGGGAAGGAGGAGGCATCGGACTCGCCCTTGATGAGCTCCTTGCCCGAGAATTCCATAACCACCTTGCAGTTGCCCACGGGGGCAATGAAGGCGTCGTGCTTTTCGGCGGTGACACCGGTCAGAGGCTGGAACCAATGGGTATAGTGGGTTGCGCCCTTCTCTACCGCCCAGTCCTTCATGGCGTTTGCCACCACGTCGGCAATGGAGGGGTCGATGGTTCTGCCGGTAGCCATGGTTTTGGTCAGGGACTTATACACCTCTTTGGGGAGGCGTTCCCGCATGACGTCGTCGTTAAAGACCATAGCGCCAAAAAATTCCGAAATATTCGTAGCCATAGAATTTTTACATTCCTTTCCTTTTATGGATCGTCCAGATATATTATTATATAACATAACTCCCGCATTTGTCAATCCTGCAGACGAAAATAAAAGAAAAAGAATTCTCTTTCGCGAATGTTATGATATGATTGCCTTTTCTACTTATAACTTGGCGAAGCCAATCATAACAATGCGGAGCATTTCATAACTTGCCGAGAGGCAATCATAACTGAAAAACGACAAATTTCTGTCGAAATTTGTCGTTTTTCTGGCCTGCCCGAAAGGATTCGAACCTTCGGCCTTCAGAGTCGGAGTCTGACGCGCTATCCAGCTGTGCCACGGGCAGATATTCAATTTTTGAAGGGAATCCTTTCGGATTCGAACCTTCGATCCACCACCGTCGCATAGTCGTAAACAGAAACGCAAGCGTTTCTTCGCGCGCAA
>JAFTNJ010000020.1 GCA_017451915.1 Clostridia bacterium
CCTCTCCGTCTTGCTCCGCAATCCACCTCTCCCTAAGGGAGAGGCTTTCTTTTGGGCTTGCTTATAGCTCGCCCATCTTGTTCATCACTCCGCTCGTTTCCCGCTCCCCTGGTAGAACCAGGGGTTTATTTGAATACCAAATAAGCAGGGCGCGGTTCCTACGAACCGCGCCCTGCTTATTTTTTTCATTATTTGCGCAGCAATCCAACCAAATAGAGGAACAAGGGATCCAGGCAGGCAGCCACCGGCCAAACGATCCAGGTGATGTGCCAAGCCGAGGTCAGAAAGCTGACCAGCAGATACAGGGCCGTGATCGCGCTCCAGTAAATGCTGTTGATGGTCTCATTCTTTTTGGCGTTCTTCTTTTGGGACTGGGAAAACTCGCCCACCTGCAGCAAGCGGTCAAAGCTCCCTTGAACGTAGCAGGCACGAACGATCAAAAACACCCCTACCGAGCAAAACACCAGGATCCCCCCCGTAGCGCCGATCAGCCATTCCTCAGGAACGTTCATCATGCCAAGCAACAGCAACGGAACTACGCTCAATATGCAAAGAACGATTCCCACCGTTAAAAGGCAACGGTAACGGTAAGCGTATTCCGACTTCTTCTTTTCCACAATACCCTTCACCCCATAGGAGAGGGTAAAAGGCTCGTCCAAATACGCGTACGGAGAAAGTGCCAAGCCGTTGGGAACAAAGATTGCCACGGCAACAGCGACCAGAGCGATCAAAAGGCCCAGCCCCAAACCGTAGACCGTGCCGGCGCGAAGACCGAGCGCTCCTGCGGAGGCAAGTCCTCCTGCGGTCAGCAGACCCACGGGAGAAAGGATGCACAGCATCACTCCCAGGGCAATGCGGAGGGAGATCCGCTTCACCGTGGCAAGGTATTCGTTGGCCTCCTCGGCACTCACCGTCCGCAGGGGCGCGTTATCCTGTTCGTCGGTCTCGGAGGGGGTGGCGATCTCCAGATCATCCTTTAATAAGTAATCGGTGCTCACACCAAATAAAGTGCTCATGGCAACGATCTTATTCAAGTCGGGAATGGAAAGCCCGCCCTCCCATTTGGATACCGATTGACGGGAAACCTCCAGCTGCTCGGCCAACTCCTCCTGGGACCAGCCCTGCTTTTTACGCAGAAAAATAATTTTATCGGCAAGTATCATTATACGTTGCTCCTTTCTTGTTTTGTGACCTTATCATAGCACAAAAAAGGGTTGCATACCAGCAATCATGCTTGGAAATTTGTCAACCGACGGTTGCAATCGTTGGTTGCGTTGCCATCAAAGCTCCTTTACCAAAGGAAAAAACGCGGAAAGGGTGGGAATGCAGAAGTCGGGACAGATCGTGCCTGCAGGAGGCGTCCCCTTGGGATTGAACCAGCAGGTCCGTATGCCGGCGTTCTTCCCCCCGGCGATATCCGAACTGAGACTGTCCCCCAGAATGATGGCATTGGCGGGAGAAAACGCGGGAATGGCGGCAAAGCAGGCGTCAAAAAAGGCTTTGCTCGGCTTGTCGCATCCAATTTCCTCGGAGAGAAAGATCCCGTCAAAATAGGGAGCCAGCTCGGCCGCGCGGATCCGCGGCTTTTGCACCACGGTGGTGCCGTTGGAAGCAAGATACAACCGATATCCCGCGCCCTTCAAATCGTCCAGCATTTGCTTTGCGCCCTCCAGGAAATAACTCCGCAGTCCCAGCTCATATTCGTACACCCGCTGGGTGCGATCGGCGTCGGCCTCCACGCCCACGGTCTTGAAAAAGACCTCAAAACGGCGGACCAGAAGGCGTTCCCGGGTGATCTCGCCCCTCTCCAGCATCTTCCAATGCTGCAAATTGATCTCATGGTAGCGTTGCATTCCCTCGGGCGTAGGTGCAACGCCCATTTGGGTCAGGGTGGCGGAAAGTGCCTCTCGCTCGGCACGCTGAAAATCCAGGATCGTGTCGTCCAGATCCAAAAAAATATCCTTAATCATAGACTCCTCTTTATTGCAAAATCACGTTTTCTTCCCCAAGAAGCTCCCGTAGCTGACGCAGAACGTAGTCACTCAGCTCCATGCCCATGGGCTCCCTTTGATAGCGTTTTTCATCGGCGTAGTAGAAAAATACAGGGAAACGCCCCTCAAAAAGCTCTACCAGATTCAAGGCCTTGAGCGATGCCGCGGTCTTCTCTCCGGGGACCCGCAGGAACAGGCGGCGTGCCGAGGAAAGCGACGGAGGCTGGGGCTTGGAGGTTGACGTCTGTCCCTTGGCTTCGGCCCCCTTGGCAGGCTCCGCCGTCTCAACCAACTCCTCCCGATACTGCTTATTCTCCACCAGAGGAATCACCTCATTGACCAACAGCTTGGGGGGCTCGTCCTCCCGCACCGAAAGGCTGCCCTTGACCAGGATCCCCGCGTCTCCGCGAATCAGGTGGGACACCCGGGCATAGACGCGGGCAAAGACCAGACACTCAATCTCTGCCAGACGATCCTCCAGGGTAAAGAAGGCCATACGGTCACCGTTTTTGGTAACCTTAGGGGTGACCGACGTGATCATGCCCGCAAAGCACACCCGCGTCTTGTCTGCCGGATCGGCTTCCTCGCCAACGAAATCGGCAATGGAATCCACCTGCAAACGGGCCAGATGACGGCTGTATTCGTCCAGCATATTGCCCGAAAAATACATCCCCGCCGCGTCCTTCTCCAGCATCAGCTTCTCCCGTACTCCAAGCTCGGGAATGGCGGGGTATTCGATGGCGGGTGAAGGGGCCGCCGTACCTGCCAGAGAGGAGAACATATCCAACTGACCGTCCAGATTGTTTCTTCCCTTCTCGGCCACCTGGTCGAGAAGGCGCTCGTACACCGCCAGCAGGCGGCTACGGTAGACGCCAAGACGGTCAAAGGTACCCGCTTTGATCAGGGATTCCACCATGCGCTTATTCAGCTCCCCCGCAGGCATACGGTTGATAAAATCGTCAAAGGAGGCGAATTTTCCGTGGGTACGCTCCTGCAGGATCTGCTCCAAAAAGCGGTTCCCCACATTCTTGAGGGCCAAAAGACCAAACCGAATATCCTTGCCCGAGGTGGAAAAGCCGATGCGGCTCTCGTTAATGTCGGGAGGCAGAACACGGATGCCCCGGGAGGAGCACTCGGCAATGTACTCGGCGATCTTGGTCTGGTTTCCGAGCACGCTGGTCAAAAGGGCCGAGAAATAGGCCTGGGGATAGTGGCATTTGAGGTAAGCGGTGCGGTAAGAGATCACAGCGTAGGCCGCCGCGTGGGATTTGTTGAAGGCATAGTTGGCAAAGCTCTCCATATCCTCAAAAAGTCCCCGGGCAATCTCCTCCTCCACGCCCCGCTCCATGGCACCGCTGACAAAGGCATCCCGCTCGGCAAGAAGCACCGAGGCCTTCTTCTTGGACATGGCGCGGCGAACGATATCGGCGTGTCCAAAGGTATATCCCGCCACGCTGCGGAAGATGTTCATAACCTGCTCCTGGTAGACCACGCAGCCATAGGTGGAGGAAAGAATGGGCTCCAGAAGCGGAGTGGCGTAGGTCACCTTTTCGGGATGGTGACGGCACTCGATAAAGGTGGGGATGGAATCCATGGGGCCGGGGCGATAGAGGGCAATGGCGGCAATGATGTCCTCCAGCCGCTCGGGGGCAAGATTGGTCAGCATCTGCCGCATTCCTCCCGACTCCAGCTGAAAAATACCGGTGGTTTTTCCCGAGGAGATCAACCGAAAGGTTTCGGCATCCTCCAGGGGAAGCTTTTCCACGTCAAAGGTGGGATCGGCATCCCGGATCAGCTTTTCGGCGTCGTGAAGAATGGTGAGGTAGCGCAGAGCCAAAAAGTCAAATTTTAAAAGTCCCAGGCGAGCAATGGTATCCATGTCGAACTGGGTCACTACGGTGCCGTTGCTCATGGAAAGCGGCACGTAGGAGGAAATGGGACGGTCGGTGATCACCACGCCTGCCGCGTGGATCGAAATATTGCGGGGCATTCCCTCCAGCGCCATGGCGGTATCCACTAAACGCTTGACCGCGGGGGAATCCTCGTACTGATTCTTGAGGTCGGGGAGCTTGAGAGCCATGGAAATGGTAATATTCAGCTCCTGGGGAACGGCACGGGCCACCACGTCCACGTCGGCGTAGGCCATGCCAAGGGCACGTCCCACGTCACGGATGGCGGCGCGTGCCGCCAGGGTTCCAAAGGTGATGATCTGGGATACGTGATCCTTGCCGTATTTGCGGCGCACGTATTCGATGACCTCGTCCCGACGGTTGTAGCAGAAATCAATATCAAAGTCGGGCATACTGACCCGCTCGGGGTTCAAAAACCGCTCGAACAGCAGGTCAAAGGGCATGGGATCCACGTCGGTAATGCCAAGGCAGAAGGCCACCAGGCTTCCCGCGCCCGAGCCACGCCCGGGGCCTACGGGAATATCCTTGGAGCGGGCAAAGTTGACGTAGTCCTGCACAATGAGGAAGTAGTCGGCATAGCCCATCTGCTCAATGACCGAAAGCTCGTACTCCATGCGGGAGCGATACTCCTCCCGGGAATGGGCGGCATAGGTGATGCATCCCCCGGTCTCCCTCTTTTCCAATCCCTCCCAAGCCAAACGGCGCAAATACCCCACGGCACTCTCGGCACCGGGACAGGGAAATTTGGGAAGATAGGTCTTGGAAAAATCAAATTCCACCGAGCAACGCTCGGCAATGCGACAGGTATTGGAAAGTGCCTCGGGATAGCGACGGAACAGCATTTCCATCTCGTTGGTATCCTTGAGGTAGAGCTCGTCGGTGGCAAAGGCGGCCGGGCGTCCCGCATCCACGGTGGTATTGGTTTGAATACACATGAGCACCGCCTGGGTTTGGGCATCCCTCCGACGCAGATAGTGACAGTCGTTGGTAGCCACCATAGGCAGCCCGGTTTCCTCAGCCAGGTTGACCAGCAGGGGCAGGACCGCCCGTTGCTCGGCCATGCCGTGATCCTGGAGCTCAATGTAAAAATGATCCTTGCCAAAGATCTCGCTATAACGGTAAGCCACCTCCCGCGCACCCTCCATATCCCCCTTGGCAAGCAGCTTGGGGATCCGACCGCCAAGGCAGGCAGACAGAGCGATCAGCCCCTCGGAGTGGCGACGGAGCAGCTCCTCGTCCACACGCGGCTTATTGTAAAAGCCCTCGGTAAAGGAGAGGGACACCATCTCCATCAGGTTGCGGTATCCGGTCATGGATTCGCAAAGAAGCACCAGATGGTCGGCATATCCGTCGGCACTGGGCGTACGGTCAAAGCGGGAGCCGGGGGCAACGTACACCTCGCACCCGATAATGGGCTTGATCCCTTCCCTTTTACAGGCTTCCCAAAAGGCCACCACGCCGTACATAACACCGTGATCGGTAATGGCCACGGCCTCCTGACCGCATTCCTTAACACGGGCGGGGATCTCCTCAATGCGGCAGGCACCGTCCAAAAGACTATATTCGCTGTGCAGATGCAAATGTACAAATCGATTCATGGCGGCTCCTTTCTTCAGAGATCCTCGGCTTCCTGCAAAATTCTCTGCAACCGATGGTTCAGCCCCGATTTGGAAATGGGCGGCTCGTGCAAACGCGCCAGCTCGTCCAACGTGGCATCGGGATTGCGGTAACGGATCATGGCCGTGGTCCGCACGTTTTCGGGAAGCTTCTCCAGCTTTCCCCGCTCCATCAACAGGTTGATGGCATCCATCTGCCGCGAGGAGGCAGAGATGGTCTTTTCAATATTCTTCGCCACGCAGTTGGTGGCGCGGTTCTCGTTGTTACGGATCTCCCGCTCAATGCGACTGTTGATGATCTCAAAGATCACGGTCTGGGCCCCCATAAGGGTCAAAAGCTCCTCCACGGTGGCACTATCCTTGTAATAAAGACCGATCCCCTTGGGACGGCGGATCTTGCGGGGCGGATAGCCGCAGAGGGTCAAAAACTCCTCCAAAAGAGGAACGGCGTTCTCGCTTCCGAGAATCTCCAGGTGAAACGCCTTATGGGGATCGTTCACGGTTCCCGTTGCCAGAAACAGCCCCCGCAAAAAGGCCGAGCGACAGCCCTCGCAGTCAAGGTCCACCAGAGAGACAAGGGAAAGGGTTCCCCCCTCCAACCAGCGCAAAGTCTTATAAAAGGAGGGGGCGGAAAAGGACAGATCCCAATACCGGTGTCCGCAGGCTCCGGAGCGTTGCTCCAAGGGCTCCTTGCCGTAAATGGCATGGATCATTTGTGTTGCCAAGGTGGCACTGATCTCATTGCCGTAGCGAGCCCGAATCTGCTTTTGCCCGTCCACCGTGGCTCCCAGCAAAAGCCCGTAGGTCAGGGCTTTGCGACAGCAGGGACGCTTGAGGGTGATCTGCGACAATTCCGTGCGTACCGCGTCTGCAAAAGACATCGCTCCGCCTCCTTTCTCAACGTTTTTACATTTCTACAAACTCAATCTCACATTCCAGAAGCACGCCGGTCTGCGCCAGCACCCGCTCCCGAATTTGCCCCACCAGAGCGCGCACGTCAGCGCAGGTGGCATTGCCCGTATTGACGATAAAGCCCGCATGCTTGGGAGACACCATGGCTCCGCCAACGGCCAAGCCCTTCAGACCGCACGCATCAATCAATCGCCCCGCCGCGTCACCCGCGGGACGCTTGAACACACTCCCCGCGCTGGGGAATTCCCAGGGTTGGGTCGCACGGCGGCGCGCCATCTGCTCCTCCATGCGCGCGGAAATCGCCTGACGGTCTCCGGAGGTCAGAACCAGCGTGGCGTCCAAAAGGATCCATTCGGGATGCTCCTGATAGATGCTTTTGCGGTAGGAAAATCCATGCTCCTTTCCGCGAAGTATTTGAACCGTCCCGGTAGAAAGATCCAAATACGTACTTTCTGCGCAAACCTCGGCCATTTCCTGGCCAAAGGCCCCGGCATTCATAAACACGGCACCGCCCAGGGTGCCCGGGATTCCGTGGGCAAATTCCAGACCGGTCAATCCCCGATCCCGCGCGGCAAGAGCCAAGGCCGAGAGGGAGGCCCCCGCCTCGGCACGCAATTCCGCCCCTTGCCAGGTGACGGAACGCATTCCGGTGGTAAAGACCACCACGCCGCAAAGTCCCTCGTCGGGAAACACCAGATTACTGCCACGTCCGCAGACCCGAAAGGGGATCTTTTGCTCGGCCAGCAGACCGACGGTACACCGCATCTCCTCCGCGGTTTTGGGAAATACCATTCCCCGCGCCGCGCCGCCGATGCGGAAGCTGCAATGACGGGCAAGCAGATTGTTTTCTTCCACACAAATGCCAAGCTTTTTCAGCTCCTGCAACGCGCCTTCCATGGATTCCCCCCCCTTTCACTCTCTTAATTACTACTATTATACTCTTTTTCCTTGGAAAATGCAATACGAATCTTTCAAAAAATACCGTCTCCCCCTTGCAAAAAAGAAAAAAATGGGTTATAATATAATGAAGTCGTCTTTTTTGACGCAAAACCGTTGCAAGAAAACGAGGTATTGGCATGGACAGCAAAGGACCAAAGGAAATACGGATCGGCCTGCTTGGCTTTGGAGCCATGGGACGAACCCATACCTGGGCGGTACGAAACCTGCCCTTCTTTTACGGCGATCTCCCTTTTCGGGCGGTTACCGCAGGGGTCTGCACCACGTCGGTGGAGAAATCGGCAAGAATAGCCGCGGAATTTGGGATCCCCACCTCCACCGCGGATGAGGACGTATTGATCCACGATCCCACCATCGGGGTCATCGACATCTGTACCCCCAATATCTTTCACTTTGACACTCTGAAAAAAGCCCTGGCCGCCGGGAAGCACGTGCTTTGCGAAAAGCCCCTCTGCATCTCTGCCGCTCAGGCCAAGGAGCTTTCCTCCATCCCCCTGCAGAAGGGACAGATCTGCGGCATGGTCTTTAACAACCGCTGGCTGGCTCCCACTATGCGCGCCAAGCAGCTGATTGAGGAGGGACGCCTGGGACGTATTCTGAGCTTCCACGGCTCCTACCTCCACAACAGTGCCACCGATCCCGCCCGTCCCGCGGGCTGGAAGCAGGATCGCGACGTATGTGGCGGCGGCGTGCTCTTTGATCTTGGCTCCCACGTCATTGATCTGCTCAGCTGGCTCTGCGGCAGGATCACCCGGGTCAACGGAATGTCCCAGATCGCCTACCCCACCCGCCTGGGACGGGACGGCACGCCTTGGGTCACCAACGCCGACGAGGCCTTTTATATGATGTGTACCACCGAGGACGGTGCCAAGGGCACCCTGGAGGTAGGCAAGCTTCAGATAGGAACCAACGACGAGCTTTCCTTTGAGATCTACGGAGAAAAAGGAGCCTTGCGCTTTTCCCTGATGGAGCCCAACTGGCTCTACTTTTACGATGCTACCAAGCCCTCCGAGCCGATAGGCGGCGAGCGGGGATTTACTCGCCTGGAGTGCGTGGGTCGCTACCCCCAAATGACCTTCCCCTCTCCAAAAGCACCTGCCGGCTGGCTCTACGGACATCTGGCAAGTATGCACGCCTTCCTTTCGGCAGTGCAGGAAGAAAAGCCCTTCTTCCCCTCCCTCTCCGACGGCGCCTACGTACAGGGCGTGATGGAGGCGGCCTACCGCTCTGCCGAGGAGAACGGTATCGGAATTGAGGTGCCGCAATGCTGGTGATCGGTCTGACCGGGCCCAGCGGTGCCGGAAAAGGAACGGTAGCCGACCTGCTTCGGGAGTACGGCCTTTCGGTAATTGATGCCGATCGGGTCTATCACGCGCTCCTGATCCCCCCCTCCCCCTGTCTTGACGCGCTCTGTAAGCGGTTTGGCAAGGGCATCCTGACTGCCGACGGTACGTTGGATCGCAAAATGTTGGGAGGATTGGTCTTTTCGGATCCCGCAGCGCTGCAGGATCTGAATTCCATCGCCCACCGCTTCGTTATGGACAAGATCCGCGCACAGCTACGTCAGCTGGAAGCCAACGGGCATCGCGCCGCCGTCATCGATGCGCCCCAGCTTTTTGAGGCCGGAGCGGATAAGGATTGCACCGCCGTGATCGCGGTACTGGCCGATGAGAATCTGCGGGTGGAACGCATTGTCCGGCGGGACGGCATTCCTGCCCAGGCCGCCCTACAACGGATCCGCGCGCAAAAGGAGGAGTCCTTCTTCCGTACGCACTCCAATTATATCATCGAAAACAACGGGACTGCCGAAGAGCTGCGTCCGCAGGTACGGCAGATCCTGATGGAAACGGGGGTGCTCCCCGAGTGAAGCTGACCGCACAGCGACTGCTGATCTTTCTTGGGATCCTGCTTCTTTCCATCGGCTTTGGTCTTGGCTTTGACGCCGTGGCCACCGCCGTGGAAAAGAACTCCCATCCCCGCCCCGAAGCGTTGACCGCCTCGATTGCCGCCAACGCCAAGGAGTTTGGTGTTCCCGAGCCCATTCTCTGGGCCACCGTCAAAGAACAAAGCGACTTTGCCAGCAACGCCGCCGATGCGCTGGGTCATATTGGGCTCATGCAGCTGACCGCCGCCCAATACGAGAGCATCTGCACCACGCTGTTGAACGAGGTTCCCCTGGACGCGGGAATGTTATACGATCCCGCCACCAATTTGCGGTGCGGGGCGGCCTATCTTTCCTGGCTCTACCAACGCTACGGCGTGTGGGATACGGTCTTTGCCGCCTACCATGCGGGAGTGGAGCAGGTGGACGCCTGGTTGGGAGACCCTGACCACGTGGACGAGCTGGGACGGCTGACCAAGCTTCCCTCCGCCACCGCCAACTACGTGGAGCGCATGAACAAAACCGTCACCCTATACAGTAAATTATATTATGAATCATAAAGGAGATCAAAATCATGTCCGAGAAGAACATTCTTTCTTACGAAAAGAAAACCGTGTATGAAAAGGCCGGCAAGGAAATTGTAGAAAAGGCCTACGAATACGCCAAGGATTACGTCAAGTTTTTGGATGCCTCCAAAACCGAGCGCGAAGCCATCCGCGAGGGCGTTCGCATGGCAGAGGCCGCAGGCTACCGTCCCTATTCCTTCGGTATGCCCCTGAAGGCCGGCGATAAGCTCTATTACAACAACCGCGGCAAGGGACTCTTTATGTTCCGCATTGGTACCGAGGCGATCAACAATGGTATCCGCATCACCGCGGCACACATCGACTCCCCCCGTTTGGACCTGAAGCAGGTTCCCGTCTATGAAGACAACGGCATGTGCTTCCTCAAGACCCACTACTACGGCGGCATTCGCAAGTATCAGTGGCTGGCCACCCCTCTGGCGCTCCACGGCGTTGTGGTAAAGCAGAACGGTGAGGTGGTAGACGTGGTCATCGGTGAGAACGATACCGATCCCGTAATGTACATCACCGACCTCCTTCCCCACCTGGCCGCCGCCGAGAACGAAAAGACGGTTGGCAGAGCCTTCAGCGCAGAAAAGCTGAACATTCTGGTGGGCAGCCGCCCCATGGAAGGCGAGGAGAAGGACAAGGTTAAGATGGGTGTGCTCAACTACCTGTTTGAAACCTACGGCATTACCGAGGAGGACTTCCTCTCTGCCGAGCTCTCCATCGTTCCCGCAGCCAAGGCACGCGACGTGGGTCTGGACCGCTCCATGATCGGCGGCTACGGTCACGACGACCGTTGCTGCGCTTACCCCTCCATCACCGCAATGATCGACGCCGACGAACAGGTTCACACCACCATGTGCATTCTGGTGGACAAGGAAGAAACCGGTAGCGACGGTGTTAGCGGTATGCAGTGCCATCTGATCCTGGATCTCCTTTCCGAGATCTCCAAGGCGCTGGGCGGCAACGATGCCACCGTGCGCGCCAACTCCAAGTGCCTCTCCAGCGACGTAACCGCCATCTTTGACCCTGCCTTTGCAGACGTCTTTGAATATCGGAATGCGGCTCTGTTGGGTTGTGGCGTTGGTATGTGCAAGTTTACCGGCTCCCGCGGCAAGGGCGGCACCTCGGATGCCTCCGCCGAGCTGGTGGGCTGGGTACGCAGATGCCTCAACGAGGCAGGCGTGGTATGGCAGACCTGCGAGCTGGGTCGCGTAGACGTGGGCGGCGGCGGAACCGTTGCCAAGTTCCTGGCCAACCACAACATTGACACCATTGACCTGGGTGTTGGCGTTCTCTCCATGCACGCTCCCTACGAGCTGATCTCCAAGGTTGACCTCTACGAGGCATACCGTGCCTTCGAGGCCTTCTATCACTTCGAGTAATTCCATCAAATAAAGAGATTTATTTTGACAGAAAGGAGCCTCCATGCTCAATAAACTGCAACAGGCAGAGGAAAAATATCTCCATTTGGAGGCTTCTCTCTCTGATCCTATCATTGCCTCCGATCCCGCGCGGTGCGCCGAGATCGCCAAGGAATACAAGTCCTTGACTCCCATCATGGAAAAATACCGGGAATACCAGCGTGCCGACGAAATCGCCCGGGGAGCTTTGGAATTGTTGGAGGAAAGCTCCGACGCCGAGCTCCGCGCGCTGGCCAACGAGGAGCTGCGTGACGCCAAGGCCACCTGCGAAGCCCTTTTGCAGGAGCTGACCGTCCTCCTTCTCCCCCGGGATCCCAACGACGAAAAGAACGTGATCGTGGAGATTCGTGCCGGAGCCGGAGGCGAGGAGGCCGCCCTCTTTGCGGCGGTGCTCTACCGTATGTACACCATGTACGCCGACAGCGTTGGTTTCCGCACCTCCATGATGAGCTCCACCCCCACCGAGCTGGGAGGCTACCGTCAGTTGGCCTTTATGATCGAAGGCGAAGGGGCCTATTCCCGCTTCAAATTTGAGAGTGGCGTGCATCGCGTTCAGCGCGTTCCCACCACCGAGTCCCAGGGGCGGATCCAAACCTCCACCGCAACGGTGGCGGTGCTCCCCGAGGTGGAGGAGGTCTCCATCGACATCAATCCCGCCGATCTGCTCTTTGAATCCTGCAAGTCCAGCGGCGCGGGGGGACAGCACATCAACAAGACCGAGTCTGCGGTGCGCCTGACCCACAAGCCCACGGGCATTGTGGTGGAATGCCAGGAGGAGCGAAGCCAGTTCAAAAACAAGGACAAGGCGCTGAAAATGCTCCGTGCCATTCTCTATGATCAAAAGCAGAGAGAGCAGGACGAGCAGATTGCCTCGGACCGCCGCGCCCAGGTAGGCACGGGAGACCGAAGCGAGCGCATCCGTACCTACAACTATCCCCAGGGGCGTTTGACCGATCATCGCATCGGCCTCACCCTTTACACTCTGGATAGCATTCTCAACGGCAACATTGCCGGGCTCATCGACGCTCTTGCCACCGCCGAGACGGCGGAGAAGCTGAAAGCGCAAACGAATTGATAACCATGTTCGCACAACCCCAATGTGAAAGTTTTCGTCCACCTTTTTCAAAAGGTGGCGCGGTGGAGGCTGCGGAAGCCTCCTCGACGCCCGCAGGCGTCGAAACTCCCTCACGGCGCTTTTCTTTTTGATAGCTTTTTCTTTTGCGCCTACATAGTCAAAAGAAAACGCGACTAAGGAGTTCGCACAAACCAAAGGTCTGCATAAATTTGTCAGCCACTTTTCTTTTTGACACCATAGGCGCAAAAAGAAAAGTGAACAAAAGAAAAACGCCGTTTGGGGGATTTCGCCCCGTGCGCGGGGCGACCGGCGTTTCGCCGCCGGCGCACGAAAAACTTTTGAAAAAAGTTTTATCAAAACTTTCATAGCTTGATTTCGTTCCATTCTAAAAAACACCGAGGTGACCGCATTGCAAACCCAACACATCAAAATTGAAGATCTTCCCGGGCAAGAAGCCGATCTGCGCCGCGCCGCCTCGATCCTGAAAGAGGGAGGCCTGGTGGTCTTCCCCACCGAAACCGTCTACGGATTGGGAGGCGACGGTACCAACGCCCAAGCGGCCGAAAAGATCTACGCCGCCAAGGGACGCCCCTCGGACAATCCCCTGATCATTCATATCGCGCAGCCCTCGGATGCCGAGGCCTACGCCGTGACCAATCCCACCTATTACCGTCTGGCCAAGGCCTTTATGCCGGGTCCCTTAACGGTGATCCTTCCCAAAAAGGATACCATCCCCCTCTCTACCACGGGAGGACTGGAAACCGTTGCGGTTCGCTGTCCCTCCCATCCCGTGGCAAGAAGATTGATCGAGCTTGCGGGCATCCCCATTGCCGCTCCCTCCGCCAACCTTTCGGGCAAGCCCTCCCCCACCTGCGCCGCTCACGTGGCTGAGGATATGGACGGGCGGGTGGATATGATCCTGGACGGCGGCGACTGCGAGATTGGTCTGGAGTCTACCATCGTCAAGATCGACGGCAATTCATTAACCCTTCTGCGTCCCGGCGGCATCACCTATGACGCCCTTTGCATGGTCTGCGAGAACGTGACCGTGGCATCCGCCGTGACCCACCAGCTTGCCGACGGCGAAAGAGTCCTTTCCCCCGGCATGAAATACCGTCACTACGCCCCCACCGCTCCCTTGGTGTTGCTCTCGGGGGAAGCCGAAAAGGTTCTGCGCTTTTTGCAGACCCAACAAAAAGAGAAAAACTGCGCCATTCTTTGCTATGACGAAGAATGTGAGCATTTGAATAGAGCCAACCTTCTTCCCATTGGACAAAAGAAGGATCTGGAAACCCAAGCCAAACGGCTCTTCCACGCGCTGCGTGACGCCGACGGCACCGATGCCGAGATCATCTACGCCCATCTTCCTCCCATGGAAGGCCTGGGGCTTGCCCTTTACAACCGCATGATCCGCGCGGCGGCGCACACCGTTCAAACCATTGAGTAATCCTCCCTGAATTATAGAAACCAA
Organism: Clostridia bacterium; assembly: GCA_017451915.1. GTDB lineage: Bacteria > Bacillota > Clostridia > Oscillospirales > CAG-272 > UMGS1865. Next base: position 13,808 of record JAFTNJ010000020.1, read on the forward strand.
CAGAAAGGCATCCTTACAACATGGCAAAGAAAAAGAAAACAGAAAAGAAAGAAATCGTCTACGCGCCGATCGTTTACCAGCCCATTACCGAAACGATCGAGAAAAACTACATGCCTTATGTTATGAGCGTCATCGTCTCCCGCGCCATTCCCGAGATCGACGGCCTCAAGCCCTCCCACCGAAAGCTCCTTTACACAATGTACAAGATGGGTCTTTTGACCGGGGGACGCACCAAGAGCGCCAATATTGTGGGCGCAACCATGAAGCTCAACCCCCACGGCGATGCCTCGATCTACGAAACCATGGTCCGTCTGACCCGAGGAAACGCCACCCTGCTCCACCCCCTGGTAGACTCCAAGGGCTCCTTTGGTAAGCAATATTCCTCGGAAATGAAATACGCCGCCTCCCGTTACACCGAGTGTAAGCTGGACCCCATTTGTGCCGAGCTCTTCTCGGGCATCGACAAGGACGCGGTGGATATGATCGATAACTACGACGCCACCATGAAGGAGCCAGTGCTCCTTCCCACTACCTTCCCCAACATTCTGGTCATGCCCAACATGGGTATTGCGGTAGGTATGGCGTCCAACATTTGCTCCTTCAATCTGGCCGAGATCTGTGACGGCACCATCGCTCTGCTGCGCAAGCCCAACCTCTCGGTGGAAAAGCTGATGGAGCTGGTCAAGGCCCCCGACTTTTCGGGTGGCGGCACGGTGCTCTATGACGAGGAGCAAATGAAGCAGGTCTACCTCACGGGCCAGGGCTCGGTTCGTCTACGCGCCCGTTACGTGTTTGATAAGGAAAACAATTCCATCGACGTCATTCAGATCCCCTACTCCACCACCATCGAGCTGATCAAGGCCAAGCTGACCGCTCTTTACAAGGAAGGAAAGATCAAGGAGGTCACCGATTTTAACGACCTGACCGACCTGGGCGGTTTGAAGCTGACTTTGGACATTCGCCGCGGCGTGGACCCCGACAAGCTGATGACCAAGCTCTTTAAGCTCACTCCTCTGGAGGATAGCTTCAAGTGCAATTTCAACGTCCTCATCGACGGAGCCCCCCGCACCATGGGCATCATTGAGATTTTGACCGAGTGGATCCGCTTCCGCCTGGGGTGCCTCAAGCGGGAGATCGCCTATGACCTTGGAAAGAAACGGGACAAGCTCCATCTGCTTCTGGCTCTGGGCAAGATCCTTTTGGACATCGACAAGGCCATTCGCATCATTCGTCACACCGAAAAAGAGGCCGACGTGGTTCCCAACCTGATGAAGGGCTTTGATATTGACGAGATCCAGGCCAACTACATTGCCGAGATCAAGCTGCGCAACCTCAACCGCGAGTACATCCTCAATCGCATTTCCGAGATCGAGGGCCTGCAGGCCGAGATCGCGGATATGGAGGAGACTCTGGCCGATGAGCTGAAGCAAAAGGCACTGATTATCAAGCAGCTCACCGAGATCAAGAAAAAATACGGTCAGCCCCGCCGCACCCAAATCCTGCCCGTGGGCATGGCCGCCACCTACGTGGAGGACGATTCCCCCGAGAACTACAACGCTCGCTTTGTGCTGACCAAGGAGGGCTACTTTAAAAAGGTGACCTTCCAATCCCTGCGCGGTAACGACGAGCAAAAATGCAAGGAAGGCGACGAGATCACCCAGATTTTTGACGGTGAAAACAAGGACAACCTGATCTTTGTTACCAATCAGCGGCAGATCTACCGTGCCAAGGCCGATGATTTTGAAACCACAAAGGCCTCGGCACTGGGCGAATATCTCCCGGTCAAGCTCCACATGGATGCCGACGAAAAGCCGGTGTTTATGCGGATCCAGAACAAGTACCCCGCCAAGGAGAACTTTGTGTTCATTTTTGCCAACGGCAAGGGCGTACGCATTTCGGCCTCCAATTACGAAACCACGGGCAACCGCCGCAAGCTGACCTCGGTCTACTCCGGTGCCTCCCCCATTGTGGCGGTCTTTTATGAGGAAAAGGAGCCCTTTGAGATCCTGCTCAAATCCTCGGACAATCGCGCCATCGTTATCAAGTCCTCCCTCATTCCCCAAATGGCTACTAAAACCTCGGGGGGCGTGACCTTGATGACGTTAAAGAAGGGAGCCACCCTGGTGAGTGCCACCGCCGATCTTTCGGAGCTTGGCGAGGGCTCCAAGGGACTGAAGAAGATCAAGATCCCCGCCACCGGCGTTCTGCTGTCTTAAAATCAAAGGAGTGTTATCATGTCAAAACAACCCAATACCGAAAAAAAAGCAAACTACTCTCTCCCCGTCCGGATCCTCTGCATTGCCCTGGCAGGCCTGCTCTGCTCGGGCATCCTGGTTTACCTGGCAATGATGGTTATGGAGTTGTTTGCGAAATAAAAACAAGAATAATCAAAACCACCGGTTCAACCGGTGGTTTGCACAGCCCCTGTAAGGGGCTATTACCGGCTTAACCCCTAAAAGGGGCACCGAATTATATCATCGCATCACACACACTGCACCCCGTAAACGGGGTTTATCAGAAAGGCTCTCCCTTTGGGAGAGCTCCCGCGTCAGCGGGTGAGAGGGGCTCTTTCCCTCTCCGTCTTGCTCCGCAATCCACCTCTCCCTAAGGGAGAGGCTTTCTTTTGGGCTTGCTTATAGCTCGCCCATCTTGGTCATCACTCCGCTCGTTTCCCGCTCCCCTGGTAGAACCAGGGGGTTATTTGAATACCAAAACATAGCGTGCGCCTTCCCGCGGAAGGCGCACGCTTCTTTTATTCAATAAAATTCAAATAGCGAATATAATTCTTCCAATCCTCGCGTCCCAAATAATGCAGGCCGTCGCGGAGGTGATAGCCGATATCGCCCTCGTGGAAGCGATCCCCCACCTCCGGCAGGCGATCGGGATGCACAAAACCGCTCTTTCCGTGTGCCTTGTAATAATCGCTTGCGGCAATGCAGGACAGATACTCGTTCTTGGGGCACGCCCAAAGATCCCCCGCCGCGCTGGCAACGTAGACCTTGTGGGGCAGATTGGCGGCCAGGAGCCAATGCTGATCAAAGGGCAAGGTGTCCTCGGCATCGGCGTATTTGTAATAATTCTCGCAGAACCAGTATGGGAACGTCTTTACGATCTTGGCAACCGTTTCCCCTTCATTCTTTCTTGCCAAGGAGGCACCGCTGCATCCCGAATCGTTGGAAAAAGCACAGTAGAACCGCTCGTCAAGGGCGCCCGTGAGGAGCGCGGTCTTGCCCAATCGGGAATGCCCCACCACCGAGATCCGCCCGTGATCCAATTCGGGGAGCGTCATGGCATAATCCATCACCGCCATGGCCGCCCAGGCCCAAAGGCCGATCTTACCGCAATCGTCACGCTTGCGCTTTCCGTTGGGATAGACCACTCCCGCCAGGCCGTTGGTAAAATCCCCGTCGTCGGAGGAAACGTCCTTATAGCAGAAGGTCAGGGTGGCAAAGCCCGCGTCCACCAGCTCCTCGGTGGGCTGATAGCGATCGGGAATAGCGTCACGGAAATTGATATGAACAAAAGCGGGAATCCCCGTTTTATCCTTGGGAGCCACGTAATAGACGGGGAAGGAAAATTCTCCCCACTCTGCCCGACCGGTCAGCTTCAGCGTGCGCAGAGGGGCTTTTCCGGCACAGAATTTGCGGTCGAAGGCGGTCTCCTCCGCCGTCACCTCGTAGGGGCGGGCGGGAAGATAGCCGTATTCCTCGCGCAAAAGCAGACCCAAAAGGTCTTTCTTTTCCAGTCCCATGGGATTGGGAAGCTGCTTCAAAAGCTCCATTGACGCTTCTCCTTTCCTTTTTCGTTGGTCAGATTGTATGACGGAAACAGCTCACGCCAAACGTCGGTATGGGCTTCGCAATCCAGATAATGAGAGAATCTTCCGTTTTCCTGTTCCGTCGAGTCCTCAAGGCAGGCGCGGCGGATCGCTTTGATGTAGATCTCCTTCGTTTCCTGGCAAAAATCATGCCACTCCTGTCTCCACTCCCCACTTTCGAGTTTATGGTTTCGCTCTGCAAAAGCCTTCAGAATGGCATCCCCGTCCTCGCCCTTGGCAAGCGCGATGCCCACCTCTCCGGCGCGAAGAGGAACGAAGGAAATTTTATGGCTGACGGTATCGTATTCCACCGCCAAAGACGTATACCAGGTCTCCCGATTTTTATTGGGCTTTACGAAATGGAAATTTCCCTGTCCGTAAAGAATGTGGCAATCCTCGTATTGCTCATAAACGCCGATACAATGACTGTGCTGACAAAGGACCACGTCGGCACCGTTTTTTGCCATGGCACGGCAAAGCTTGCGCAACCGTGGAGAAGGATATTGGCAATACTCCTTACCGCCGTGATAAATCACGATCACCCGGTCATGTTCCTTTTTTGCCTCTCGAATATCTTCCATGGTGTCGTACTCGTCGTAGGGACGCGATCCCATGCGATCCTCCAAAGCATAGGAATACTCGTGCTCGCAAACGGCAATGATGCAGATCTTTTCGTCGCCTCGCACTACGGTATAATTCTTACGGGAATCCTCGTAGTCGCTTCCAAAGCCCGTGTAGTCCATGGAGGCATCTTTCAAAGCCTTCAAGGTATCTTGGATTCCCTCAACGCCAAAGTCAAAGACGTGATTGTTACTCAGCCCACAGCAATCCACGCCCAGCGTTTTCAGCATGCGTGCCGTTTCCACAGGGGCTTTGAGATGGGGACCGAATTTGGGAATCTCATTTTCGGATTTTGTCAGAGCACACTCCAGATTAACGAAAATAAAATCTCTGTCTTGGAACAGCTTAACCGTATCGCAAAACAGTACGGGAATATTTTGTTCCTGAAAAAGCGGTGCGTTAACCGCCGTGGGAGAAACATCGCCAAGCAATAAGGTCTTCATATTTGCCTCCAAACAATAATTGCACAAAATTAGTTTGACAACGATCTTCTTTTGTGATATCATAATTATAACATGATTGCCATTACAAAGCAATACACGATTTTAAGACATTCCCTGCTTTTTTGCACTATTTTAAGATCGGAGAATATTATGGAGCCTTATATCGTCAAAGATATCCAACATTTTTGCAACGTATCGGTAAACAAATGCACGAAGATCAAAAGCCATGTCATTGGATATTACGATCTGACCTTTGTGTTGAAAGGCGAGATGACCTATCTTGCCAACGGAAAGACCTATCTCCTTCGCAAAGACGACGCAATTCTGCTCCCCCCCGGAACCTTGAGAGAACGCCCGGAGGGAAAGGAAAAGGTCGAATATGGCAGCTTCAATTTTCAAGTATTTTCGGACAAGCATTTGCCACGGGAGATTTTTTTGAAAAATGTCATTACGCAGGATATTCGCAAGCTTCTCGCCCTGTTTGCTCAACGGCACCTCGCGCCAACCTATCATTCCAAGGAAAAATTATGCAGCGTTCTGAATTATATTTTATTTGATATCATAGATTCCGCCGCCTTTGGAAGCAACCATTCCCATGTAATCAATATCAAGAAGTTCATTGATGAAAATCTTTCCCGACAGATCACCCTGACCGGGATCAGTGATCACCTGCATCTCTCCAAGGAATATATTGCCTACGTTTTCAAAAAGGAAGTGGGCAAAACCATTGTGGAGTACACAAATGAGCGAAAAATGCTGATTGCGAAAAGCATGATACAGACAGGAGAGCTGTCTCTACCAAGTATTGCCGAGCATTTGGGATTTGAAAGCTACAGCTATTTTTCAAGAGTTTTCAAAAAGCATTTCAAGGTTTCCCCAAGCGGCTTCAAGGCGCAAAAAGAGAAATGGTCCTAAAAAAGTCGTACTCAAGCAACCGGGCTTGAGTACGACTTTTTTTCATGTTTTTTTAACGGAAGGTCAACTCGTAGAGCGCGTCGCGGATAGACTCCGAAAGGGTGAGATTGTTCAAACCGAGAGCAATGTCCTCCTTGTTGGATGTCTTTTTGTAGATATTGTAAATGGCGTTCTTGTCATCCACGGCCATCTGCGCCGCCATGAGGAAGTTGAACACGTCCTTTTGGAAGCCCTTGTTGGCAAAAGCCTTGGTGTTCTCCAAAATGACCGAGAGGCTTCCCCCTGCCCCCACGGGAGCCAGCGTTACGCAAAGGGTGTGGGTCTCGGCATCGTAGGTCTGGGAGAGCACATTCGCGCCCTTTGCCTCGATCCCCTCCTCAAATCCGCGGAAGCGCAGGGTGTAGGATCGCTCTGCGGGAAGGAGAGAAAGCTCGCCCCGCGCCTCGATCTTCAGGGTCGAGGTCTCGCCCCAAGCAAAATCAAACTTGGTAAAGGCGCAATTTCCCTTTTGATAATCGTATCCGTCGCCACTGTCCTCATAAAGCTCGTAAGAGCCCGACGCGCCGGGGAATACGTACAGATCGACCTCGGCGGGGTTGGCGATGCTGTTATCGCCGCCGGCATCCCGTGCCAGAGGCAGGATCGCGCCGGGACGTGCCAGCACGGCTTGATGCTCCAGCTTGCGGTTGAGCTTCATTACCCGTCCGCCACGGTAGGTGCGCCCCGTGAAAACGTCGGTCCAGGTGCCCTCGGGAATCCAAGCCTGCACCGTTGCCATACCGCTGTCAAAGGCGGTGGGGGTGGTCAGGGGACATACCAGGAGCTGGGCACCGAAGAAATACGAATTGCGGAATTCATGCGCCTTCTTCGCATCGGGATAATGATAGTACACAGGGGTGATCATGGGGGTGAATTCCGCATTGGCGCGGTAGGATTCGCTGTAGAGATAGGGAATCAGACGGTGGCGCAGGCGGAAATAGTAGCTCACGATCTCCTCGGTCTGCTTTCCGTACACCCAGGGCTCCTTGCTGGTGAAGGGATTGTTGCTGGAGTGCATGCGAAGCACGGGAGAAAAGACGCCGAACTGGATCCAGCGGATAAACAGCTCCCGCTCCCGCACGCCGGTCTTGAAGCCGCCAATATCGTGGCTCCAGCAGTTGTAGCCCACGTTGGTAGCGTTTGCGGTAAAGTAGGGCTGGAACTGCAGCGACTTCCAGGTGGCAATGGTATCCCCCGAGAAGCCGAAGGGATAGCGGTGACCGCCCAGGCCCGCAAAACGCGAGAGGATCATGCCGCGACGGTCCTTCTTGCAGTTATCCAGATAATGGAAATGGTTGAGTGCCCAGAGGGGATCCAGACCGGGAAGCTGGCTTTCGGTGCCCTGCTGCCAGTCGATCCACCAGAAATCGGCTCCCATGTCCTCGTTGGGATGAATGAGATGCTCAAAATACGCCTTGAGGAACTTGGGAGAAGCACTGTCAAAGTTGACGGGATCCTCCTTGGCGGTATCCACGCCCATGGCCGCCGCCATGGTGGGATAGGCATCCTCAAAGCCCTGAACGCCGTCGGCAGGGTGCAGGTTCAGTCCGCAATGGAGACCGTTATCGTGAAGATGCTTCAAAAAGCGGGCAGGATCCGGGAAATAGTCCCGATTCCAGGTAAAGCCGGTCCAGCCGCGGCCGTATTTCTCGTCTACCTCGGTCACGTGCCAGTCCATATCCAGCATGGCTACGGTAAAGGGCATTTTGCGCTCCTTGAACTTCTCCAAAAGTGCCGAATAGCTTTCCTCGGTGTACTTCCAATAGCGGCTCCACCAGTTGCCAAAGGCGTAACGGGGCAGCATGGGGGGCGCTCCCGTAAGACGGTAGAAATCCCGGATGGCGGCAAAATAATCGTGCTGGTAGCAAAGGAAATAAACGTCGGAGTTGCCGGGACGGCGAGGCTCCAGCCAGCCCTCCCCGTTAAAAAGCAGGGTCTTACTATCGTCAAAGAAGCTGCGTCCGCTGGTGTCCTGCAAGCCAAAATCCAAAGGATATTCTCCGTCGATCTTATCCAGAGTACGGGTAGTGCCCAACAGATTGTGGTGACGCGGCGGGTTGCCGTAGGTGGTGGCACCGTATTTCCAGCGTCCGCCGTAGTTGGTATAGCGATTCTTGGCGTCGATGTAAAGATTCTCGGGAGAGAATTCTTTCTTATTGTAAACCAGGTGGAAAGCCTTGGTGGAGATCTCCAGGCGTCCCGCCTCGTCGATCACATGGAACTCGGGCAGAGGAAATGCACGGCAAAGCACGGTTTGAGAGGGACGGTCCTCAAACACGCCGCTCTCGCTGTACTCCAGGCGCAACAGATTGGGGGTCAGAACCGAAAAGCGACAGTGCTCCCCCTGAACCACCGCGGCGGGATCACAGGTGCCGCCCTGCAGATAAGTTGGGTGCTGTTCGTAAAAGCGTTTCATAGTAACGTCGTTCACTCCTTCCAATGATTGGTTGGTCTTTTTATCATTTTATCACATCCCGTGTAAAAAAACAATAAAAAAAAGCCAAAATTATAGGAAATCATTTAGAAATCCAACATTTTTTAAAAAAGAGCCCTCGGAATTCGTTGACAATTCTTTTCGAAGATGCTATAATGAATTTGTGCTCGCAAGATCTGTGAAAGGAGGTCGCTTATGCATTTGCCCGTATCCCGCTTTCGATATTCCCCCAAAAAAGCGCCGATCAGCGCGCAATATATTACGGTAAGAGAAAACTACGTAGCGCGGGATGCCCATATGCATCACCTCAACGAGCTTTTACTGATCCCCTGCCACGCCAAGGCCTTTTTGTTCAGCAACGGGAACCGTTTGCAGATCCAAACCCCGGCCTTGATCCTGCACCGCGCCGGCTCTTATCACTACATTGACACCGAGGACGTTGGCCCCGAGGGCTACTCCTGCTATTGTATTCACTTTGCCGAGCAGCACGTAAAGCAGATCCCCGAGGCGCTGTTGCACAGCGACCTGCTCTTTAGCGACGACTGCCTGGTGCTGGAGCTGACCGAGGAGCAAAGTGCCGAGCTCTTTCGCTACGCCGAGCTCCTCAGCCTAGAGGAGACCTGCACCGAAAAGAACCTGTTTTTGCTCCTGATCCTGCTCAATGAGGCACATCGCCTGCTGAAAACCGCCAAGGTAACGCGGCAGAACACCTCGAACAGCTATATTTTTGACGTGGTCCAGTATCTGGTAGCCCACTACAATGAGTCCCTGACCACCCAGCAGATCGCTTCGGCCTTCCACGTGAGCGTTTCCAAGATCAACAACGATTTTCAACACATCACGGGGCAGACCCTCAACCGCTTTTGCAACAATCTTCGCCTGACCCGTGCCGGCGAATTTTTGATTACCCACCCCCATCTTTCCATTGCCGAGATCGCCGCGCGATGCGGCTTTTCCAGCGAGAGCTACTTTATTCAAAGCTTTCAAAAGAGCAACGGACTGACCCCCAACGCCTACCGAAAAAAGGTCAAAAAGGAAGAGGAGCTGTAACCCGCAAAAGGGGGCGGTTCCTTTCCCTTTCTTCCCCTTCTTTTTTTCAAAAAGGCCTTGACTTTCAAGCAAAAATATGGTATACTTTAGTTGTATCTGAAAATAAGCTTTTTGGTCTCACTTCTTTTGCGGATCATGGTTTTGCTGGATTCGCAGGGCGGTGGGATTTCGTTTTTTCCGGGTACAAAATCTTTACGGAGGTACCCGATCATGAACAAAGGTACTGTGAAGTGGTTCAACGCAGAAAAGGGCTACGGCTTCATCTCCAACGACGAGGGCGGCGATGACGTTTTCGTACACTTTTCCGCCATCCAGGTAGAGGGCTTTAAGACTCTGACCGAGGGACAGAAGGTAACGTTTGACACCGAGCCCGATCCCAAGAACAGCGCAAAGCTCAGAGCAATCAACGTTTGCCTGGCATAAACCACAAACAAAAAAACAGACCGCTCCGCATCTGCGCAGCGGTCTGTTCTTTCCCCCACCCCATACCGTCTTAATGAAAGGAGCTCCCATGACAGCCGTTTTGTTCTCTTATCTTTTATACGTTGGCAAGCTTTTGCTTCTCACCCTGGGCAGCATCACGGTATGCGGACTACTGGTGCGGCTTTGCGCCCTGGCCTTTGCCCGCCTGGTGGGAGGCCCCTCGGAAAAGATCTTTACCCTGACCGCTCTGGTGGGCACCCCGGTACACGAGCTGGGACACGCAATGATGTGCCCGCTGTTCGGACACAAGATCGAAAGGATCAAGCTCCTGGATCTGCGGGCAACCGACGGGGTTTACGGCTACGTAAACCATAGCTATCCCCCGAAAAGCGTTTGGGCAAGGCTTGGGAATCTGTTCATTGGCGTAGGTCCCATTTTCAGCGGCATTGGCGTAGTCTGCCTCACGCTTTGGCTCTGTTTCCCCGCCCAATGGGCAGGCTACCTGGCAGCCTCCCGGGCACTTTGGGACGGCAAGGCTCCCCTGGGGGAGATGCTCGGCTCTTGCCTGGATCTCCTTTTGCAGATCCCCGCAGCCGTGGCGGAATCTCCTTGGAAAAGTCTGTTGGGCATTGCCGTCATTCTCTCGGTGGCCCTGCATATCTCCTTGAGCCCCAAGGACATTCGCAGCAGTTTGAATTCCCTGCCCCCCTTCTTGCTTCTGGTAAGCGTTTTTGCCCTGGTCACCCGCATCCTTGGTCTGGAGAGACGAATGCTCACCGTCCTTTCCCTCTTTCAGCTCCGATTGCTCTCTCTGTTTTTCCTTGTCCTTGCCTTCGCTCTCCTTTGGGTATTGTTTGCCCTGTTCGCCCGCGGGGCTCGGGCATTGATAAATTGTTTTTGAAAGAAGAAGCACGCAATAGCGCAAATGCGCTGTTGCGTGCTTCTTCACTTTCAGCAGTTTTTTACAAACAAGGCGCGGATGGCATTGAGCACCGCCAGAACCATTACGCCAACGTCGGCAAAGATGGCCAGCCACATTCCGCCAATGCCCAGGGCTCCCAGGAGCAAGCAGACCGCCTTGACCCCCAGAGCAAATCCAATGTTCTGATACACGATGGAAAGGCACTTGCGGGCAATGCGAATGGCCTTGGCGATTTTGGCCGGATCGTCGTCCATGAGCACCACGTCGGCGGCCTCAATGGCGGCATCCGAGCCCATGGCCCCCATAGCAATGCCCACGTCGGCACGGGAAAGCACGGGAGCGTCGTTGATCCCGTCTCCCACGAAGGCAAGAGTGCCCCGCTCGGTCTCGGAGGAAAGCAACGTCTCCACCTGCTTTACTTTGTCCTCGGGAAGTAAATTACTGTAAACGCGGTCGATCTCCAGCTCCCGCGCCACCTTCTCGGCAACGGCGCGGTTGTCCCCCGTCAGCATCACGGTCCTCCGCACGCCCGCCCGCTTCAGAGATGCAATGGCGGCTTGGGAGGTTTCTTTGATCCGGTCGGAAATGATCAGATACCCCGCATATTGATTTCCCATGGCAATATGGATTACGGTTCCCGCCGCTTCGGGTTCCTCCCAGGGAATGTTCCACCGCTCCATGAGCTTGGCATTGCCTACGGCGATCGGAACACCGTCAAAGGTTGCGGTTACGCCGTTTCCGCTGTGCTCCGTCAGATCCTTCACACGCGTGGCGTCGCATTTTTTGCCATATGCCCGGCAGATACTCCGCGCAATGGGGTGAGAGGACGCGCTTTCGGCATGGGCGGCCGCCTCCAGAAGACGCGGTTCCCAATCCCCTTTGGCATGGATCTCGGTCACGTCGAACACGCCCTCGGTCAGGGTCCCGGTCTTATCCATGACCACCGTACGGGTCTTTGCCAGGGTCTCCAGATAATTGGAGCCTTTGATCAAAATGCCCGCGTTGCTCGCCCCGCCGATCCCCGCAAAAAAGCTCAAGGGAATGCTGATCACCAAAGCGCAGGGACAGCTGATGACGAGAAAGGTCAGGGCGCGGTAGATCCAATCCCCCCACGCGGGAGACAGCCCCAGGGCCAGTACGCGGAACAGGGGCGGCAGAAGCGCCAGAGCCAACGCGCCGTAACAAACGGCGGGAGTGTAAACTCTTGCAAACTTGGAAATAAAGGCCTCAGAGCGGGATTTGCGGGAGCTTGCATTCTCCACCAGCTCCAGGATTTTGGACACCGTGGATTCTCCAAACGCCTTGGTGGTGCGGATCCGCAAAAGTCCCGTGAGGTTGATGCATCCGCTGACGATCTCCTCCCCGGTCTTTACTTCTCGCGGCAGCGATTCTCCCGTAAGAGCAACGGTATCCAGATTGGATGCTCCCTCAATCACAATGCCGTCGATGGGAACCTTCTCCCCGGGACGCACCACGATCACCGAGCCGATCTCCACCGCATCGGGATCGACCTCCAAGAGCTCGCCGTCGCTTTCCAGATTGGCAGAGTCGGGACGGATGTCCATGAGCTGACTGATATTTCTGCGGCTCTTGCCCACGGCAATGCTTTGAAACAGCTCGCCCACCTGATAAAAGAGCATCACGGCCACCGCCTCGGTATAGTCGCCCTCTCCCGTAACGGCCAGCACAATGGCTCCCACCGTGGCCACCGCCATAAGGAAATTCTCGTCAAACACCTGGCGGCGAAGGATCCCCTTGCCCGCCTTTTTGAGAATATCATAGCCAATGACCAGGTACGGGATCATATAAAGCCCAAAGCGGAGCCAGCCCTCCACCGGCACGAATAGCAACCCGATCATCAAGACCGCCGCTACCAGGATTCGCGCCAGCATCCTTTTTTGTTTTTTATTCATAACTGTTCCTCAACCGGTGACCTTACAGATAGATCTCGCAGTCGTCCTCTACCTTCTTACAGTTCTTCAAAACCGCCTTCATAACGGCCACCGCATCGGCACCGTCACAAAACTCCACGGTCATCTTCTGGGTCATAAAATTGACGGTAGCATCCTGAACGCCCGCGGTCTTTTTGGTTGCCATCTCCATCTTGTTGGCACAGTTGGCGCAGTCCACCTCGATCTTGTAAGTCTTTTTCATGATGTAAATTCTCCTTTCGGTTCAACGATTAAACAACTGTTTAATTGTATTATACAGGATGGAACGGGATTTGTCAATAGAATCGGAATAAATTTTTTAATTTTGTGCAGCAAACAAAAAACCTCCACCGCGCCGCCTTTTGAAAAAGGCGGGCGAAACCCTTCATTACAATGATTGGAAAAATATTTTTTCGTTCTCCTCTTTCATTCCTTGATATTTTATGGTATACTGTTAGCAGATATCCCGAAAGGAGCCGCAACATGGAAAAACATACCCTCCCCCACGATCACGGCGAAGCCAGCCAGCACCTCTTTGATCATCTCCCCTCGGACGACGCTTTTTTGACGGTCTCCGAGCTCTTTCGGCAGCTGGGAGACGGAAGCCGTACCCGCATCTTCTGGCTCCTTTGCCATTGCGAGGAGTGCGTCATCAACCTCTCCGCCATGATGAATATGTCCAGCCCCGCCATTTCTCATCACCTCAAGCAACTCAAGACCGCGGGACTGATCGTCAGCCGACGGGACGGCAAGGAGGTCTACTACAAAGCCGCCGATACCCCCGCCGCCACCATGCTCCATACCGCCATCGAAGCCCTTGTAAAAATTACCTGCCCGAATGAGTAAGAAGGGAAAGGTCGTGGGGGAGGGGGAAACTTCTTGCAAGAAGTTTCCCCCTCCCCCACACCTCCTCCTCTTTCAAGAACTTGCACAAAGGGATTTTGGGTACAGTCGGGAAAGCGGGTTTCTTTATTCAAAGGTTATGTTACGGACAATTGATGGTTGACAAAGTAAAAAAATGGTGATATAATAAGTGCGGCGAAAGCCCTTGGGGAACACCATAACGGTGGCGGCTGCTTTCTTTTTTATGAAGGGAGCAGAACATTTCTTTTTCACTCCCTTCGTCTCAGAGGGGAGGTGATAGCTTGTATATTACATGGGAACAGCTTTTGCTGTTCGGCGCGTTTATCGTTGCCCTTCTGCAATATGTCAAAGATCACTATCAAAAGAAATAAACCGCCTCACTTCCACATAAGGCGGTTTATTTTTTAAAATCAGCCAAGGAAGTAGCCGTCATCGGCGTTCCCCTTGTTTATATTATAAACCGCTTTTATAATTTTGTCAATAGATTTTATAAATATTTTCAAAGCCTGTCCCCGGATCCATTTTGGGGACAGACTTTTTTAATCCTTGATCACAACCGATTGACCGTCGCTTAACGCGAGAACAGGATATTCCCCCACGGCTTTTAATTGTGCCAGATCCTCTTCCCGATCCTTGGCATAATGACAGATCAAAATTCCTTGATACAACCCAAGTCCCGAAAAATCGGTCAGTCCAAAGGTATCTTTGTCATATTTTATCACGTGGGCGATGCTTGCCGAGGCGATATGCGCCCCCGCGCTGCCGCCGATATACACCGCGCCATTTTGCACGTAGTCCACGATGGCAGAATCAAGACCTGCGTCACGGATGCACTTCATGGTGCCAAAGGTATTGCCACCGCTGATATAGATCACGTCGATATCAAGCCCCAAGCAGGTGGTGTGCTCAAAATAATTGGCAACGTAGATGTTTTTCTTTTGAAAGCCGAACGCCGCCAAGCGAGCCTGATACTTGCCGCTTTTGATCTTTTCGGGGGTGACCTTCTCGTTTGGAAAATACAACACCCTGCAATCCCCGATGGGCTTGCAAAGATGGTCGTGAATAAATTTTGCCGACTCAGCATTGCCGAAGTCGCAAGAGGATAGGATGAGTTTCATTTTGTAATTCCTTTACAGCATTTTTTGCATAAAATATTCCCTTGCCATGCTTCCGTCCCTACGCTTGAAGGCGTTTGGACGTTCACCAACCACCCGAAATCCAAATTTTTCGTAAAGTGCTTTGGCACGGTCATTTCCTTCGATAAATTCCAACTCCACCACCGTAATGCCCTCCCGCTGTTCGGCGAGAGCAAGAAGCTCCAAGAACATGAAAGAACCGATGCCGAGATTCCAATATTTTTTTAAAATGGCAATGGCAAGGGTTGCGCGGTGGCAGGTCTTTGCACCGCCGCGAAATCGAATTTCGCAGTTTCCTACAATTTCGCCGTCAATTTGACAATTGATAAGACAGACGTTTTGCGATTCTCTGCCATGATTGATCCATTTTTCCTCGCTTTCCACCGACACCTCCTCCCATTCCTCGGGATACCGTGCCAGAAAGTCGGTCTCACCGCAGGCAGTTTTGATATAGTCAAGCATCTTGACGCCAGTGCCTGGCTCGGGGCTTTTTAAAATGGCCGTTACGCCGTTCTTTAGTTTGATTCTTTTTTCATCAAATATCATTTTTTTCTCCTTTCCATTCCAGATATCCGCTCGTGAAGGGCAGATGATCGAATTTCTTTGTTCCAACGGGTTCAAAGCCGTTTGCAATGTACCAATTTTTCAAGATCGCGCTTTCCTCAATGATGCCGATCTTGATCCCGGTACCGCCCAAGGATTGTACCGTTTCTTTGGCATGGTCAAGCATCTGTCTCCCAAAGCCGTTGTGGCGGTAGGCGGGCAGGACGGCAAGATTGTGCAGCTCGTAAGTCTCCTTGTCCTCCTTGGAGAGCGACAGGTAGCCGATCATCTTCCCCTCCGCATACAGACCGTACATATGCCAGCCCCATTCCATCTGCGTTTCCAGAGAACACAACGGCATGAAGCTTGTGTGCTTGGGGCAATTTTCTTTTGTCAGACCAAACTCCTTCGCAACCGTCTCAAAGCTTTGATGGATGACTTCGAGACATTCGGGAAGATCTTCTTTTTTGACCTTTAATATCATTATTTTTCTCCTATTCTTTCCTAAAAACGTCCAACATATGATTGGTCGCGCCCACCATATCGGGACGTTCACAGATGCAAAGATGGTATTTCATGTAGAGCGCAAAGGTCTCGTCATCCATTGCGTCAACCGCGCCCCCGATAAAGTGGGTCAGCATATCGGTTCCCACATAGTGCAGTCTTTGGATAGAAAAATGGCGCATCAATTGGTTGATATCCTCTTGCCGATAAAGAGCAAACACTTCTTTTGGGGTTGAGTCCAGCCGAAACGTCTCAAAATTGATCAGCTCGTTGTGCTCTCCCGTTTGAAATCCGCCCCTCAAAAAGCCGAATTGATAAACCGTCATATCGTTGTTGCAATACGCCGCAAAAACAATGCCGCCCCGCTTGGTTACGCGGAACGCCTCGCTCATGGCAGACCGCTTGTCCTCCTCGGTATAGAGATGATACATGGGTCCCAAGAGGAGGGTAATGTCATACTGCTCCAGCGCGATCCCCTGCAGATCAATGGCGTCGCCCTGTTGGACGGTGATCTTTTCGTCGGGCGTTGTGTTCGCCTTGAACACCTCGATGTTGCATTCCATCAGCTCCACGGCATCCACTTCGTAGCCCTGCCCCGCGAAATAATGGGAATAGCGCCCCGTCCCCGCCCCGATCTCCAGAATCCTCATGCCGGGCTTCAGATATTTTTCAACGTAATGAATTGTGGTCAAAAACTCGACCATTCCATGCTTGGAAGTCAGCCGCGCGTCTTCATTATGGGTCATGTAATAATTGGTGAGCGCTTCCATTCGTTCCATTTTCTTTCCCTCCAAAATAAAAAATCGGTGCCAATCGAAAATTCTTCGACTTGCACCGTAATATCCAATTCTCTGATAAAATAGAATCCTATCTCGAAATTTGGGTATGACAACACAAGCCCGACCAAAACCACACCATGGTTTGAGCGTCGTGCTGTTCTACGGTATTCAGATACTGATGGTTGAAAACCGTTGCCATTGCCATAACTCCTTTTTTTAAAAATTGGCGTAAGTATATCATATCTTCGGAGCGTTGTCAACCCCTTTTTTCGTTTTTTTGCTTTTTTTCTTGTAATTTTTTCCCATTCGTGCTATAATGGAGTAGAAAATCAGATTACAGGAGAACGCAAATGACATACGAAGAACGAAAAGCCCAGGTCAAGTCCTATCTGGGAAAGGTGATTACCATTGGCATCGACCGCCCCATTGGCTACGTGCACGTGAAGGGGGAAAAGACGCTGGTCTATCCCATCAACTACGGATACATTCCCGGGGTTCTGGGAGGGGACGACGAGGAGCTGGATGTCTACCTGTTGGGGGTGGATCATCCCGTGGAGGAATACACCTGCCGCGTCATCGCCATCGCCCATCGAGAAAATGATGTAGAGGACAAGCTGGTGGCCGCTCCCGAGGGGATGACCTTTACCAAAGAGGAGATCGAGAACGCTATTCATTTCCAAGAGAAGTATTACAAAACGCATATTGAGACATTGTAAAGCATCAATCAAAACCACCGGTTCAACCAGTGGTTTGCACAGCCCCTGTAAGGGGCTATTACTGGCTTAACCCCTAAAAGGGGCATCGAATTATATCATCGCATCACACGCACTGCACCCCGTAAACGGGGTTTATCAGAAAGGCTCTCCCTTTGGGAGAGCTCCCGCGTCAGCGGGTGAGAGGGGCTCTTTCCCTCTCCGTCTTGCTCCGCAATCCACCTCTCCCTAAGGGAGAGGCTTTCTTTTGGGC
>JAFTNJ010000021.1 GCA_017451915.1 Clostridia bacterium
CCAATCTGCTTCCGAGTCTTGCTCTTAGCTTCTTTTACTTTTGTTTGAGTAGTATTCTCATCTGTAAGAATTTCCGAGATCCGTTTCAAGCTTTTTTGCTTTGTACTTCTCTCTTGTTGTTCAATTTTCAAGGATCATTTCTGCCACCGCTTTTGCGGCAGCTCGAATATTATACCACTTTCTTTTGCGTTTGTCAAGCCCTTTTTGAAAAGTTTTTAAAAAACTTTTTGAGGTTGTCCCTCAAGGTTTTTAACAAATTCTCGCGGAAAGCCTCTATATTATACTACGCAACCTTGGATTTGTCAAGCATTATTTTCTATTTTTTTGCATTTTTTCATCAATTCGTCCCTTTCCACAGTTTGTGGGCGACATTTTGCACGACATTTTGGTTAAATAGTGTACAAAGTATACAAATATTTCGTCTTTTGCAACAAAAGAGAGCCTGAAATCTTATTCAAGTAGTTCAAAAAAAGGAAGATTGCCGGGGTGTAGCAAATCTTCCTTATTATAATGTATTTAGTTTCCGTAGGTGGCGATGATCGAACCCGCGATCACTTCACCAATGCGGCGGTAGCCTGCGGGGGATTTATGAAGCTGATCGGCGTTATAAGGATAGGGGGCCGCTCCCGTGTATTCCTCCAGGACCACCTTGCCGTCACGGATCTGGTAATAGGATTTTCCTGTTACGTAGCGGATGCGCTCGGCACTGTAAGGCTGCCCCTTTTCGTTGAGGAGATAGGGGGTATAATTGGTGTTATCGGGATAAGCGTCCTTGCCGAAATAGGCCCAAGTATGAGGATTGATGCCCGAGGTATGGAAGAGATCACAAACAGGCAACGCGTTGCGCTCGGCAACCGCCTTTTGCATATTTGCCAAAGCCTCCAGAGTTCTGCCCGTACCGGGGGTGGACTCTCCAAAGGCATCGGCATCCACCCAAGGATAACGTCCCACGCAATCCACGGTCACCACCAGAAGGCGACAGGTCATATTATCGGCCTTATAAAGGTTCTCGTAAATACGGTTGATGGCGTACTGCATAAAGCCGGCAATGGTCTTCTGCCCCGTGCCGTCGGGCTTATACAGATCCCCTACCCGACCGATATCCACGTTGCGGTTGTTGTATCCGCCGTAAAGGACGATCAGATCCTTGTCGGCAACGTCCTCGGGCAGAAGCGGACGCAGAACGCCCTGGGCATCGGTCTCGTTGTCATAGTCGCCGCCCAAACCGTTGTCGCCGTCCACCATGCTCTTGAGACTTGCTCCGCCCTTGCAATGGTAAAAGGTCTGGATCCCCAGGATCTCCTTGACCACCTCGGGATAGATCTTCCGCGCGGTCAAAGAATCACCGATGAATAATACCTTTTTATCTTTCCACATGCCGTATGCTTTTTCGGTTTCCATAAGACTTCACCTCATCAAGTTCTTTCCCTCATTATACATCACGCGCGGTAAAATGTCAAGAGTTGAAATTGGAATCTAAAAATGTTCCCTCAAAGGTGAAAAAGAGTGACATCAGCGGTGATGTCTTGCAAAAATGTAAAAGTGACATTCCAAGGGGGGATCTCCCAAAACAGCGGAGAGACGTTTTTGTCTCTCCGCTGTTTGCGTGTTAAATTTCGGGAATTTCGATCTCGATCTCACGGCCAAGCTTTGCCGACTTGTTGATACCGTCGATGATCGCCTGGTTGTAAAGGATCTGGGAGGAAGGAACGGGAGGCTTGGTGTTCTCCTTGATGGCGTCCAGGAAGGTACGGATCTTGAGATCCCAACGGTTTTCCTTCATATTGATAATGGGAATCTGGGTCTCGGTCTGCTGTCCGCAAACCTCGTGATAGATGGTCATGGGGCCGCCCACAGAGCCGTTCCAGCAGTCGGTAGAGGGAATGCGCAATCCGCCCTTGGTACCCAGAATGATGGTATCACCGGGGGTATTGATGTTCATTGCCCAGGAAATACGGAAGTCAAGAATGATCCCGCCCTCCAAGCGAATGAAGGCAGCGGCGAAATCGTCCACGCCGAACTTTTGGGCAAAATCGGGTCTGCCGATCTGCTGATACTTGCAGTAACCCGGATCGGTGCCAAAGAAATTGGAGGTGTAACCGCTGACCGTCAAGGGCTTGGGATAGCCAATGGCGTTGAGCACCATATCCAGGGAGTAGCATCCGATATCCCCCAGCGCGCCGATGCCCGCGGTCTCTTTCTCAATAAAGGTGGACTTCTCGGGACCTACGGGAATGCCGCGACGGCGTCCGCCGCCGGTCTGAATGTAGTAGATCTGTCCCAGCACGCCGGAATCCACAACCTTTTTGATCATCTTCATGTTGTCGTCCATTCTGGGCTGGAAGCCGACGGTAAAGACCACGCCGGTCTCCTTTTCTACCTTGCAAACCTCCACAGCCTCGTCGAGGGTGACGGTGAAGGGCTTCTCCAAAAGAACGTGCAGGCCCTTCTTCATGGCGGCGATGGCGGTGTTTGCGTGCTGACAGTTATAGGTGGTGATGGACACCGCGTCCAGCTTCAGGCTCTCGTCCGCCAAAAAATCCTCGTGGGATTTGTAATCGGTCTTGACATTCTCCAGTCCATATTTTTCAAAAAACTTTTTGGCTCTGCCGGGAACCAGATCACAGCCCGCTACGATCTCAATATCGGGCTGATTGAGGTATGCCTGGATGTGCTGCTTTGCAATGCCGCCGCATCCGATAAAACCGATGCGAAGCTTTTTGGAGGTATCGATCGATTTCTTTTCCTGATTCTCCATAAAATCATTGAGTCCCATAATGTTTCTCCTTTTTATTCGGCTCGCTCAATCAAGAGCGCAGTTGTCTGGTTGGTGGTTAAAATACAATCCTTGGGGCATTTTACCCTGGGATTATTAAAGTTTTTCAAGGTTACGTTTTCCAGGATCAGCTCATTGCAATCCTGCAGATCGGCAAAGGCAATATCCTCACTTCCCTTTCGTGCAATCACGGTAGAATCCTTAATGCAAAGCTTGAAAGGCGTTTGTGGATCCGCAGATGCGGTGATGGGTGCGCGCACGCCGTCGAACAGACAATCCTCAAAGGTAATGTCGGCAAGGGAGCGATTGCAGGTCCAGCGGTGTCCAAAGGGCATATTGAACAGCTTTTTCATCCGCACAAAGCTGCAGTTTCGCACCAGAATATTCCCGGGCGTTTTGCGGATCCTGGCACGGTAGTCGCAATAATACAAAAAGGCAGTGATCGATTCCGCGCTTTCGGGGTTGGAAAGGCAAAGCTCCCCCGCCACCTTCTTTTCGAGGGGCAAGCCGCCGCGGCAGGCGTATTTGGAATGCGAGCATTTGCAATTTTCGATCACCACGTCGGTTCCGCCAAAGCGGAAGATGCTGCAGCCCGAAGCCATGGTACAGTTCCTTACGGTAACGCCGATGTTGTCAAAGCCCGCGATGCAGTCGTCCCCCGTATCAAACATACAATCCTCTACCAGCACGTCGTCGCAGGTGCGGACGTCAAAGCCGTCATGACCGCCGATCACCGTGACACCGCTGATGTGAATGTTCCTACTGTTCTGAATGGCGTGCCCCCAGTTTCCGCCGTCGCGGATGGTATAGCCCTGCAAAGTAATGTTCTTACAGAACCAAAGGTTGATGGGATGAGGCCCACGATAGTTCTCCTCGCCAAGAGGATCATAGCAATTCATTCCGTTGATTTCCGAGCCACGCTCGCCAATAATGGCAATGTTTTCGGCATGGATTCCACGGATGAGGGCGTTGTTCCAACGGCTGTAGGGATAGACCGAGTCGCCGTTGGCCTCCGGAAGAGCGGTATCGACCTTATAAGTGGATGCATTTGCCGGAATTGGCTCGACGGCATCCTTCCAAAAGCCCAGGTAATCCTCGGGATCCCGACTTCCTTCCAGCACCGCATTTTCCAAAAGATGAAGGGTCACGTTGGAACGCAACCGCAAGCCGCCGGTGCGGAATCTCCCCGCGGGAACCGTCACCTCACCGCCGCCTGCCAAAAAGCAGGCGTCAATAGCCCATTGAATGGCCTCGGTACACAGAGCACCGTTGGTTTGCGCACCGTATTGGGTAATAGAAACGATCATTGTATTCTCCTTAAAAACTGAAAAAGGGTGTTGCGCCGTGGCGCAACACCCAAGCTTTTTTATTGCGCTTTAGGGCACAATATCGTTGAAAAATTAGATTTCGGGAATCTCGATCTCGATCTCGCGGCCGATCTGTGCGGACTTGTTGATACCATCGATGATTGCCTGGTTGTACAGGATCTGAGAAGAAGGAACGGGAGCGGAGCCGCCTTCCTTGATGGCATCCAGGAAGGTACGGATCTTCAGATCGAAGAGTCCTTCCTTCATGTTGATGATCGGGATCTCGGTCTCGGTCTGCTGTCCGCAAACCTCTTTGTAGAGGATCATAGGACCGCCAACGGAGCCGTTCCAGCAGCCGGTGGAAGGAATGCGCAGACCACCCTTGGTACCAAGGATAATGGTATCACCGGGGGTATTGATGTTCATTGCCCAAGCAATACGGAAGTCGAGGATGATGCCGCCCTCCAGACGAACGAATGCAGCAGCAAAATCATCTACGCCAAACTTCTCAGCGTACTCGGGATGGCCGGTCTTTACGTAGTTGCAGTAGTTGGGGTCGGTTCCAAAGAAATTGGAGGTGTAGCCGGTAACGGTCAGAGGCTTCGGATAGCCGATCGCGTTCAGAACCATATCCAGGGAGTAGCATCCGATATCACCCAAAGCACCGATGCCACCGGTATCCTTCTCAATGAAGGTGGTGCCGTAAGGCGTGGGAATACCGCGCTGACGTCCGCCACCGGTCTGGATGTAGTAGATCTTACCCAGCTCGCCGCTCTCGCAGATCTTCTTGATCATCTTCATGTTGGCGTCCATTCTGGGCTGGAAGCCGATGGACAGGAGCTTACCGCTTTCCTTCTCGGCCTTGCAAACGGCAACAGCCTCGTCCAGGGTTACGGTAAAGGGCTTCTCCAGCAGAACGTTGAGGCCGTTGTTCAAAGCGTAGATCGCGGGCTCAGCGTGCTGACGGTTGTAGGTACAAATGGTAACGGCATCAAGCTTCAGGCTCTTGTCATCGATCATTTCCTTGTGAGAAGCATAGTCGGTCTTTACACCCTCTACACCAAACTTCTCAAAGAAGGCCTTTGCCTTACCGGGAACAATGTCCGCGCCTGCAACGATCTCAACGTCGGGCTGCTTCAGGAAGGACTTGATGTGGCTCTCTGCGATCCAGCCGGTTCCGATAAAACCGATTCTCAGCTTCTTGCTGGCGTCAACGGTTTTTACCTCTTGATTTTCCATAAAATCATTCAATCCCATGATAATAAACCTCCAAAATATTTTTATTTGTTAATGGTTTTTACGTAGTCAATGCTCTTCTTGGCGGATTCCAGGGGCGTCAGACCCATGGAGGGCTGATCCTGCTCCACAACCACCCAAGAAGCACCCGCATCCTTGGCAGCGGCCAGAATGGCAGGGAAATCCTGCTTGCCCGAACCAACGGGACGGAACTCGAAGCCTTCGGGACGAACCGGCTTGGTCTCAATACCGATCAACTCATACATATTCTCGGATTTTTCGCCCCAGAAGTCCTTGAGATGAACCACGGGAGCGCGGCCCGTGTACTTGCGAACGTACTCAGCGGGAACAACACCGCCCACGTTTGCCCAGCAGGTATCGATCTCGGTCTGCAGAAGTTCTGCGGGAACCGTATCGTAAATCACATCCAAAGCGTACTTACCGTTGATGGTAGCATACTCAAAATCGTGGTTGTGGTACAGCAGCGTCATACCGTTTTCGTTTGCCGCCTTACCAAAGGTGCTCAGGTTAGCAACCATCTCATCGAAGCGAGGTGCACCGGGGCGATATTCCTCGGTCAGATAAGGAACAACAATGTACTTACAGCCGAGCTTTGCATAGTCGGCAAAAATGGCGGGATTCTCCTCCATATCCTTGTAAGGAACGTGAGCGGAAACGGCAACCAGACCAATGTCTGCGAGCATTTCCTTGAGCTCCTCAACCTTATGGTTGTGCAGACCGGCAAACTCAACGCCGTCGTATCCCATTTCTTTGACTTTTTTCAGAGTGCCGTAGAAATTTTCTTTACATTCATTTCTTACGGTAAAAAGCTGAAGCGCAACCGGAAAGGACATTTTTCATTCTCCTTCGTTCTTATAAAATTGACAGGCATTCGCCTACAACATAATTATAAGACAATATATGCTATATTTCAAGACAGTTGTGGGTGTGTAAAAGACAAAAATTGCTTTCAATACATAGAAAACGCTTGTAAAAGTCCGGAATCCGCGTTGATTTTCAGGTAAAAACGCTCCTCTCCGTCCCTTACGGTAAGTAAATAATACCGGGAGGGGAACCATTCGCCAAGATAAGAATATACGCGGCCTCCCTTGCAGAGTGCCAGCCGCTCCCTTCGGTTCTCCCGACGGATCTCCTCCACGGAAAGAATATCCGAAAGATAAATACGACAAACCACCGTTCTGCGTTTTCCGCAGTATTCCACAATAGTCAGCTCCGCATCACCGACCCGATACACATAGCTGTACAGCAGACAACGGGAGGCCAGCAGGAGCAGAACACTTCCGAGTGCGACCGACAAAAATTGCAATATCCACGGAAAGAGCACGCCGGGGATCCGGGACGCGGCAAACAAACCGATGGCACAGAGCGCCCCCAGAAGAAGAAAGCGCTTTTCCTTCCTCTTCTCGCGTCCGGGCGCATACTCATACATTCAAAACGCCTCCCCCCGCAAGGGCCTCCAGGAGCAACCGCTCGGAGAGGATCGGGTCGGCACGGCCGGCGGTGGCGGCCATCACCCTTCCCTGCAAGGCCTGCAGGGCGGCTTTCTTTCCGTTTCGGTAATCCTGCACCGCCCGCGGGTTGCCCTGAAGCACCTGCAAAACGATGGGGCGCAAAAGCTCCTCCGAGGAGATCTGCCCCAAGGACTCCCGCTCCACGATCTCTGCCGGAGAAAAATCAGCGTTCAGCAGACGGAGCAAAAGCTTTTTGGCGGTGGCACGGTTGAGGATCCCATCCCCCAAAAGATCGGTCAGCTCCGCCAGGCGGTGGGCCGCAACGGGCGAGGAAAAGGGATCGCCGCACTTGGGCAACAGCTCTCCTACCAAAAGATGATAGGCGAGCTTGGGAAACCGGGTCTTCCCTGCCACGTCCTCAAAGTAATCGGCCACGGCAGGCTCAAGAACCAGGAAGGCGGCCTCCTCGGCGGAAAGCGCGTAGCCTTCCCGCAGTCGCGCGGCGTGCTCTCGAGGAAGCTCGGGCAGAGTGGCGCGAATGGCGTCGATGTCCCTTTGCCGAATGCGAATGGCAGGCAGATTGGGCTCGGGCAGAAAATGATAATCCTCGGCACTCTCCTTAACTCGCATCAGCACCGTCGTTCCGGTAGCCTCGTCAAAGCGACGGGTCTCGGTATTGATCTTCTCGCCGCGCTCCAAAAGCGCAGTTTGTCTTTGGATCTCATAACGAATGGCCTTTTCGGTAAAGGAAAAGGAATTGAGATTTTTGATCTCCACCCGAGTTCCAAAGGAAGCACTTCCCCGGGGGCGGAGAGAAATATTGACGTCACAGCGCATGGAGCCCTCCTGCATCTTGCAGTCGGATACGTCGCAACGCACCAGTACCGCCCGTAGGGCACGCAGGTATGCGGCGGCCTCCTCCCCACTGTGAATCATGGGCTTGGAAACGATCTCGATCAAGGGAACGCCGCTTCGGTTGTAATCCACCAACGTTTTTTGATCGGTATGCAGTAGCTTGCCCGCATCCTCCTCCACGTGGATCCGCTCGATCCCCACGGTATGGGTCTGCTCTCCGACAGAAAACGTCACCTTGCCTTCCCGACAAAGGGGATGCATCTCCTGGGAGATCTGAAAGGCCTTGGGAAGATCGGGATAAAAATAGTGCTTTCGGTCCATGCGGCTGTAAGGGGCCACGGTGCATTGCAGTGCCAGGCCCGCGCGCACGGCCAGCTCTACGGCGCGACGGTTCCACCGCGGAAGAGCTCCGGGATATCCCATGCAGATCGGACAGCATTGGGTATTGGGCGGTGCACCAAATTGCGTGGAGCAGGAGCAAAAGATCTTGGTGGCGGTCTTTAATTCCGCGTGTACCTCCAGGCCGATCACGGCCTCGTATTCCATAGGCTTCATAGGCTCCTCCTCTCTTCCAGACATTGTGCAACCTTCAGGAGCGAAAACTCCGAAAAGGGGGCACCCATCAGCTGGATCCCCACGGGAAGTCCTTCCTCATCCCGTCCCATGGGCAGGGAAAGGGCGGGAAGCCCCGCAAGGTTGGCGTAAACCGCGCAAAGGTCGGCTTCCCTTCTCTGCAAGGGGGTCAGCTTGGCCCCCTTGCGGTAGGCCGTGGTGGGGGCGGTGGGGGTCAAAATCAGATCGCAGGACGCCAAGATGTCCAACAACGCCCGACGGATCTGAGATCGAAAATGCTCGGCACGTACCAGATACCGCTCTCGGTTCCCACGGGACAGCAAGCAGGTACCAAACAGGATCCGCGCAATGACCTCACGCCCCAGGTAGCCCCCCCGATTTTGAGAATAAAGCGCAGAAAGGGTTTCGGTTTCCCCCACGCTGGCACCGTAGCGGATCCCGTCAAAGCGTGCCAGATTGGAGGAGGCCTCTACCGCGGAAAGCACGCAATAGGTGGCCAAGGCCTGCTGGGGCGACGGGAGACTGACGGTTTGTATCTGTGCTCCCATGGCAGTCAGCGCACGCACCGCATCCTCGGTGGCCCGCTTTACTGCCGGGGAAACGGCATCACTCTCAAGGAACTCCTTGACCACGGCAACACGCAGGGGCGTTCCAAAGGAATCCTCCCGACTGCCGGCAAAAGCGACCGAGGAACCGTCTCGCTCGTCCCTTCCAAGCAGGACCGAAAAAAGAGTGGCACAGTCGGCGGCGGTGTGGGTCACAAGTCCTACACAGTCCAAGGAGGAGGCAAACTCCACCAGACCGTAGCGGGACACCGCACCGTAGGTCGGCTTTAAGCCCACCACGCCGCAAAAGGCCGCCGGTTGGCGGATCGAGCCTCCGGTATCCGAGCCCAGGGAAAAGGGGACCTCCCCTGCGGCCACCGCCGCGGCAGAGCCCCCGGAGGAGCCTCCCGGAACGTGATCCGTGGCGCAGGGATTGGAGGCCGCACCAAAGGCGGAATACTCGTTGGCCGATCCCATGGCAAACTCATCCATATTCAATTTTCCAAGAGGAATGGCCCCCGCTTGCTTCAACCGCTCCACAACGGCGGCATCGTAGGTGGGAACAAAGGCCTCCAACAACCGCGAGGCACAGCTGGTGCGCAATCCCGCGGTACAAAAATTATCCTTCACAGCAAAGGGAATCCCGTCCAAAGGGGAACGAAGCTTCCCTTCCCTCCGCCGCTCATCGGATTCCGTGGCAAGACGCAGAGCGCCCTCCTCATCCACCAGTAAAAAGGCGTGAACCAGCGGCTCCTGTTCCCGAATCCGCGCAAGATAGGCGTGGGTCAGCTCCAGGGAGGAATACTCCCCACGCTCCAGAGCAAGGGTATGCTCTGCAATGGTTTTCTGTTTCCATTCCGTCATATCTGCTTCTCCATAACCCGGGGAACGGTGAAATACCCCTGCTCCCAATGGGCAGATTGCTCCAAAAGGAGCCTCCGATCCCCACATTCCGCGGGAACATCCTCCCGCATTTCCTCCAACGTCAGTGCCGCAGGATACGCCCCCGTGTGCATGGGGAGCTCCTCCAGCTCCATGGCCAACGCCAGCATGGCGTTGACGGATTCCAAATAATAGGGCTCCTCTGTCTCGTCCAGGGCGATCCGTGCGCTTTGACTCAAGGCGCGAAGATCCTGTATGGAGAGCTTTTCCGTGATGTTGATTTCCTTCATTAATTATGATCCTGTTCTGTTTATTTTCCTACACAAAAATGGGAGAAGATCCGCGTTACAATGTCCTCGGATACGCTTCGTCCATCCAACTCACACAGGGCGGACATGGCCTGCTCCGCATCGGTACAGCAGAGATCCATGGGGACCCCCGACCGAAGGGCGAGAATGGCCCGACGCACCGCCTCCAATGCCGCCACACCGGCGGCGTGCTGACGGGCGTTGGTGAGCACGGCATCCTGCCGCAGATCCAAAGCACCGTCGGTAAAGAGACGCTCCACAAGGGCCTCCAATGCCGCCATGCCCTCGCCGCTCTTGGCCGAAAGCAGGACAGTATGGGAAAAGGCCGACGTGTAAGTCTCCTCGGGCTCCCCTGGACAAAGATCGCTCTTGTTCAGCACAGCCACCACCGTGGTGTTTTCCAGTTGAGAAAGGGTCTGTATCAGCTCCCGATCCTGATCGTCGGCGGGACGGCTGACGTCAAAGACCGCCAGCACCAGCTCGGCACTCCGAAGTGCCTCCCGTGCACGCGCAATGCCGATCTGCTCCACCGGGTTGTCGGTCTCTCGCAGACCTGCCGTGTCAAAAAGGCGCAGGGTAACCCGTCCCAAGGAGGCGATCTCGCTCAAAATATCCCGGGTAGTTCCCTCAACGTCGGTAACGATGGCGGCATCCTTTCCCAGGATCCGATTGTAAAGTGAGCTTTTTCCCGCATTGGGTTTGCCGCAAATGACGGTGGGGATCCCCTCGGCAATGGCGTGCCCCGTATGATAGGTGCGCACCAGCGAGGCCAAGGAGCTCTCACATCCCTCTAAGGCCTGCAGCATTTCCTCGCGACTCATGTCCGCCAGGTCCTCGTCGGGATAGTCGATCTTTGCATAGATACTGGCCAGGATCGCGCAAAGGGATTGGTAGATCTCCTCACAGCGTCCCTCTACCTTTCCTCCCATACCGGTATGAGCCAGGGTCAACTGCTCACGGGTCTGTGCCTCCAGCATATTTCCCAAGGCCTCGGCCGAGGAAAGTCCCATTTTACCGTTCAAAAAGGCGCGACGGGTAAATTCTCCCGCCTCGGCGGGACGCGCCCCCGCGGCATAAACCGCAGTGAGCACCGTTTGGGTCAGAAGCACGCCACCGTGACAGCAGATCTCCACCGTATCCTCCCCGGTAAAGGAGGCAGGCCCCGGAAAAAATGTGACCAGGCCATCGTCCACCGGCAGAAATTCGCCGTTGGCATCCGGCGCGAGAAGACCGCCGTAGAGCGCGGTGCGCGGAGGGGCGTATTGCAAAAAGGACTTTCCGCTTTTGGGGCGGAAGATACGGTCACAGATAACGCGAGCATCCTGCCCCGAGATCCGGATCAGTGCCACGCCGCCCTTCCCTCTCGGCGTACTTAACGCCGCAATGGTATCTCCAAGTATCATAGATGTTCTATCCTTTCTTATTCTTCCGCAAAAGGAGGTTCCCATACGGAAGAAAAAGGGGGAGATACGATCCGTGCGTGCGGACTCGGCTCTCCCCCGTGTTTCATCAATTATTCTTCTGTCTTGGGGGCAGGCTTGCTGTCATCCAAAAACATTACAATGCGGCGGTTATTCTCGGAACCGATGGAATTGGTGGACACACCGTCAATTCCCTGCACCTCCGAATGAATGATCCGTCTTTCATAAGGATTCATGGGCTCCAGCATAACGCTCTTTTTTCCCTTTACTACCTTGGAGGCCATACGTCTTGCCAAGGCACGCAGAGCCTGCTCGCGCTTTGCGCGGTAGCCCTCGATATCCAGGGTGATCTTTACGTATTCCTGCTTCTCTCCCTTAACCTTCTTATTGGCGGCCAGGTTGGCAAGATACTGGAGGGAATCCAGGGTCTCGCCGTGGTGACCGATGAGAAGGCCTGCGCCCTCACCGTCCACGGTGATCAGGGTGTCCTCGTTGTCCCCCTCCTTCATGGCCACCGTCAGATCCAGCTCCATGTCGGAAACAACCTTGCGAATAAACTCCAGGGCAATGTCAGCTCTCTTTGCGGTATAAACGGCGCTGATCTTTGCGTCGGTAGCGCCAAATCCCAAAAAGCCCTTCTTGCCTTCCTCCAAAACGGTGATCTCCAGCTCCTCAGCCGAAACACCCAGCTCCGCCGCCGCTTTGGCGCGGGCCTCATCCACGGTCTTTGCCGTTACAATGATCTCTTTTTTCACGATAGTACTCCAATCATTCTCAATTTTTGTCCCGGGATCCGTCCTCGGACGCATCCTCATTCTTCTTTGCGCGAGGCTCATCCTTTACCGAGGTCGCGCCAAAGGGAGAGGCATCGGCCTTCTTCTTTTGCTCGGCCTGCTCACGCTCCTCGATCGCCGCCTTCCGCGCCAGAGCGCGCTCGCGGGTATCCTCGAAATCCTCGTCGTCGATATAGTGCAAGGAACGAACCTTACCAACGTTCTCGGACTTCTTCACCACCCGTTTTCCGGCCATTTCCTTGGCCGCCGCCTTATAATCCTCCTCCGTAAAGGTGGGAAGAGGCATTACGCGAGACATAATAAACTGCTTGCCGATACCAACCAAGCTACGGAACATCCAGTAAACGCCAACCAGGGCGGGAACCATAAAGGTAAAGAACGCAGACATGGCAGGCATGGTAACGTCCATCATCATGTTGGAGCAAGCGACCTGACGATCCTCCACACCGCCCGAGGTTGCGGGACGGTAGGTAAATTTACGGGTCAGCTTAGAGGTCAGGAAATAGGTGACGAAGGTCAACACGGGAACCAGCAACAAAATGTTAAAGGTGCCAATGCTGGGGGTAAAACCAAAGTTGATCGGACCAATGTTGAAATTGGGGATCTGTGCCATAATGCCGTTCAAGGCATCAAACAGAGCCTCACCGTTGGTGAAGAACTCAAAATCCTTCAATCCATCGATGATGCCGGGATTGGAACGGATATCCGACAACAGAGCAATGGTTCCGTTGCCCGAAAGCGCGCCACCCAGACCGCCGGCCGCTTTGGAAGCACTGTAATATGCGCTCAAGGCGGCGGAAAGCCCGTTGGCCTGTCCCAGCACGTAATGCAAGGGATCGATCACGATGTTATACAGGGCGATCAGAATGGGCATTTGGATCACCAGCTGCAAGCAGCCGCTGTAAGGACTGTAATTCTCTCTTTGGTAGAACTCCTGGATCTCCTGCTGCATCTTTTGCATAGTGACCTGGTCGGTTCTTCCCTTGTACTTGTTACGGATAGCCATTTCCTTGGGACGGAGCATGGCCTGCTTAATGGAATTCTTTTGCTGCTTTACGGCAAAGGGGATCATCAGAATCTCGATGATCACGGCGAACAGACAAATACCCGCCAGGTAGCTACCAAAGCAAAGGGTGTTGGTCAGCCAGTTCAAGCCGGCACCAATGGCCGACAGGATCTTATCCCAAAGATTCCCCTTGGCATCCAGGTCCACAGTGGTCTGGAAAGCACCGATCAAGCTGTTGAGGTCGGCCTCGTTCAACCCGGTGTAAGCAAAGGTCAGCTTCTTGGATTCGCTCGCTTTGTCGTTTGCCATCTGAATAACCTTGATGGCGGCCGCCAGATTGGGGGTTCCAAGATCGGGTCTCTCGGCCGTCAGGTCAAAGCCAACCTCGGTCATGTCGTAGCCGCGCTTGGCCGCTACCAGCATATCCCGGGGATCAAAGGTCTTGGCCGAGTACACAGACACCATCATGTTGGCGATCTGCTCCAGCTGCTCCGCAGTCATGCTGTTTGCGCTGGAATCCACGGAGGGCTTTTGCGCCGTCAGGGTGGGCGTGTTCTGCTGGCCTCCAAAGGCGCATCCGCTCAGAGTTGCCACAAGCAACAAAACCGTAACGAACAGGGTAATTCCTCTGGCAAATGTTCTTGTTTTCTTCATTATAAAGTATTAATACTCCCTTCTGTGTTTTGGGAACGCACCGCCGATGTTGTATGTCCCGCGCGGTGCCGCGGTAAATTCATTGTGCGTCGGATTCTGTGTTCTCATCCAATTCCAGGCCGTACTCCTCGGGATAAAAATATTTGGTCAGCGGGATCCTTCGAAACCGAGGATTCCGCAATCCCTTTTCGGGCACCGGATCCCAGCCGGCACGCCCAAAGGGCTGACAGCGCAAAATGCGCCACACCGACAAAAGGCTCCCGATCAACAGGCCTCGCTTTTGCAGGGCCTCGATGGCGTAGGAGGAGCAGGTAGGATAAAATCGGCAACAGGCCTTTCCCTTCAGGGGGGAAAGGTATTTTTGATACAACCGGATCAGACGGATCAGGAGCCACTTCATGACGCTCCCTTGCCCGTAAGCATCTCCAGCTTTCCAAAGCCCCGCCGCAGCTCTGCGGCCACGTCGGTGGACTTGGCTCCCAGAATGGTATCCCGCGGGCTGATCACGATCAAAAAGCCGGTCTTAAGCTCGTCCCGCACTTCCCCATACCCTGCGCGCAGAATGCGCTTGGTACGGTTGCGCTGCACGGCTCCGCCGATCCTTTTGGTCACCGAAAGCCCCAGGCGATTGTAATACTTCTTTTGGGGATTGGCCAGCATCAATCGCTTGGCCGCGTAATCCCGCAGCACGAAGATCGAAAGATACCTTCCGGAAAACCGCTTTCCTCTTTGGAACGCTTTGTTGTACAAGTGATGTTCCTTCAACGTAGTGTACTTCATTTTGCCATCCTTAAGCATTTGCTTCCGTTCATTGTAAAAATAAAAAATTGAGTTAGTTTGAAAAATTGTCACTGACAAATAAAAACACCGACAGCGAGGGCGGAAACGCTTCTGCGACAGTCGGAGTTTTTATGTTGGACAGCGAACGCTTGTGGGCGAGCCTGCCGGAGGAGATCCGGAAAGCATCAATAGGTCAGTCTTTTTCTGCCCTTTGCGCGTCTTCTCTTCAATACGTTTCTGCCATCAGCAGTCTTCATTCTTTTTCTGAAGCCATGCTCCTTTTTTCTTTGACGCTTTTTGGGTTGATAAGTTCTCAGCATCGTATGCACCTCCTTATGATTTTAAATCGGAAGCGTTTTGCTCTTTCAGCAAATAAATACGCTTTTACACAATGACACTCTACATTATACCTTATTCTTTTCTTTTTGTCAAGGCATTTTTAAATTTTTTTCCAAAAAAACTTTTTTATTTTTTGGCTTTCTCACGCAGCGCGTCCCGACGGCGGTTGATAAAGTACAACGCCAGATCCGTGCTTACCATCAAGAGATTCAAAACATAGAAAGCGAACACGTAGGTAATGTTCCCGGAAAGGATCTTCCCAACGATTCCGGCAACGTACCCCACGATAATAAAGATCAAAAACAGAACACTCTTCCCTTTCGCGGTCTTGGCGCGCAAGGATTTGACGATGTTCATGGGCCACGAAAGCCCAAAGCAGATCACCATAATCATTTCCAATATCTCTGCCATAAAAACCCCTTTGTTTTTTCATTACGACACATTATAACACAGATTGGTGGAAAATACAAGAAAAAAAACGACTTTTTGCCATGCAATATTGACGAAACATAAAAAAAATGCTATAATGTAGGAAAGCTTGTGAAAGGAGGGGAACGCCATGGAGATCTTAAAGGATGCCGAATTTCGAAAAGAATTGAAAAGCACGCCGCGAACCGGCTATTTCTTTTTTGGTGAGGAGGACTACCTCAAGGCCTTTGCTCTGCGGCAGGCACGGGAGCAGCTCTCCCCCGATCCTACCCTTTCCTTCTTTAACGAGATCCGCATCGACGCCCTGGAATACACGCCCCAAAAGCTGTTGGATGCCCTGATGCCCATGCCCATGATGGCCGAGAAGAAGCTGGTGACCCTGAGCGGTCTGAATTTCCTCTCCATGCGGGCCAACGAGCTGGAGGAGCTCTGTACCGTTTTAGAGGAGCTTCCCAATTACGATTACAATACCTTGATCGTCTACGCCTCTGCCGACTGCTTTGATCCCGGCATCCTGCCCAAGCGCCCCTCGGGAATGCTCACCCGCCTGAGTGCCCTCTTGACACCGGTACACTTTGAGCGTTGTACCACGGCCAAGCTCACCGCCTGGATCCAAAAGCATTTTCTACACAATGAAATCCAAGCTTCCCCTGCCCTCTGCGCTCACATGGCGGAATATTGCGGGCACAGTATGTTCGTCCTGGCCAATGAGATCGACAAGCTCTCTTTTTATCTTCGATATCACGGACAGACCGAGGCCTCCGAGGAAACCATGCGCCTGGTTTGCACCCCCGCCATTGAGTATGACGCCTTTGCCTTTACCAACGCCATTATGGCAGGTCATCAGGAAACGGCGCTGGCCATTCTTTCCGACTACCGATTCCGCCGCGTGGATCCCTTGATGATCCTGGGCGACGTGATCAAGGTGATCTACGATATGATCGGCGTCTACGCCATGACGCGGGAGGGCGTCCCCAACACCGAGATCTCCGGGGCGCTAAAGCTCCACGAATTCCGGGTAGGGCTCTATCAAAAAAGCCTGCGGCAGACCAATGAGAAGCGGCTGAAGAACGCACTGCGAGCCTGTGAGGTCGCTGACGGAGCCCTCAAGCTCTCCCCCAAGGGCTATGCGCCCCTGGAGCAGCTGATTTGCTCCCTTTAAAAATAAAAAGGATGCTACCGCAAGGTAGCATCCTTTTTTATCTTTTTTGATTACTTCTTATCTCTGGGCAGCTTCATCATGTCCAGGATATCGTCATCATCGTCGTCAACGCGTTTCTGTACGGGTCTTTGAACCGGCTTAACCACCTTTTTGGGTTCTTCGGCAACGGGTCTTACCACCTTGGGAGCGGCAGCCGCGGGCTTAGCGCTCTCCTTGCGGAAGGGGGACTCGGGGTTGGTGGG
Organism: Clostridia bacterium; assembly: GCA_017451915.1. GTDB lineage: Bacteria > Bacillota > Clostridia > Oscillospirales > CAG-272 > UMGS1865. The sequence continues at coordinate 16,782 of JAFTNJ010000021.1, forward strand.
AACGCCTGCGATGCGACGCATTGCATCCTCGGGCTTCTTCTCAAAGCCGGTGGCAATGATGGTGATCTTCATCTCATCCTCCAGCTCGGGATCAAAGGCAACGCCCCAGATGATGTTGGCATCGGGATGAGCCTCTTGAGAGATGAGAGTGGACGCCATATCCACGTCGTCCAAACCAACGTCGGGAGATACCAGGAAGCTGATCAGAATTCCCTTGGCACCCTTGATGGAGGTTTCCAGGAGAGGACTGGAGATGGCTTCCTTGGCGGCCTGCTCGGCCTTATCCTTACCGGTAGCAGAGCCTACGCCCATGTGCGCGTATCCTGCGTTTGCCATAACACTGGTTACGTCGGCAAAGTCCAGGTTAATGAATGCGGGCTGAGTGATCAGCTCGGAAATGCTCTTTACACCGCGACGGAGAACGTCATCGGCAATACCAAAGGCGTTGGAGAGGGAGAGCTTTGCGTTGGAGACCTGCTTCAGTCTCTCGTTGGGGATCACCACCAGGGAGTCCACGTACTGTGCCAGCTCGGCAATGCCTGCCTCGGCCTGCTCCATTCTTCTCTTGCCCTCAAAGGCGAAGGGCTTGGTTACGATACCAACCGTAAGCACGTCCAGTTCACGAGCAACGCGAGCAACCACGGGAGCTGCGCCGGTGCCGGTACCGCCGCCCATACCTGCGGTGATAAATACCATATCGGTTCCTTCCAGAATGTTGCGGATATCGTCGATCGACTCCTCAGCGGCGCGTGCGCCGATCTGGGGGTTTGCGCCGGCACCAAAGCCTTTGGTGATCTTCTCACCCAGAACCAGCTGATTGGGAGCCTCCGACTTGCGGAGTGCCTGACGGTCGGTGTTTACCGAAACAAAATCCACACCGCGAATATTGGTAACGATCATGCGGTTGACCGCGTTGTTTCCGCCGCCGCCAACGCCAATCACCTTAATATTCACACCACATTCCAAGCTATCATCATGTTCAAACGTCATCTTTTTTGTCCTCCCGAACTTTCCAATGTTATCATTTTTCTTTCCAAGCCCTTTTCGGGCCGTTCACAGACCTATTTATTATATAATACTATTTTTTTCTCAACATTTCAAGATATTTTTTTAATTTTTTTTGGAATTTTGCATTTATTTTTTGAATTTATACTCTTTTTTTGAAAAAAAGAGGCAAACGCATCGGTTTGCCCCTCTGTTTTCTTGATTTATCTCAGCAAAAGGTCGGCCGCACTCACCACGCGATAGGTCGGCTTTACCGTAGAGGAAACGTCCACCACGGCACAATCCGAAAGTCCACCCTTGCTTTCCAGAATCTCATGCACCAGTGCCATTTTGGTATCCAACTCGCTTACCCTGCCAAGCTCTATGCGGCAAGTGCGGTTCATCACGTAGGACACCTGATACTTCTTGGAGAAATCCACCGAGCTGACCTGGGAAAGGATCCCCTTCTCTGCCATCTTGCTCAACAGGATTCCAACGTAATCCATATTCATATCGGCTTCCACAAAATGAATCGTTCCTCCCACGGAAAGGGCCGCGATGGGAGGCAGCTCTACGTACAGCATGGAAGACAGCTCTTCGGTGGTATCGACCTGCGCCAGAACGCGGAAGTTCGCGTCAAGCACGACGTAGGAATCGTTGAAGGAAGTGTACATAAGGTTGGCGTTCTCTTCTACCTTGATACAGATGGTGAACAGAGAACGGCTGGTAATCTGCACATTGCGAATATAGGGACAGGCATCGGTTACTCGCTTTGCCGCCGCATTGGCATCCAGGGCCAACAGCTCATCGCCCACAGCAATCTGAGCTCCGGCAATGATCTCCTCGGCGTTGTAGTATTGGTTCCCCTCTACAACAATATTCTTGACGCGAAAAGCCGGCAAAACCAGGAGCAACAGCCCAAGCAGGATCACCAAACTCCCCAAAAGGACCATGAGCATACGGAGAAGCTCCAGTCTTCCCTTCAGTTGCTCCTTTCGGCGTCGCATGGGAGCGCGCGGCGTATTGGATTGTGTTCTTACGGCTTCCCGGTTCATAACAGATTTCCTTCCTGTTTTTTTACTTGGTTTTCTTTGTTTTTGCCTCCGTCAAACGAAGGATCTCCTCCCAGATGCGTTGATTGGCTTTGGGATCGGCAAAGGCACGAATGTTCTCCTCCAGTGCCTTACGCTTCTCGGTACCGTCCACCAACTCCCGAATCACCTCCTGCAATGCGTTCCCGACCAGGGTCGACTCCTCGATCAGCACCGCGGCGTTGGCATCGGCAATGGTTTTGGCGTTGAGGTATTGATGGTTCTCCGCAACGTAGGGCGAAGGGATCAGGATGGCCGCCTTGCCAAGCAATGCCAGCTCGGACAGGGTCACGGCCCCCGCGCGGGAGATGACCAGATCTGCCGCTGCCATGCGAAGAGACATATCGTGAATATAATCGGTGATCACACAATTTTCATAATTCTGCAAGCCCTTTTCCCGATAAAGCGCTTCGGCCTCTTGCGCATCCCGTTTCCCCGTTGCGTGAAGATGCAGGATCCGTGGATGCTTGCAGGTGTATTCTGCCATGGTCCGAATCACCGCACGGTTGATCTCCTCGGCTCCAAGGCTTCCCCCAAAGGAGAGGATGAAGCATTGCTCTGCGGAAATTCCCAATGCCCGTCTTGCCTCGGCCTTGGAAATACCGCCAAAGCCGCCGCGCAGAGGATTGCCCACCTTCAGGATCGGTCGCTTGGTTTTGAGGTGGTTGGCGGTGCTTTCAAAATTCGTCCAGATGCAATCCACCTTGTTCTGCAGCAGGCGAATGGTCAACCCGGGCAAGGAATTGGATTCGTGCACCGCGGTGGGGATTCCCATTCTTGCCGCCGCCGCCATAAGAGGCCAGCAAGCAAAGCCACCGGTTCCAATGACGATATCGGGTTGAAAATCCTTTAAGATCTTTTTGGTTTTTTTAGAATAAGGCGAGGTCAGGGCCAACCAGGCCGAGCGAAGATTGGAGAGAGAAAACGAGCGGCGGAATCCCTGGGATTCCACGAAATGAAGGGGGTATCCTTCCCGCGGAACCAGCTCGGTCTCCTTTCCGTTCTTGATCCCAACAAATTCGATGACGGCGTGAGGATCGTTTTGCTGAATGGTATGGGCAATGGCAAGGGCGGGATTGATGTGTCCCGCGCTTCCGCCCCCGGTGAGTAATACGCGCATCTCAGAATCCTCCTGCTACGGGAATCTGCCAAAGCAGGCGCGTGCCGATCAGGAACGTCACCGTGAGTAACGCGGAGATCGAATACCACCGACGGTCCCCTTTAAAGTACGGAAAAAAGCTGAACAAAAGAAAGCTTCCCGCCGCCAACAGCATCACTGCAAAGACCGCATCGGTCAGTACCTGAAAATGCTGCTGTGCCAGGCCCTTGCCAAACAGAGCGATCCATACGAGAAAGAGGGCCGAGATCCCTGCGCTGATGCGTAATGTTTTAAAAAAATGGCGGGTTCTGATCTTTTGCATCTATGTTCCTTCCTTTCAACGATTATAATTTGGAGTGTGATGAATAACGGGAGATCGAAAGAATGATCCCCACCTCCAGGATCTGCAGCATGAGGGAGGTTCCTCCGTAGCTGAAGAACGGGAGGGCGATGCCCGTATTGGGCATGGAATTGGTAACAACGGCAATGTTGAGGATGACCTGCAACGCCACCTTAAAGCTCAGACCGTACACGATCAGCGAGCTGCACTTATCCGGCGCGTGCTTGGCAATGTGAAAGCTCCGCCAAAGGAAAGCGGCAAACAGACCAACCACCAAGAGGGCTCCAACAAAGCCCAATTCCTCGCAAACAATGGTAAAAATGAAGTCGTTCTGCGGCTGGGAAACGTAGCCGAATTTTTGTCGGCTGTTCCCAAGTCCGGTGCCAAACAATCCACCCGAGCCAATGGCCATGAGTCCCTGCAGGGTCTGCCAGGCCGAGCCCAGAGGGTCGGCGTCCTCAATAAAGAGCCAGGTTTCTACACGGGCTTGGGCGTAATCCGAAACCAGGACCAACAAGCTTCCCGCGCAAAGCACCAGGACGCCAATGCCAACGATCCAACGCAGGCGGGTACCTCCCAGAAACATGAGAGAGATCCCGATCATACCAATGATCATCAGGCCCGAGATATGACGCTCCGCCGCAATCAGGAGAGCAAATCCGGCGATCATGATTCCGGGATACAAAACGCCGTAACGGAAATTTCCACCGAACTTATGGGGAGAGAGCACCTGCTTTTCGTGCAAGGAAAGAAATTTTGCCAGGGTAAGCACCAGGGCAAGCTTGGCGATCTCCGAGGGCTGAACGGTAAACACCTTAAAGTCCAACCAACGCTTGGCACCGCTTCCCAGATCCGAGCCGATCACCAGTACCAGTAGCAAAAGGATCACCGAGACGGCGTACAGCACGTAGGAGAGATCGTACCAAAATTTGGGTGTACAGAACCGAACCACAATGGCGGTGAACGCCACCGACATAAGTAAAAATACCAAATGACGGGCAATAAAGTAGGTATTGTCGTCGTGATATTGCTCGGCGTAAACCGAGGACGCGCTATACACCATAACGCACCCGAACAGCACCAGCATGGAGCAGATGATCAGGAGAGGAACGTCAAACATTCCCTTTTTGGGGATCGGACGCTCCGGCGCGGGCGTGGGATGCAGCGGCTCGTGATAGATCGCGTCGCGTCGTTCGGCTCTCTTGGCGGCACCGGAGGAAAAAAAGCCATGTTTTTGCATTTCTCTTGGCACCACCTTTCTTTATAATCGATCAAAGAGCAAACCAGGCAAGAACACAAAACAGCAATTCCACAAAGGAGAACACCGCTACAATACGGTATTCGCTCCATCCGCATTTTTCAAAATGATGATGCACGGGCGCCATGCGGAAAAGACGCTTGCCGTGGGTGAGTCGGAAATAAAAGATCTGCAAAAAGCTGGAAAGCATCTCCAGAAGAAAGACCATGGAAAGGAGAATTCCTACCAAGGGGGCCCCGATCTGGAAGGCTCCGCCAATCACCAGAGCTCCTAAAAACAGAGATCCGGTATCTCCCATAAAGACCTTGGCGGGATGAAAATTGTAGATCAAAAAGCCCAGCGTGGCACCGATCAGAATGCCCGAGAGCACCGAAAGACCGCTATCCATGGTGCAAAAGGCCAGGAGAGCAAAGAATCCGCCGATCACACAAGTGACCGAGCTTGCCAGACCGTCAATGCCGTCGGTCAGGTTTCCTCCATTCACCACGCCTACCAAAAGAACAAGGGCGATGGGATAGGAAAACCAGCCAAGCTCCAGAGAGAAATCGGTAAAAGGGATCTGCCAAGCGGTTTCAAAATGCCCGGTATAGGAAAGGACGCAAAGATACGCGCCGGCAATGACGAACTGCAAAAACAGCTTTTGTTTTGCGGTCAATCCCTCGTTTTGCTTCTTGATCAGCTTAAAGTAGTCGTCCACAAAACCGATGGCACCGTTCATTACCGCAAAGGCAAGGGTAAGAGCGAGAGGAATATAGCTTGCCGATTCTCCGCGCGTCCATTGCCAGAGGAAGAAGCCTGCCGCCACCAGAAGGGACGGGAGAATGAATCCGATTCCTCCCATGATGGGGGTTCCCTCCTTGGACTTGTGCCAACGGGGGCCGATGTCCAGGATCTTCTGACCGATCTTGCGGGACTTCAATACAGGAATCAAAAATCGCAGAAAAAGAGCGGTGAGTATAAATACCGCCGGTGCGACGACCGCAAAGGTGATTGCGTAAGATTCCATGATTTGTTTCCTTTCTTATGACTCCACAGAGAATGCTTCCTTGAATTGCGCTACCATGCGCTCGGCGCCAACCCCACGGCTGGCTTTAAAGAGGATCACGTCCCCTTCCCGCACCCGGGAGAGCAAGGCCTCTACCGTTTGCGAATAGGATTCGATCTCGGGGGTATGATGAATTCGGTCCTCGGCCATGCCGCCCTGACGGGCGCCCACAGCGATTTGACCTCCTCCCTGCCCCAAGGTAAACAACAGGTCAATGCCCCGCTGCGCCAGGTGACTTCCCACGCCGCGATGCATGGCGGGACTGTTGGGTCCCAGATCCAACATATCTCCCAGCACGGCAACGCTTCGCTGTTGCGTCCCGCGGCAGAGCGATTCAAGAACGTCCACGGCGGCCTTGACCGACTCGGGAGAGGCATTGTAGCAATCCTCGATCAGGGTATATGGACCAACCGAGTAAATATTCTGACGCATTCCCCGGGGCGCATACGCGGCAAGTCCTGCGCGAATCTCCTCCATGGAAAGACCTGCGCGGCATCCAATGGCAATGGCAAAGAGGGCGGCGTACACGTTATGGCGTCCTACTACACGGAGGAAAAGATCCTTTTCCTCGTGCCCCTGCCAAACCGCGTCAAAGTAGGTGCCGTTGGGGCAAACGCGAATATTGGTTGCGTAAAAATCAGCGTCCTTGCGCTCCAGAGAAACGTAAATGGTACGATAGTTTTTTCCTTGAATTCCTCGCAACAGCGGCTCGTCACCGTTGAGCAGCAACAGGCCTCCGTTTTGCAGGCCGCAAAGGATCTCCAATTTAGCGCGGCAGATGTTCTCCCGGGAGCCCAAAGCCTCCATATGGGAGCTGCCAATGTTGGTAATTACGGCAATTTCGGGTTCTACGGCAATGGAGAGTCGCTCCACCTCGCCAAAATTGCTCATTCCCATCTCCATCACCGACCAGGTACTATCCAGCGGAGTTTCCAGCATGGAAAGGGGCATACCGATCTGGCTGTTGTGGTTTCCGGGAGTACAATAGGTTTTGTGACGCGCCGAAAGCACCGACGCGATCAGATCCTTGGTGGTGGTCTTCCCCACGCTCCCGGTCACACCGATGGGATGGCAGGAAAGGTATTTTCGGTACGCGCTGGCCAATTTGGAAAGGGCCAGCTCGGAATCGTTCACAACAATGGCGGTGGCATCCGACCTCTCCAGCTCCTCGGTGCGATGCTCGCAGATCACGCAACGGCACCCCTGCCGCAACGCCGCCGAGATATAATCGTGACCGTCTACCCGCGCGCCGCGCAAAGCAACGAAGGCGGTCTGCCCATCGGCCTCCCGCGAATCGGTGCATATATACTTGACCGCTACCTCGCCAAGCGCCCCCTGGTACAGCTCTCCACCGCACAGACGCGCCAGCGTTCCAAAGCTGATCTGCTGAATACTGAAATGGGTTTTCATGATTCGGTCTCCGTACTATCGGTCTGTTTTCTTCCCTGCAGGCGTGCCGCCAGGGCCTCCTGCACAATCTTCTTTTCGGAAAAGGGACGCCGTCCCTCCCGGGTAATTTCGTATTCCTCATGCCCCTTCCCCGCCAGGAGGATCACATCCCCCGCCTTGGCGTGAAGAATGGCGTATTCAATGGCCTGCCGACGGTCGGGAATGACCCGACACTCGCTTTGGGGTGCCATACCCGAACAGATCTGACTGATGATCTTCATGGGATCCTCGCTTCGGCTATTGTCGGAGGTGACAATGACCTCGTCCGCCAGGGTGGAAGCCAGACGTCCCATCATGGGGCGTTTGCCTTGATCCCGATCCCCGCCACAGCCAAACACCAGCACGGTTCGCTGATGCTTCTGCTTAAAGCCGGCAACGGTTTGCAACAAATTTTCCAGAGCGTCGGGGGTGTGAGCGTAATCCACGATCACCGAGAAATCGGCGTGCATCCCCAATTTCAATCGCTCCATGCGTCCCTTGACCCCGCTCATCGTGGCCAGAGCATCCTGGACCTTCGCCGAGCCGATCCCCAATTCCAGGGCGCAGATGGCGGCCTGCATGGAGTTGCTTACGGTAAAGGTTCCCGGAACCGGGCATTGCAGCCAAAGGGAGGACTTGGGGGAGGTCAGCCGATAGTGGACCCCGTATTCCTGACGGTAGGTGATCTCCTCCGCCGCGTAGTCCGCCGTCCTGCGATGACAGGTGCAGGTCACCACACGTCCCGTGGCACGGGAACGCATGACGTTGGTATAATCGGAATCGGTATGCAGAATCGAAATGCGACTCTGCCCAAACAGGATGGCCTTGGCATCGGCATAGGCCTCCATGGTACCGTGAAAATCCAGATGGTCCGGGGTGAGGTTGGTAAAGATGGCCGCCTCAAAGTGGATGGGATGCAGCTTTCCCAATGCCAATGCGTGGGAAGTAACCTCCATCAGCACGTATTCCACGCCGTCCCGTACCATTTCCGCCAACATACGGTAGAGGTCCTCGGGATCCGGGGTGGTCATATTGGAGAGCGGTGCGCCATTCTGTTTTTCCAGGTGACGCCCTGCCGACTCACATCCCACCGTGCCGATCAATCCGCATTTGTAGAAGGAAGCCTCCAGAATCCTGCGGAGCATATGGGTTACGGTGGTCTTTCCGTTGGTCCCGGTAACGCCTATGATCTTTAATTGCTTTACGGGGTCGCCGTACCAGGCATTGCAGAGATCGGAGAGAGTGGCTCGCGTATCCTTGGCCACTAAATAGAGTACCCCGTGGATGCGCTCTACCGCGCACCCCTCCTGCACCACAATGCAGGTCACGCCCTTTTGAACCGCCTCCCCGACCAGCGTGTGGCTGTCGGTGCGAAGACCGCGAATACAAACGAACAGTCCGCCCGGGCATGCATGAGCGGTGTTGGAAACGATGGCCGTGATCTCCGCGTCCTCCCACTCCCGTGGGCAATCCAGCGCGGCGGCACTACAGAGTTGCTTTAGCTTCACAAACCCTTCCTCCCTGACTTGAATTTGAAATTCACTTCCCAGCAGAAGGGTCTGCCTTATTTTATTCTTCCGTTATTTTGCTTGGAACATGATTATTCGGCACCATCCAAATAGAGGAAAGTGACCTCCACCACGCTTCCTCGCGGCACCTGCGTGCCGGCAGGAATCGATTGTTGGGTAACCTTAACGCCGCTACCCGTATAGTTTTTGGTTCCGTTGATGCGAATGTTCAAGCCCGCGTTGATCAGCGTTTGATTGGCTGCAACCGCGCTCATTCCGAGAACGTTGGGAACCGTCACGGTTTCGGCTTGGCTTTCGCGCTCGGTATAAAGGATGATCCTTCCCGAGGATTTCTCAATCACGGTGCCTCCCTCGGGATACTGCTTGTAAACCAAGCCGTTCGGGTCACCCACGATCTCCACCTGCAAACCGAAGGAGGAGGACTCGCAATATTTCTTTGCGGTGCTTCCGTTCCAGTAACGGCAATCCGGCACCGTAACGGTGGTATTCTTCAGTTCCTCATCGGTGTATACCGGCTCAACGCCGAGATACGGAAGAATGGCCTCCATAACGTTGCCAACGTAGGGTGCGGCAACGGTACTACCGTAGAGGATTCCGCTGGTGGGCTCATCCACCATGATGATCACCGCGTATTTGGGATCGTCGGCAGGAGCAAACGCAATGGTGGAACAGATGTAGCGTCCCAAGCTGCCCTCGTTCTTTTTCTCCGAGGTACCGGTCTTGGCCGCGATGCGGTAGCCGGGCACGTACGCGTTCTTGGCACCGCCCTCTCCCGAAACGCCCTGCTCCAGGATCTGCGCCACAGCCTTGCAGGTCTGTGCGCTGATGATCTGACGGCGGACGTTGGTAGAAACCGACTGAATGATATTTCCGTTTTTATCGGTTACCGAGGAGACCAAATGGGGGGTAACCAGGTAGCCTCCGTTTGCCACGGCGGAAATGGCCGTGATCTGCTGAAGCAGAGTGACGTTGAAGTTCTGGCCAAAGGAATAAATGGCCAGGTCCAGATCGGTAAACGCCTCCTCGGAGGCAAACAAACTCTGTCCCTCCCCTGAAAGGTCGATCCCGGTCTTTTCGGTAAAGCCAAAGGCTTTTAAATAACTGTAAAAGGTGGTGGCACCGATGCGAGCGCCAATGGTCATCAGCACCGGGTTACAGGATTGCTGAATTCCCTGCACAAAGGTAAGGGAGCCGTGGCCGATGGTTTTATGGCAGTGGATCCTGTGCCCGCTGACCTCCTTGTAGCCGATACAAGAAAAGCCCTCGTTCAGCTCCACCACATCCTCCTCCAACGCCATGGAGGCGGTGATGATCTTAAACGTGGAACCCGGAATGTAGGACTCGGTAATGGCTTTGTTGGACCACATATTCAAAAGAAGCTGCTGCTTCATGGTGGTATATTCCTCACTGCCCTCCGTGTGCCCCGAAAGGCCGAGGGTAAGCAGCGATTGCTCATCCAAAGTCCAAGGATCGTTCAGGTCAAAATCCGGATAAGTGGCCATTCCCAGAATAGCTCCGGTGTTGACGTCCATAACGATGCCCGCCGCGCGATTCTGTCCGTTGGATTCCAGATACGCGGTCTTTAACTGCTCCTCCAGAGCCGACTGAACAAAAACGTCCAGGGTGGTTTTTACGTGGTATCCGTCCTGTGCCTCTACGTATTCCTTGTAGGCGTAGGGCATCTCGTTGCCTTGGGCGTCCCGCGCGGTAATATAGCGCCCGTTGGTTCCTTTTAAGAGTGTATTGTAAGAGTACTCTAAGCCGTACAAACCCGTGCCGTCGCTCCCGGTAAAGCCGAGAACGTGAGAGGCGAGATCCGAATAGGGATAATACCGGGTGTTTGTGGCCTGCAGGTAGATCATTTGCTGAAGGCCGTACTGATCAATAAAGGCTCGCACTTGATCCGCGCGCTCCTCGTCCACCTCCCGCTCAATGGTACGGTCCAGATAGGCGGTGTAGGTGGTCTGCTTAAGAACGAAATCATAGCTGACGTCCAGCACCGATGAAAGCCCCTGGGCAATCAGGGTATCCAGCTGAACGCCGTCGTTGTTTTTATTGTGCTCTATCTGCGCCGAGCGAATCGACGAAGGCGAAATAAACACGCGATAGGTGGTTACATTGGTGGCAAGAAGCACGCCGTTGCAATCGTAGATATTGCCCCGCGCCGCCGTGACCTTGGCCTCGGTGGTCATTTGCTCCAGCACCTTTTTTTGATAGTAGTCGTAATCTACGGTCTGATAAAGCAGGATACGAACCAAAAGGCCCAAAAACAAAAGCCCTGCAATCAGCATCAGAAGCGTGGCGCGCTTGATGACGCGAGGATGAACCACACCGGAGCTTGCCTGCTCCTCGTACGGCGTATTGCCCTTCATCCCATCACACTCCTTTCCGCGATCCCTCTTTATTTTATGGGGTTGTTCCCCCGATTATGACTCTCCTTTATTTTTTGATTCCCATAGCGCTCAACAATGCGGAAAGCTCAACCGTCGAAGCGCGTTCTTCCTCATAAGCCTCTATGCTATCCTCCTGCTGCAGAGAGATGTACTGCATACGCACGTATTCCTCGCCAACCATGCCGTATTCCTCCACGGCAATGCGGCGAATCACCAGCAGATCGTCCCGCACGTCCAGATCCGATTGCAGCTCGGTCATTTCATCGTATGCGGTAAGCAGCTCGGAATTCAGCTGGCTGACGCGATTCTCCGCCCGCGTTAACAGCACGGAGCTGGCAACGATCAGCATCAGCGACACGGCAATGGCCAGAATCGCGGCAAACGCCGAGAACGGAAAGGTCTTTTTGGTATCCTTGGTATCGGGAGCCGCCGCGTCGAACCAGGTGGGAAGAGCGGTTTGAAACCCCCGCGTTCCCTTTTGCACTGCTTGAAGCATCCGTTGCGCCCGGGTAGGCTTGGCGGGACAAAGGCGCGTTTCCTCCCCTTCCTCACGGATCAGCTCGGTTCCCAAATCACAGGGTTGGGAAAAATCCACCTGCGAAATCCGCTTTTGACGGGTCTCCGAAAAATATAAGAGCAAATCCGAAGCCGCCATATAGTGCTTGCCCTTTCGATAAATACCGCAAATGGCCGCATCGGACAGGCCGGACATACGGTAAGCGTTGGGCGCCAGGGCTCTGGTGGCTTCCTCTTTTTTGATCTGCTCCCGGGCGGCTTGGCGAACCGATCCGACAACGCCCCTGCCCCGATATTGATCAGAAAGAGCGCAAACCTGCGGTTCTGCCGAAATCTCATGCAAACCCATCGATTCATCCAGGTTTTCGTTCTTGATTTCTACAAAATCCATGTTTGCGCCGCCTTCCTTATAATACTATAGCTTCTCCGCGACGCGAAGCTTGGCACTCCGCGACCGAGGATTCTCCTCCAATTCTACCTTTGACGGCAGGATCGGCTTTTTGGAGATCACCTTGACCCGAGGCTTGTTCCCGCATACGCACACGGGAAAATTCTTGGGGCAGGTGCATCCGCTTGCCAATTCCGCAAAGGTTTGTTTTACAATGCGATCCTCCAAGGAGTGGAAGGTAATGATTGCGATCCTTCCTCCCGGATTTAAAAGCCGGACGGCGGACTTGATTGCCGGAGCAATCACATCCAATTCCGCGTTCACCTCAATGCGTAGCGCCTGGAAGGAACGCTTTGCCGGATGGTGTCCGCCCTCTCTGGCATGTGCCGGAATCGAGTGTTTGACGATCTCAACCAGTTCCCCTGTGGTTTCGATCGGCGACGATTCTCTGGCACGGACAATATTTGATGCGATGCGGGAGGAAAACCGTTCCTCACCGTATTCAAAGAGAATTTTTCTCAATTTTTCTTCGGAATATTCATTGACCACGGTGCGCGCGGTCAGGGGATTGCGAATGTCCATTCGCATATCCAAGGGAGCGTCGGCCTGATAGGAGAAGCCACGCTCAGGAGTGTCCAGCTGGTAAGAGGAAACCCCCAGATCCAGCAAAAGACCGTCGATCCGCTCGATTCCCAGCTCTTGGCAAACCCGCTCCAGCTCGCAGAAGTTACTGCGAACCACCATGGCCCGTTCTCCAAACACCGAAAGCCGCTCGGTGGCTACCTGAACCGCGGTAGCGTCCTGATCCAGACCAATGAGCCGTCCGTTCTCTCCCAGGCGGGAGGCGATGACCGAGCTATGCCCTGCTCCGCCACAGGTCCCGTCAAAATAGATCCCATCGGGTTTGATCGCAAGAGCCTCGATGCACTCATCCAGAAGCACCGAGCGATGGGAAAAGGAAACGCTCTCACTCATATCGTTTTCTCCTTCAAGTCAAGATCAGAGCCCCAGAGCCTCCAGCTCTTCCAACAGCTCGTCAAGATTCTCCTCCGCCTTCATCTGATCGTAGATCTCCTCCGCCCAGATCTCGGCGTAATTGTAACAGCCCACCACAACCACGTTCTTTTCGATGGCGGCGTAGCCCGAAAGATCCTTGGGCAGGACCACACGGCCGTGAGAATCGGGCGTGACCTCGGTCATGGAGCCGTTCAGAACACGAAGCACCTTGGATTGCAGGCGACGTGCCTGCTCGAGAATGGGCTCCATGTAGTTCTTCCACTCCTCCAAGGAGTACATTTTTAAGCATTTATCGCGAATATCTCGCGCAATCACGAAGGTGGTGCCAAGCTCATCGCGCAGCTTTGCGGGAATGAAAATACGATTTTTGGGGTCGATACTGTGTCGGTATTCACCACCTAACATCGTGGCAGCCTCCTTTCGCGTTATTTTTGATTATTTCGGTGGCACACGGTCAGTTTTCTATCCACTTCGAAACATTTTTAACCATTTTGCACCACCGATGACTATATTATAGACTATTTTTATCCATTTGACAAGGGGTTTTTGAAAATTTTTTTGAATTTTTTTCATATTTTTTCGATTTTTTTCTACTTTTTTTATAGGAGACCGAAATTGATCCCTCTTTGGTGAAAAAAATAATTTTTTTCTTCCAAAAAGGGCTTGACAAATCGGTCTATTCGTGATAGACTAAATACGAGGTCGATAGACGATAGACCAAGAAAGGAGATTGCCATGAAGGACGTAAAATTAGGCGCCGTGGAAGCACGGTTTGCCGACCTGATCTGGAAGCACGCCCCCCTCTCCTCGGGAGAACTGGTAAAGCTGTGTGAAACCGAACTCACCTGGAAAAAATCCACCACCTATACGGTGCTGAAAAAGCTTTGCGAGCGCGGACTGTTTGAGAATCAAAACGGAACCGTAGTTACGCGAATCGAGCGGGAGGAATTTTACGCGTTGCAAAGCGAGCAGTTTGTGGAGGAGACCTTTGACGGCTCCCTGCCTGCCTTTTTGGCGGCCTTTACCCAACGCAAAAAGCTTTCCCCCAAGGAGATCGAGGAGATCCGTCGCATGATCGACGCTTACAAGGAGGACTAATATGGAGGCCCTGTTTATTAAGGTATTGAACCTATCCATTGTGGCGGGCTGGATGGTATGCGCCATTCTGCTGCTTCGCCTGCTGTTTAAAAAGGCCCCACGGGCCCTGACGGTTGCCCTTTGGGCCTTGGTGGGACTGCGTTTGCTCTTTCCCTTTTCTGTTGAGAGCGTTTTGAGCCTGATCCCCAGTGCCGAAACGGTGCCCGAGGAGATCCTGTTCTCCACAGCACCCGCCATTCAAAGCGGCATCACCTATGCCAACGATCTGGTCAACCCGGTGATCTACGATTCCTTTGCCCCCTCGGCAGAAAACAGTGTCAATCCCATGCAGATTGTTATGTTCGTGGCCTCTCTGGTGTGGATCGCGGGCATGGTGGGCATGATGATCTACGCCGCGGTGAGTTATCTGCGCATCCGCAAAAGGGTTCAAATTGCCCTGCCGCGGGAGGATGGAAGCTACCTTTGCGACGGTCTTGCCACACCCTTTATTTTGGGAATCGTGCGTCCCAGAATCTATCTTCCCTCGGGACTGACCGAGGAGCAGATCGCGCACGTGCTGGCGCATGAGAACGCCCACCTGCGCCGCCGCGACCATTGGTGGAAGCCCCTGGGCTTTGCGCTTTTGACGGTGTACTGGTTCCATCCCCTGCTCTGGGTGGCCTATATCCTGCTTTGCCGCGACATTGAGGTGGCTTGCGACGAGAAGGTGATCCGTGGAATGGAGAAGGAGCAGCGGGTGTCCTACTCCGAGGCACTTTTGGAGTGCAGCGTTTCCCGCCGTGCCATTTCGGTCTGCCCCCTGGCCTTTGGAGAGGTTGGGGTCAAGAGCCGCATCCGCACCATTTTGAACTACAAGAAGCCGGTCTTTTGGATCCTCATCGGCGCAATTGTCCTTACCACCGTTGCCGCCGTTTGCCTGCTGACCGATCCAATCTCCTCCAAAAACCAATGGGAGAACCCCACCCCGGTCAATCCCGACCCCTTGGACGGAGAGTATCAGGTGCTTTTGTTTACGGAACTCGTGCACCGTGGAAGTCTTGATACCCCTTCTATTAGTGCCGAAGATAAATACCCTCTTTATATCAAAAATGGAAAAGATCTTTATGTTTACGACATTGAAAAGGAAGATCCGTTCCTCGGAACGCTTTCTCCAATAACCGTGACCGAGGAGACCTTTGATTCACTTTTCTCCAAAAATTATTTAGAATTTCTTTGGTCTACCGGTCTTTCCCCCGAACAGCTTCGATTAGAAAACGACCGTGCATGGAAAGTCACTTCTGCGAGCAGTGAGTTCTTTTTTCCCTTCCTGCTTTTACAACAAAAGAGCGGAGAATGGTTCATCATTTATGTTGCAGCGGTGGAAGATGGTGTTGCTGTGAGATTGGTCTATCAAATGGAGCCGGCTCCCAACAACGTCATTCCCGAAAAAGTTTACGTTCTGCCGCAAGAAGTGTTGACCGACGAATTTTTTGAAAAGGCCCCCAACGTATCCAAGTGTTTACACTTCCGATTTGAAGGCAAAGATATCCTCTATTCAAGTCCTCATTATCCCTCCAATGAAAACGATCATAACAACAGTTACACGCTTATCATTCGAAACGATGGGACCTTATCTCTAAGTAAAGCTGTGCGTTCTCTCTACAGCTCATTTGCATACCCTTCCGAAACCATGAAATACACTTGGGACGGCAAAAAAATTGTTGCAAAAAGCGACAAATACATTCACACATTTTATGTAACCGAGAAAGGATTCTTCTATGAGCGACAAACGTGGAATCCCTTTGCACAGGATGAGAGGGTAGAAAAATACTACCCTGCCAATGTAACTTTTATTTATTCCAATTATGATGTTCTTCCGGACCCCGACAACGGGCGTTACGGTTCCTTTTGGATCCAATTTGATGAAGATGAGAAGGAAGAACAATGTTTGGTAGAGCGTGGATCCTCTACGAATCACTTTATCATTTCCGTGTGGGACTATGAACAAGACGCTTGGTTATACAGAGCCAAATACGAATTGAATCAACCCTACGTTTATACAAGTCGTTCAGAGGATGGATCCACCCTTATTTGCATCAGTTCTCACAACTGGGACGAATCCGACAAATCCACATATCTAAAAAAATACAGTCTCGTTTTTGAAAATGGCAAAATTCTTTTACAATATGGCAACGAAACGCTGACTCCCATCAAGCTGTTGCCACTCAAATAAAACAAGGGCGCAACCGTCTATGCGGTTGCGCCCTCGTTTTATTCCGTTTTCCTATTTACTGATACTCATATTTCCCTTCTCGGTCTTTACGTCCAAACGCGCCTCGCCCGTGCCGCAGATCCAGCGGCCGTCCGCTTGCGCAAGATCAAACGCGCAGGTAAAATTCCCCTTTTCGGAGGAAAATCCCAGGGAAAACGATGCATCCTGAGGTAACGTTAGCTCTATATCCCCCTTGCCGCAAAACAGATTGCTCTGCCGAGGCAGGAAAGGAAGATTCCCCCGGATGGTCCCCGTTCTGGTGGACAAGAGCATCTGCTCCCTCACACCTCCGCTGATCAACAGCTTTCCGCTCCCGGTGGTGGCCGAAAAGCGGGTCAGGTCGCAGTCGGAAAGCACCGCCGCGCCTCCCGATTGGCTCTCGATCTCCACGTCACACCCGGTCAGCTCCTTCAAAATGACGTTGGCAGAATTGGTCTTGACCTTGATCTCCAGCCCCTCCAAGAACTCCACGGGGATCCGCAGCACCAGACTCTTGTTCTTTCCGCTCAAAAAGTAGGAGGAGGCGCGGTACTTTACCGAAAGAACACCGTCCTCGCTCACGTACCAGCGCAACTGTGCCGCCTCGGTGAGTTGACTCTCGGCACTCTCGGTAACCGAGGCGTAGGCATCGTGGCAGGCCTCCAACGTAACGGTGCCGTCCACCCAATCCAGGGAGATGGCGGTAATCTGCTCCGCGGGGATGCTTCCGTCTCCTGCCTGATACAATTCGTCATCATAGGAGTACGCCGACCAGCCAAAGGTCCAGGCACCGTCGGCCAGCAGGCCGTTTAAAATTCCCAGGATCACCGCTCCCGCAACCAGTACCGCCGCAAGAGTCAAAAGGATCCGCAAGGGCTTTTTCCAACGATTCATTCTTATCTATTCCTTTCCATTGCGTTGCACCCCATGGATGCAACGGTATTATCGCAATTTGGCAAGTCGGTCTGCCGTAAGCATATTCTCCAGCGTATAAACGATCAGGGCGTAGTCGGCCTCGTATTCCTCGCACAGGGCACTCACGTTGGTGTAGTCTCTGCGGGAGGAAAGATTGAGGAGCACCAGGTCAAAGTGCTGGGCCAAAAAGGGGGCCAGATTGTTGGCAAAGCTATCCTTAAAGATCACCAGCGTGGGACGGTCCTCCCCTGCCCGCTCCACAGTCACCACGTCATGGGTGCCGTCCAGGAAGGTGGAAAACTTATCCTTGGTAGCAAGATAGGAGGTGGAATAGAACCCCTCCAAGGCCACGCCGTCGGCGGTGACGGTAAAGGAATCCTCATTCCCCAGGAGCCAGAGCTCCATGGTATCGGGAGAGACAAACTTCATTCCTCCCGCCGACCAGGCCGTGCCGTAAAAATCGGTGGCCACGGTCTGCCGTTCAAAGGCATCCATAGGCAGGATCTGCTCCTCCATACCATAGGCCCACATCACCTCTACGTAGGCGTAATACGCCCCCAGGGTGGTCCAATGGTGGTCGGTCTTGTAGTAAACGTATTCCCCATCCTCATACTTTTGGCGGAACATGGGAACCGTCTCCACGTAATTCACGTCTCCCGCGGCCAGCCCCTCACGCACCTGTGCCAGCAAAGCGTCGCTCTCCGCCACGGGATAGCGGCTGGATGCGGCGGCAACGTCCAGGGTACGTCCGGTCAGGAGCACGGCAAAAGGAATTTCCAGGGCGGCGTCCGCGCGCACGATGCCCTGCACGCCGGCGTCCACGGTGGCGGGATCGTAGGCGTCACTCTCGGAGCGCACCGAGCCGTCGGACACCAGCATATCATAAAGTCGGGTGAGGAGCTGCCCGTCCTCTCCCAGGATCACGCCGTTGTTTTCCCCCTTCCCCAGGGCAATCTCGGTGCATCCCTTCATCCCCACCAGCCAATCCCGCAGGGGAAACTGGTCGGCAAAATAGTCGTTGATCTCCTCGGCGTATCTTCCCGTGGAGAGCTTCTCCCAGGTAAACTTGGGAAGCGTGCGCAGACTTCGGTTTTCCTGTTGGGAAAAGCCTTGGTCGGGCAGGAGCAAAAAGCCCAGGGCAAAGCCAAACAGAAAGATCACAAACAAAGCAACGGTAACGATCTGTGTTTTTCGTCCCATACCACGCCTCCTTTCTTAAAATTGGGTATATGCGAAGGGACTAAAGGTGGAATCCACCATATACGCGGTGCAAAGGAGCAGAGCCAGGAGGCAGAGGGCGGGAACCAGATAGCGCACGCCCCGCCAACGCTCCGAAAGCGCCAGAAATACACGTTTGGGCCAAGGGGTGGCTCCAATGCAGGCCAACGCCAGCATGGGGATCCAGCCAAGGAGCTGATAGTTGACCACTGCCGAGGTGATCCCTACCGTTCCAAAGCCAAACATGGCGGCAAAGCATTGCCATCCCGCATCCGCGTCCACAAAGGAAAAGATCAAAAAGCTGATCACTACAAAAAACATGGTATAAACGTGGCGCAGGAACCTTGGCGCTTTCTCCAGCCAACGCAAAAGGAAGGCCTTTTCCAGGATCAGGAGAATACAAAAATAGACGCCCCACAAAACGAAATTCCAGTTTGCGCCGTGCCAAAAGCCGGTCAGGAGCCAAACCACGGCCAGGTTGCGGTATTGCTTCCATTTCCCGTGGCGGTTGCCCCCCAGGGGAATGTACACGTACTCCCGGAACCAGGTGGAAAGGCTGATGTGCCAGCGTCGCCAGTACTCGGTAATGCTCTTTGAAATATAGGGATAGTTGAAATTCTCCGGAAATTGGAAGCCAAACATCCGTCCAAGACCAATGGCCATATCCGAGTATCCCGAAAAATCGTAGTAGAGATGCAGAGTATAAAAAATAACGGTCAACCAGGCTCCAAGGGTGGTGGGAGATTGCTCCCCCAGGGTTTGAAAATACCGATGGCAGGAGGCCATCATGTCACCCACCAGGATCTTTTTGGCAAGTCCCACGCAAAAGCGCTCAATGCCCGACGAAACGTCGGCCAGCGTTTCCCGCCGCGCCTGTAGCTGCTCGTCCACGTCCCGATAGCGGACGATGGGACCCGCGATCAGCTGGGGGAACAGAGTGACGTAGGTTCCAAAGGAGATATAGTTCTTTTGCAGTCGGCAATCCCCACGGTAGAGGTCCATGGTATAGGACATGATCTGAAAGGTATAAAAGGAAATGCCAATGGGAAGCTTCAGCTCCGGCAGTACGGGAAGGGTAAGAAAAGGCAACAGGGACAGATTTTGCGCAATGAAATTGTAATATTTAAAGAACAACAGAAACGCCAGATTAACGATCAGAGACGCGATCATGGCCGCCCGCGCCTTTCGCGGAGCGCTCTCCCGATACCGCCCGATCAAGAAGCCGAAGGCGTAGGCGGTGGTAATGGAGAGTACCATCAAAAGAATATACACCGGCTCGCCCCAGCCGTAAAAGAACAAACTGGTGATAAAAAGCACCAGGTTGCGGAAGGGACGGGGTACCAGGTAATAGATCAGCAGAGTGAGGGGCAGATATGCAAATAAAAAGATCAAGGATGAAAATACCATCGCGCTTCCCCACTTTCCTCTGTAATCACCCAAACGGTGTCCCTTTTATTATACAGTATCTCCGTTTTTTTGTCAAGAAATTCCTATGCTTTCCCAATTTCCAAAATGTAACTTTTTCCCCACACACATTGTCGAAAAGAGGAATATCCTGCTATCAGAATGGGTATCCCCATCCAAATCCCCAAAAAAGGAATCGAATCATGTCCCTCATTACTCTGGACCGGCTTGCGCCGGGAAGTTGTGCCGTCCTGCGCGCCCTCAAAAATGAAGACCTTATGCGCCGCCGCTTGCAGGAGCTTGGCTTTGTGTGCGGCACCAAGCTCCAATGCCTGGGCCGAAGCCCCGGCGGGGATCCCTCGGCCTATCTGGTGCGCGGTACCGTAATTGCCCTGCGGCAGGAGGATTGCAGGGAGATCCTTGTGGAAGAATTTGCGAAAGGAGAATCACCATGGGATTGACCAAGGGCTCGGCTGACCTTGGGGAATTAAGGATCCGCCGAAAACACGAAAATGATCTGGTGGTGGCCCTTGCGGGGAACCCAAACGTGGGAAAAAGCACGGTGTTTAACGGGTTGACCGGAATGCATCAGCATACCGGAAACTGGCCGGGTAAAACCGTGGCCAACGCCCAGGGGTATGTTCAAGGAAGCCATCGGGGCTACGTCCTGGTGGATCTGCCCGGCACGTATTCCCTCCTGGCGCATTCTGCCGAGGAGGAGGTGGCCCGCGATTACCTCTGCTTTGGAGCGGCGGATCGGGTCGTAGTGGTGTGTGACGCCACCTGCCTGGAGCGCAATCTTCACTTGGTTCTGCAGATCCTGGAGGCACGCTCGGACGTACTGGTCGCCGTCAATCTGATGGACGAAGCCAAGCGCAAGGGGATCACCCCGGATCTTGCCCTGCTGCAGGAACGTCTGGGGATTCCCGTCCTGGGGCTGGTGGCGCAAAAAAAGAAAAGCCTTGCCGCTCTCCCCGCCCTGTTGGATACTTACGTCCCCCCAAGTTCCCTTGCCAAGGTGCCGCCGATCCACTATCCACCGCCCATTGAAGCCGCATTGGCCGACTTGATCCCCTTGCTCCAAGCACATACCACCGAGAGGCAATCGCCCCGCTGGCTGGCGTTGAAGCTGTTGGAGGGAGACACATCTCTGCTTGGGGAGCTACAGTGGCAGTTGGGAGAGGAGGTTCTCTCCTCCCCAACGCTGGTCACCGCTCTGGACACCGCGCGAGAGCGTCTTAAAACGGAAGGCTTCCCCCCCGAGACGCTGGCCGACACCCTTGCCACCGCCACCACTCTGGCGGCGGAAACCATCTGCAAGGACGTGGTTTGCGAGAACGCCTCCTCACACAGTAAGCGCGACCGTTGGATCGACCGCCTGCTGACCGGAAAATACACCGCCTATCCCCTGATGCTGTTACTCCTTTTGGCCGTCTTTTGGATCACCATCCGTTTTGCCAACATTCCCTCGGCATTCCTTTCCCAATGCTTTGAGGGACTGTTGGAATGGCTGACCCGACTTCTGATCCATCTGCAAGCCCCCGAGTGGCTGATGGGACTTTTGATTGACGGGCTACTACGCGTCCCGCTGTGGGTCATTTCGGTCATGCTCCCGCCCATGGCGATCTTCTTTCCACTTTTCACTTTTTTGGAGGACGTGGGATATCTCCCCCGCATTGCGTACAACCTGGACCGTCCCTTTCACGCCTGCCGTGCCTGCGGAAAGCAATCCCTAACCATGTGCATGGGATTTGGGTGCAACGCCGCGGGGGTGGTGGGATGTCGCATCATCGACTCTCCCCGGGAACGGATGCTGGCCATTCTCACCAACAGCTTTGTGCCCTGCAACGGACGCTTTCCGGCACTGATCTCCCTGATTTCGATCTTTTTGGTGGGGAGCGGCGCCTTTTCCGGAGCCCTTGCGCCCCTCCTGCTCACGCTCTGCATTCTCTTAGGGGTGCTCATGACCATGGCCATGACCAAGCTCCTCGCGCACACGGTCCTGCGGGGAGCCCCCTCCTCCTTTGCCCTGGAGCTTCCTCCCTTTCGCCGCCCACAGCTGGGGAGGTTGATCCTACGCTCCCTTTTGGATCGCACCCTGTTCGTGCTTGGGCGCTCGGTCACGGTCGCCATACCCGCAGGACTTTTGATCTGGCTCATGACCAATCTGACCATTGGGGAGATGAGTCTTTTGCATCACTGCGCCGACCTGCTGGACCCCTTTGCCCGTCTGTTTGGAATGGACGGCGTGATTCTTTTGGCCTTTGTATTGGGGTTGCCGGCCAACGAGATCATCCTCCCCATCATCACTACGACCTACCTTTGCGAGGGAACGCTGATGGAATGTGAATCCCTTTTGGAAATGCAGACCCTGCTCTCGGCCAACGGGTGGACTTGGGCCACGGCGGTTTCGGTGATTCTGTTTCTTCTGTTCCACTGGCCTTGCTCCACCACCCTTCTTACCGTCAAAAAGGAAACGGGAAAATGGCGGTGGAGCCTGCTTGCGGCCGTCCTTCCAACGGTAGTCGGGCTTTTGCTCTGCCTGCTGTTTACACAATCTCTCCGTTTGTTACAGCAAATCTAAAAAAAAAGGGTTTTTGTTTATAAATCATGGAATTTCTATTGACAAAGTTTAAAAAAAGTGTATAATTAAAGGTACAAACATCGACAGAGCTCTGATCGCATCGGGCTCTGAAAAAAGGAGAAACGTATGAAAAAGTTTTTTGCAGAATTCAAAAAATTCATCACCCGCGGCAACGTCATTGATATGGCAGTCGGTGTTATCGTTGGTAGTTCCTTTACCGCCATCGTAAACGCTATGAGCAACCAGATCCTCAAGCCCATTATCAACTGGATCCTTTCCCTGATCCTGGAGAAGGACTCCTTGAGCGAAATGTTCACCTTCCTGACCCGTGTGGATACCAAGGGCGAGAACGGCGAGTTTTTGCTGGATGAGTTTGGAAACCGTATTCCCGACCTGAAGGAATCCATTTACATCGACTGGGGCACCTTCATCAACGCCATTATCAACTTCTTCCTCATTGCGCTGGTGCTCTTCACCATCGTTAAGCTGGTCAACAAGGCAAGAGCCGGACAGAAGAGCTGGGCAGACGGAATGATGGAAGGTATGATGGAAGGCAAGCCCACCCGCGAGGAAAGAAAAGAAATGAAAAAAGCCGGCATTAAGTTCTCCAACAAGGCCGCCGTTGCCGCTTTCTATGCAGAAAAGGCAAAGAAGCTGGAGGAGGAAAAGAAGGCCGCCGCAGAAAAGGCTCGCTTGGAAAGAGAAGCCAACCCCACCACCGAGGACCTGCTCAAGCAGATCCGTGACCTGCTTCAAAAGAACGCGTAATTCCCTATAAATACAGAACGCCCCTGCCGAGAGCCTCGGCAGGGGCGTTCCTTTTCATTCGATCATCACGGATCATTGGTATTTTTGCAGGACCTGAAGATACGCGGGCGTTTGAAGCAACTCCGCCCGTCTTCCCTGCTTGGCATTTCGCCGCCATTGGAGATTCCAAACCAACGGATCCACTCGCATCTCCGGGGAACGGCGGTCGTTATAGGAACAACGCAGAGGTGGATTGGTTCGCATCCGCTCCGAGAGGTGCTTTACGGCCAGCAGGTGCTGCTCCATAACGGCGGTCACCTGAGCGTCACTGCCGCCACGGTAAATCAGATCGTTCTCCATTCGTCCAAGGAAGGAGGCGGCAAGCATCAAAAAGAAAGCGTCGTCGGTCCGAGCAAAGGCGTCCAGGAGTAAGCCGCCGTATTGCAACGCCCTGGCGGTCTTTTCCTCCATCGACAAAGTTGGAGCAAAAAACAGGGTGCGCCCCAGCTTATCGGCGGCAAAATCCGCCAGCTCGTACATATTTTTTTGAACGTGGAAGTAATATTCCTCCGTATCCTTGGCAAACAACTGCTCGCTCTTTTGTCCCCGTGTGCTGAACCAATCGGTAAACTTGGTCTTGTAGATCTCCAACGCCTCTTCGGTCTTTCCCTCGGCGTGCAGGATCTTTGCCCGCATATTCCAAGCGTTGAGGCGAAGCGTCTCCTCGGTGCATCCCTCCAGGATCCGTTGGCAAATCGAGAGGAATTCCTCTTTGTGGGAGATCAACACCGCGGGATCGTTGTCGGCCATGTCACCGCCCAGATTCCACATATAGTAGTGCATGATCCAATAATCGTTGGGATAATCGCGGTATGCCTTGGTAATGATCTGCCGTCCCCTTTTCGTGTTCCAATGCTTTTGGTAAAGGGCGATCACAGCAGCGATCTCGGTCTGCGTTTTTTCTCGGTCATAGCCCATCAATTCATCCAGGGTCACGCCAAAATAGTAGGCCAGCGGCTGAAGCAGAGTGATATCCGGGTAGGTTTCGCCCCGCTCCCACTTACTCACCGCCGCGCAGGAAACCTTCATGGCAACCGAAAGCTGCTCCTGGGTGATTCCCTTCTCGGTACGCAACCGTTTAATGTTGGTTCCAATGGTCATTTCCATTCCCATACCTCCATAAAATGTAAAAGTAAGCCGACGTCTGCTTCTGTCTATATTTTAGCACAAAAAAAGAATTTGTAAAGGTACCGTTAGGAAACCGCGATTGAACCGCCGGTTAAAAAAAACAAGCAATGAGAAAAGCGTCCGTCTTTCCGATTGGAAGACGGACGCTGAATTATTCTTCTATCCAAACACGCCTCCAAGGCTTAAGAAGAAGGAGGCAAAAAAGATCGAGAGCGCGGAGGCCAGGGTGGTCCACACCACCAACTGACCGGCCAGAGCGGCGTCGCTTCCCAATTCCTGGGCCATGGGAGCACTGGACACCGAAACCGGCGTGGCAAATACCGCCACAAGCGAAGCAAAATGCGCTCCGTCAAAGCGGTCCCGGAACAAAAGGAAAGCAATTCCCAAGCCCAGCAAGGGGGACACCAGGGTACGCATCAGGGTACCGGTGAGGATCTCCTTTCGCAAAGAGGCAATGGCCGAGAACTCAAACTGCGCGCCCAGGCTGATCAAAGCCAAGGGCGTTGCAAGTCCCGCAAGGTAGCCCATGGTGGTATAGATCGGCGCAACGTGAGAAAGGCGGAATTCGATTCCAACCTCCACGAACACCGCGCGGATCCCCAACACCGCGATCCCCGCGGCAATGCTTTGGATCAACGGATTTTTCAAAACGCCCAGAAGGATGCTCTTTACGCTGGGACGTTCCCCGCCCTCCCGAAAGATGGACAAACAGATCACCGCCAACACGTTTAAGAGCGGCACCGTGGCCGCCGAGAGCAACGAGGCCATGGTCACGCCCTCCTCCCCGCAAAGGGATTGTGCCAAGGGAATACCGATCAGAGCAAAGTTGGAGCGGAAGGATGCCTGCCAAACGGCACCGCGCCGCGCCTTGTGGGGAGTGATCAGGAGCACCACCGGCAAAGAAAGTGCAAACAATGCCAGAATACCAAGCAACGCGTAGGCCATATAGCCCCAGCTGACACTTCCAAGATCCCGGATCTTATACACGTTCAAAAACAGCATCACCGGCAAAAACAGGTGAAACACCAGCTTGTTGCAGGCCTTGGCCAGGGCGGGGGTGATCCATCCCACGCGCTTGAGCAAATATCCCACGGCCACCGTCAATATAATTGGCAGGGTGGCGTTCAGGGCAAACAGAAATGACTCCACGGAGCACTTCCCCTTTCTTCCATAAGCATTCGCCTTATTATAGCACGCGGGCGGGAAAAAGTCAATAGGAGGCCGACGGAAGAAAAAACGGGAGTCTGATCAAAGCCTCCCGTTTCGTATTATTGCAGCTTTCGATTCAGCCGTCGCTGGACGGAACGAATCGACAAGACAACGATGAAAAAAATCAGGAAATAGCCTGCCGCAAAGCAACCCGTAAAGATCAACAGAACCTCCCATGCAAAGGGAATCCATTGGTTGACCACGTAGCAAAGGCTATACGACAGGTAAAGCGTGGCAAAGTGAAAAAACAGCGACTTTGCCACCGACCAATGCTCCACCTGATGAAAAACGCTTGCTCCCGCCTGGAGGAAAGCCAACAGATAGGTGGAAACAATGGCCAGAAGAACCTCTCCACCCGTAAGATAAAACTCCGTAAGGGTGAGAGAAAGAATGTAATAAACGATGCCAACAATCACGGGTCCAAAGCCTCCAAAGAGCATTCCGCGATGTAAAAATTCCTTAACGTAGGTATTCATTTGGTAATTCCAATCCTTTCTTTTACCGTTTTGAGTTGGCGGCGGGAAACATATTCCCGATCACCGTTTTGAAAGGTGACGAGAAGGGTTCCCGCAATGGAGGTATCAAACCGCTTCATCTGCTGGATGTTGGCAAGACAGGATTGATGGATCTTCACAAAGCGCTCCCCTACCAGGGATTCCACGGTGTACAATCGCTCCTTGATCCAAAAGCGACCTTCCGTTGTCCTTGCCCAAACCTTGCCGTCCTCCACAATAAAATAGACGATCTCCTCGGTGCGCAGGCGTACCGCCTCCCGCTCCCAAAATCCGATCCATTCTCTGGAGTCCTCCAGCACCAACGCCTCGATCCGTTGCGCCAGGTCGTTTTTTTGATGAACGAAGATCTGTACCTCCTCCTCGCGGTTGGGATCGGTAATGATCGTGCATTTCATACGCATGCCCCCTTTCTATCCCTATTGTACATCAAAACCGTTCCCTTTGCAAGGGATTTTTTCTATGCGGTCAAAAAAGCCTCCCATGCGGCAAGACCTTCATTCCCTGTCCTGCGTCATATGCAACGCTCCCCGCAGCACTCTACCTACGGTAGAGAAGCAGCTTGTTTGACCGACCGAAAAATCAACAAGAGGTAGGTTGACTTCGCATTTTGGGTGTGTTATAATGAAACCAGTAAAAGAAACGGAGGACACTACCATGAACGAAATAAACGTAGGTGCCAGAATTGCCCAATTGCGAACCGAACGGAAGATGACCCAGGCAGAGCTTGCCGAAACGCTGGGCGTTAGCGACAAGGCGGTAAGCAAGTGGGAGCTTGGCGGCTGTTATCCCGACGTAACGATCTTTCCCCGGCTTGCCGACCTTTTTGGTGTGAGCGTGGATTTTTTGATGCGTGGAAAGTCCCGGACGATCCAACACCTTAAAACGGGATGGTTCAATGACAAATTCCGCCAAAGCGTGAATGAGAAATACCTTGCCAACGGTTGGCGGATCACCGACATGAAGCTTGCCGGTGACGGTGAGGGCGGCGGTCTGATTGCCGTCCTGTTGGAAAAAGAGAGATTCGAAGAATAAAAGCTACGGGAGCACTCTGCGGAGTGCTCCCGTTTCCTTTATTCAACGATTTGTAAGAGATAACTTTTTTGTGCTTTGGATTCAAAGATCGGTTCAAACGGCTGCTGCGTAAACAGATCGATCCATTTTGTGCCTTTGGGAAGGTGAATGACCTGTTTGCCATCCCGTACGGTGTGAAGAAAGAGATGGCTCTCACCGGCGTAAACCACCGCGTCCTCCTCGCTGTAAAGCCATACACCCGCCTCTTTGTAAAAGGCGCGAAGCTCTTTGGGGGTGATCTCGCAGTTCTCCTTGGTGATTACCAACAAGTTTTTTTCCTCCCGTCTGATCTTCTCGCTGTCAGGTGTCGCGCCCGGCTCCAGGAGAACAAACGCCGAATACTCATGGCGAATGGCCTCAAAATCCGAGGTGAGGTAGAGATCGTAGGGGACGCCGGTCTTGCCAAGGGCCTCCCGAATGTCATAAAGCACCTTCTGGGGCGTGGGATCCCCCTCTGCAAAGAGTGCCACCGACCGTTCGTCAAAAAGCAAAGCCACTTGGGCGCGGCTCTTGGCGGAAAGTCGTCCCGCATCATGGCTGATCTCTCGCGCTTTCCTCATGAATTCCATATATTTTTCGTCGGCAAACCAGCCGCCCCACATATCAAACCACCAGCTGGCGTGTCCGTGAACCAAGGCACGTGCAAAGTGCATTTTGAGGATCTCCAGGGTGGTATCTTGGTCGGGCCCGAACCAGATGGGTCCCTGGTAACGAGGAAGATCCGAATAGGCCCGCGAAAGATGCGTGCGGGTATCGTTCTCGGAGAAGTAGAGCTTTCCGTGAAGCTTGAGGGAATGCAACGCCAGCATATAGGAATGATTGCGCCCGGCCCGACGCAGCTCTGCGTAGGAAACGGGAGAGCAGATAAAATCGATGTGAGGACATTCCAGCACCTGCTTTAAATCGTTGTGGCAGTAATAGCGATCGGGCTTTTCCAGGGTGTAGCCGTAAAAGGTGCCCACGGCAAGTCGGTGCTCCGTCAATTCCTTCAATCGCTTGGCAAATTGACAGATGCGGGATGCAGTCATCTCCGAGAGGAAGCGATAATATTCGTATTCGTTATCCTCCCTTCCCGCTGCTACCTGCGCGGCAAACTTCTCCCGAGAGCGCGGCCCCACGCTTCCCTTCTGATCGTAGGAAAACCACTCCTCGGTGTTCCCTCCCGCAATCTGGTATCCTATGATGTGGTTGCAGTAGTCGGAGCTTTCAATATGCTCCACAAAGAGCCCCAGCAACCGCTCCACCTCACTTGCCCAAAGATCCGAGGAAAAGCAAACCCGACGGACGTGGGGCAAAGAATCGGGGCCCTGATCGTTTAACTCCTCGAGGTGCTCCGCCTCCCACTCCCGACTCAAGCCCACGTTGACGCGAGGAAAGATCATAGCATTGGGACAGACCTTGAGAATATTGTGGATATCCCTGTCAAAATGGGAAAAATCCGGCAGATCGGTATCAAAAAGCCCCTTGGAAAAGACCTCTAACCCGGAAGTGGAATTCAGAGAATTGCTTCCAAAAAACACGCAGGTGGAAAACAGTTGATAGCCTGCTTTGGCAAAGTCCTCATAGCGGTTGTTTTCCGGCAGATAAGTGATGTAGGCAACCGAATCGATCTCACACCCGTTGACGGTGAGCAGTTGCTTTCCATCACGGGTAATGACGGCAGAAGTAATCTTGTTCATAGTGCCTCCCTTTTTTTACGAATCGCTACGGCGATAGGCCTCCACCGCCGCCGGGATAGAAAATCCGTTTTGCTCCAACAGCTTCTCCGCAACATCGGGGAGGGCTCCCGTGATTTCGCCAACGATGCGGATCATGCGCGCCCGCAGCTTGACGTTGGTAGGCTTGAGGTTGACCATCATGTTTTCGTACACGTAGCCCTGCTTTACCATGACCGCGGTAGAGATCATGTTCAGGATCATTTTGTGCGCCGAGCCCGCCTTCATGCGGGTGGAGCCGGTGATGACCTCGGCCCCCGTGTCGGGATGAATGGCAATGTCGGAGATCTGCTCCAGGGGCGAGTCAGCGTTGCAGGTGAGTGCTACGGTCAAGGCCCCCTGCTCCTTGGCATAGGTAAGGGCACTGATCACGTACTCGGCCCCGCCTGCGGCAGAAATACCGATAACGCTATCCTTTTCGCACAGACCGTAAGCGGAAAGATCCCGCCGTCCTGCCTCGCGGCTGTCCTCGGCGTTTTCGGCAGCCTTGCGGAGGGCTCCGTCGCCGCCGGCTATGATTCCGATCACAAGATCGTGGGACACACCGTAGGTGGGAGGACACTCCGAGGCGTCCAGCACACCAAGACGACCGGAGGTACCGCATCCGATATAGAAGAGGCGTCCTCCTGCTTTCATGCGGGACGAAATGGCGTCCACGGCCAAGGAAATGCGTTCCAGCTCGGCATCAATGGCGTTGACCGCCACCTTGTTCTCCTCCTGAATGATGCGGATCATCTCGGCGGTGTCCATGCGGTCAATGTGGGTAGTTTTTGGATTACGTTGTTCCGTTTTCAGCATGATGCTCCTCCCATCCCGCCAGCAGCAGAGCCCCCTTGGCCAAGGAGCCTTGGTAGGTATGCAGCCGGCAATCGATATGTAAATGTTGTTGAATCAGCGGCAAAAGAACCGCCTCCTGCTTGGTCAGCCCCCCGATCAGAACCACCTCGGGGTTGGGCTCTCCCAAAAGCGCGGCTCCCTGCTCGATCTCCCGCGCCAGAACAGCGGCATTTTGGGTCAGAATCTCCCGGGCAACGGCGTCGCCCTCCCCGGCAGCCTGAAAAACAATGGGCGCAAAAGCGGCAATGGTGGATTTTCCCTCGGCGTAAAAGACGCCCAGCTGATCCAGGACGGTAGCGGTACCGCATTTCTCCAGCACCAGACGGTACAAAAGGCTGTCCACCTTCCCCGCCTCCTCGGTTTTCAAGGCGTAAAACAGCGCCTCACGTCCCACCATATAGGCACTTCCGCCATCCTCAAATAAATAGTTAAAGCCGCCCAGCCTATGCTTTTGGCCATCCTTTTGCACAAAGGTAATATTTCCGGTTCCCGCAATGACCAGGATCCCGTTGCGATGCCCCAGGGTTGCGATCAGGGCATTGGCGGCGTCGCTTCCGCAATCCCATTGGCGAAAACCGAAGGTGGATAAAAATTGCAGAATTTTTTGACGGTTGGTTCCCGTAGATCCCCCGGCTAAGCCCGCAAACACCGAGATGCGATCCCGCGGAAGCTCCCCGCACAGGGTCTGGATCCCCTGCTTCAGGATCTCCAGACAGGCAGACATTCCAACGTCGTTGGGGTTACATCCCCGCAGTACCATCCGTTGGAGGATCTTGCCCTGCGCCTCTGCCAAAAGAAACTCGGTTTTGGTTCCGCCGCCATCGATGCCAATGTAATAGGAACCAACGCCGGAGGCTCGCAAAAGCGAATTGACGTCGGTACGCAAGCATTGCGCCAGCGTTGGCAAGATCACCGCGGGGGCAATGCAATCACCGCTCTCCCATTTGCTCACCGCCTTGGAGGAATATCCCAACCGCTGTGCCAGCTGCAATTGGGTAAGACCCGCCTCCTTCCGCGCACGGCGCAGATTTTGACCAAAGGCCTTGATGATTTCCAAATATTCCATGGTGCACCTCCTTTTTTTCTATTATACTCTATAAAAAAGAGCATTTCAAGACCCAAATACGTAGATTTTTTCAAAAAGTCCATAAATCGTAGACTTTTTGACCAAAAAAGCCGCCGCAAAATTGCGGCGGCAACAAAAAATCATTGCGGGATCTTGAAATCCACCAATGCACGGAACAACGCCTCAAAATCCTTATAGGTAGACTCATCGGCAGAAGCGCCCCACACGTAGCTCTGGGTCAGCACCAGGAGCGTATCCGCGGGCAGGACCTGCAACGCCGGGTAATACCGGTACAGCTCGGTGTCCCCAAGACGAATGGCGTAACCGTCATAGGAGGCGGCAGGAAGATTGTCCCCATACAGATCTGAAAGGGGTCTTGCCAGCTTCTCCTTCACGTTCTGATACTCGTAAACGTAGGGACAAACCAACAGCACGGCACTCTCCCCCGTCATCAGGTACGAGCCAAAATTCTTTAACCGATCGGCATTGTAGCCCTTGGCGGTCTGGTAGCCGGATTCATCACAAATTCCGGTCTCGGGATCGGTGTACAGAGCCCGCAGCTCCTCCTCGTTGTAAATGGGATATGTAGAAAGGATCACGCTCAGGCGCTCCCCTCCCTCCTCTGTGCGGGGAGCCACCGCGTTCAGCACGTCCAGTACCCCTTCCCGCTCGTCCCCCTCCAACACGTAGGGACCGGCAAAGGAAACCGTTAGATCCCCGGTCTCCCGTTGGGTGCATTGGACAAAGCAGACGGCAAAAATGAAGATGGCGGCCATGACCACAATGGCCTGGAACTTATAATGATACCAAAAATTCTCCATCCAAAGGGAGAAGCGACTGCGCTCGGTGATCTCTCCCGCCGCCAGCTTGTCCTCTTTTTCTTCAATCGACATAAACGCTCCTTTCTGCGCCGACCGCGGCGCGCTGAAAAACGGCGGAACGCATGAAAGATCCGTTCCGCCGGTGAAATGCAAAATTAAGCCTGGGTTCTGGTAACGTCCAAAACCGAAAGATGAACGGTACCGCCGGGAGTCTCAACAGAGACGTTGTCGCCGGCCTTCTTGCCGATCAGCGCCGCGCCGATGGGCGACTGATCCGAGATCTTTCCCTCCATGGGGTTGGACTCGTTGGAGCCTACCAGATCGTAAGTAAATTCCATGCCGCTATCGGTATTCTTTACCTTTACGGTAGAACCAAGGCTAACAACGCTGGTATCAATATTGCTCTCGTCCAGAATCACCGCATTCTCCAGCAGCTCCTCCAGCTCCTTGATGCGCGCCTCGTTCTTGGCCTGCTCGTTTCTCGCCTCATCGTACTCGGAGTTCTCCGAAAGGTCACCAAAGGATCTTGCAACGGCGATGTCGTTCTTGATCTTTTCTCTTTTTTCGATCTTCAAATATTGCAGCTCGTCTACCAACTCCTGGTATCCCTGTTGGGTGTAAAGCATTTGTTTTTTTGCCATGATTGTATCTCCTTATGATAAAAAAGTTTAAGATTGAAATTGCGCAAACGCGGTTTGCAGTTGATTGTCTAACGCCTGGGGAAGCACGTAGAAATTGTAGGACAGCGCCTCCTCGGACAGAGCCACCTCCACGGCGGGTTGAATCCCGATATCGTGATAGGTGATCCCACATTGGGTAACGTAGGCGTAGGTGGTCATCTTGGCGTAGCCATCGTAATTGCCAAACCAAGACAGCGGAATAAAGGACTGCATAATCCCCTTTCCAAAGGTGGTTTCTCCCACCACGGTGGCAAGACCGTAGTCCCGCAGGGTGGCGGTAAAGACCTCGGCGGCACTGGCGGTGCTTCCGTTACAAAGCACGACCATATCCAGGTTGGCAAACATTCCCACCTCAGCCGGCGACACGTTGCAGGATGCATAGCTTCCGCTCATATTGGTCGCCTCGGCATAGTAGGAGGTTGCCACGGCGCCGTTCTTATCAATGGCACTCAGGATCAGATCCCCCGGCCGGAGGAAATAGGTGAGCACCGCCTTGATGGACTGCAGATCGCCTCCGGGATTGTACCGGACGTCAAACACGAAATGCTCCACACTTTGGTTCAGCAACGAAGTGACCGCCGCCTTGAACTGCTTGGGGGTAGTAAGATCGAAGGAACTGATGGAGACCACGCCAATGGTGGGGTCGGCCTCACTCACGTAGCCGGTGACCGACACGGTCTCAAAGGAGTCTCGCACGATACCGATCTCAATGCTTTCATAGCCTGCATCCTTGGCACGGAAGACGGCGAACTCGCACAGCGTTCCTTTTTCACCGCGAATGCAGTTGATAGCGGAGGTATAGCCTCCCAGCGCGCTGACGGTCTGATAAACCCCGTCCACTTTAATGCAATAAACGTAATCGCCGATCCGCAGCTCGGAATTTTGCGCGGGGGCGTTTTGATAAATGGCAATCACCTGGAACACAGGGTACTCATACCCGTTCACGTTCAAGGTGGTTTGGATCACGCTAACGCCAATGCCCTGGGAATCTCCCTGGTTCTCGGCAGTCATTTGCGCGTACTCCTCTTTGGTATAATACTCGGCGTAAAGATCTCCCGTAGCCTCGGCATAGGCCTTGAGCACCGCGGTCATGAGCTCCTCCTCGGTCTTTTGACCGGCATAATAGGAGTATTGTTCGTAGATCTGGGCCAGGACCTTCAGCTTGGCAAAATCCACCGAAGGGTCAATGCCCGACACGGCCAGCTTTTGCTCCAGATCCTCGATCTTTTCCTGCTGTTTCTCCAGCTTGGCCGAATAGTAGCTCCGCTGGTAGGCGGAGGTAAGGGCATACGTCAGGAGAACCGAGACGACGATGACAACGCAGATAACTCCGACAAAGGCCTCAATGGGAAATCTCCCGCGGGAGGAACGGCGCCTTCCCTTGGTTCCCCGGGAAGAAGCAGCCTGCCCCCATTGCCCGGGTATATAATCACGATCTCTGTTTTCCATGGAATATCCTTTCCGGGATTGCGGTGATTGCACTCTTTGCAAAACCCGCTTTTATTTTATGGATGACTGTCCTGTGTTATTCGACGTCTGACCGAAAAACAGTACAGAAGCGAAATGCGCCCGTTACACGCATTTCGCTCTCTGTCATCATAAAAGTCAATTAGAACTTAATGGGCTTGGAGTTCAAATACTTCTTTACCATCAGGGCAACCTTGAAGGTAATGGCATGCTCAAACTCACGCAGATCCAGACCGGTCAGCTTGCGGATCTTCTCCAAACGGTAGACCAGGGTATTACGGTGAACAAACAGCTTTCGAGAGGTCTCGGAAACGTTCAAATTGTTCTCAAAGAAGCATTGAATGGTCATCAGGGTCTCACGGTCCAGGGATTCCAGGCTTCCCTTCTTAAAGACCTCCTGCAAAAACATCTCGCACAGCGTGGTGGGCAGCTGGTAGATCAAACGGCCAATGCCCAGATTCTCGTAGCTGAGAATATTCTTTTCGGTCTCAAATACCTTACCAACCTCCAGGGCCACCTGCGCTTCCTTATAAGCGCGGGCAAGATCCTTGATGTTCTCCACCACCGTGGAAATACCGATGGAAACCTTGGTATAGAACTCGGCCGACAGCGTATCCACAATATTGGTGGCGATCTTTTCGATCTCGCGGGTCTCGGTGCCGGGTTTTACGTCCTTGACCAGAACGATATCGTGCTCGCCAACGCTGATTACATAGTCCTTGGACTTATCCGGGAACATATTCTGCAGCATCTCAAAGGGCATCATATCGGTCTTGCCGAAGAACTTGATCAAAAAGACGATGCGCATCTCCTCGGTATTGAAATGCAGCTCCTTGGACTTGATGTAAATATCGCTGGGCAGAATGTTATCCAGAATGATATTCTTAATGAAGGAGCCCTTATCGTATTTCTCGTCGTAGAGATTTTTGATATTCCCCAAGGAAATGGCCAACAGCTTGGACATCTTCTCCGCCATTTTATCCTCGCCCTCAACGAAAATGATATAATCGGTCTTGGGGCCGTTGGACATCGAGCGGTAGGTGTAGCCACCGTTGGAGATGACTTCGCTGGTGTAGTTCAACTCATCCCGCACTCCCTGGCGAATCTCGCCGATCTTAATTAATTCGGAGCATGCGATGATGACTCCGTTTTCATCGATGACACCGATGACGCGGTCGATCGCATCCTTCATTTGGTGAATTACACCTTGGAACAGTCTGTTAGACATCTTGTTTTTCTCCTTTAAATCGTGTTTTGGACTGCGGTTGTATAAATACGCTTATATTTTATCGCATTTTTTGTGATTTTTCAATAGGTTTTTCAATATTTTTCATAATTTTTTTCTTTTTTTTCATGCAAAGTGGATAGCGTGTCAAAAAAAAGAGAAAAAAAACCGTTTTTTTTGTGGAAAAATGCGTTTAGGAAAGTTCAAATTCATAGGAAAGGCAGGATAAAACGAAGGACGCGGCGGTCTCGGTGCGGAGAATCCGCTTCCCCAACCCCACCGGGATCAGCCCGGCACGCGTGGCCTGCTCCACTTCGTTCAGGGAAAAGCCGCCCTCCGAGCCAATGACAACGGCAACCGTAAAGGGCTTCCCTTCCTCCGCGTTGGGCGTGTATTGCTTGAGCACCTCCGGCAAAAGACGGGTCTGCTCCCCCTCGTAGCAAAAAAGAGGCAGATCGGCTTCGGCTGCCTTGGCAACGGCCTCGGCAAAGCGCAGGGTGGGACACACGGTAGGCAGGATCCCCCGCCCGCTCTGCTTGGCCGCCTCCGCGGCGATCCTGCGACGGCGCTCCAGCTTTTTCTCCTCGGCGCCATCCTTGGCACGAACCACGCAACGCTCACTCTCAAAGGTAGTGATCTCCGAGGCGCCGCACTCCACCGCCTTTTGAATAATGGAATCCAGCTTGTCCCCCTTGGGAAGTGCCTGGAACACGGCGGCACGGTAAGGGGGCTCGGTGCGGCTGCGCTCCCGGGAGATGACCGTAGCAAGAACGCGATCCGGCAAAAACTCGGTCAGCTCACATTCGTATTCAAAGCTTTGCATATCGCACACCGTAATGCGCTCCCCCGCCGCCATTCGCAGCGAGCGGGAAATGTGATGGGCATCGTCACCCAGAATGGTAACGCAACCGTCAGTGATCTGTTGTTGCTGCACAAAAAATCTCGGCATAAAGACCTCTCCTGAATAGAATACTCCTATTATACTACAAACTGTCCAATTCGTCAATAGCGATTTTGTATTTTTCGTCATAAAACAGGGACATTATAGACAAAAAAACGCACTTTTTTTCTATGAACTCGATAGAAACACCAAAAAAGAGCAAGCATAACGCCATATGCTTGCTCTTTTTATTTTATCGCTCACGCGGCCAAAGGTGCCTCAAGATTTGCCAGGGACGCATAAAGCATATGGATCCCGGGCGCGGCGAGAGAGCCCTTGGTGGAATGGAAGATCTCCATGTTTCCGCCGCCCTGCCCCCAAAGGGTGATCACATCCCCCACGGCAAAGTTCACGGGGCCGTCCTGCCGCCAATCCCGCAGCAAAAACTCCCAGGTGCGGCCGTTCTCCTCCACGTGGCAGAGGTAGTAGCGGTTATAGTCACTTTCGTATTCATATTCGTCAACACCAATGGCATCGATCACCACGGTCAGAGTAACGTAGTCTCCCTCATATTCCGCGGCGTTGCGGTAGAGATCCTCCGCGGTTACCTCCCGGCAGAGCTCCACATATTCGGTCTGCGTCAGCTCCAGGTTGACGGGAAGCTCCTCGGGAAAGAGGATGGGCCCCAGGGCACCAAGCACCATTCCCAGTGCCACCAAAAGATAAGGCGTGGCCATAAGCACCGTGGCAAAGATCTTCCAACCCCGCTTCCAATAGCCTGCCCAGGTCAGAATCAAACCAATGATGGGCTGCAAAAAGCACATCATAATGATAAACCAGGTACTGAAATACCAGGGAACAAAATAGACGCGCCCGTCTCCGTTACCGCGCGACTTGACCTTCTTTGCCGGCTTTCGGTTGCCCGCACGCATTTCCTCGGGACACTCCTTGCCGCAGAGGGGACAGTAAAGATCGGCGAAGAAGGTTTCGCAATCGGGGCATTTATTCAATTCCGGAAAATCTCTCTGATATTCCTCCGAAGCAAATCCGCGTTTAGCACCCATACTCTGTTCTCCTTTCCTGGATGGAACTGCTTATATCATACACTATTTTGATGGATTTGTCAAGGACATAAGCAAATCATAACCACCCGTCAAACGGGTGGTATGCACGAGGGCTAAAAGCCCAATAGGACCGGCCAGCGGGGGAAGGTGGCAGCCGAAGGCTGCCGGATGAGGTGTTCTAATTCTAAAGTAACTCCTCATCCACCACCTACGGTGGTCCCCCTTCTCCCACAGGAGAAGGCTTATGTTACATCTACTCAAAAAACGAGGGTAAAACCTTTGCCCACCCGCGTAGCGGATGGTTGTCTGTTTCGCGCATAGCGCTCAACTGCCTAAAGGCAATAAAACGCCCCCACAGGCAAAATGCCTGTGGGGAATTCGCTTATTTCAAAGCGTTCTTCCAAAGGTTGTAGAGATCCTCGGCGGCTTCTTTGGAGGTGGATTTTGTGAGAAGCGCTTTAATAGTGGGATTGGTACAGGTAAGTTCTGAGCCTTCTAACATATTTTCTACCGGACTAAAATACAACTCCATTGCATAATCATCAAATATAAAGCACATTCTCATGTAATTCCCATAATACCGTAAGAAAATGTTATCGTTGATCCTAAAATGAATATATTTATCGTCCGACTCGATATTATACTTATGATAATATGCTGCTTCTACAAGTTCATTCTCACTACTTCTAAGCCAGTGAGTTTTAGGATTTTCACATAAGTTTTCGGGCATATCTTCATCCTCGATGTAGACATCTCCAAACCAAAGCAAATAATCTGTGTCGCTCCAATAATTACCCCTACTAACAGCAAATATTTTGGTATTAATCTGTTCAAATCGAAACTGATACGTGACATCAAAATCAAGATTGGAGGACACATTAAACGCTTCAAAATTGGAAAAATCTCCAAAGCAATCAAATATATCCAACGAAAAGAGATGGACAGAACACTCTTGTGATTGCAAAAACATCTCGTATTCGTTTTGGTTTTGGGTTTCAAATATCAGTTCAGGACCAAAATGAGTGTCTCCGATCTCCCCCCGATCTGGGCTTGACGGCAAAGTAGCATCTTGGGTATCGGTGGCTTGTGTACCATGCTCTACATTGGAGAAATCCCTTGCGTTGCAAGAGGAAAGCAAAAGCAAACCAGCGAGAAGTAAAAATAGTAACCTACATTTTTTTAACATAACAGTACTCCTTTCTACGGATTGTAAACACCAAGTTTGGATTGAATTACAGATAAACAATCCGCGCAATATGGACGATTTATCCATAGTTGCGAAATACTCAGTTCCGTGCCATTATTGCAATTATATCCATAAACACACTGATCTTTTACAGTTCCAAACTTGGTCTTATAATGGTCATCCGTTCCAAATAGGTGTCCTATCTCATGAATTGCCGTCATAATTTTTCCATTTGCCTTCCCATTGTGCAAGCAGTTGATCGATTTGTGCGGCCGCGGTTTGGGTATTCATCAAATTATTCATGACCTGGCCTCCCGGGATATCCGTAACGTGGTTTTCCCCTCGCGAGAACCGAATGTACAAAATCACGTCATCTACCGGAATAAAGATCGCGTACGGGCCGCTCCATCTGTACAGAAAGAGATAATACGCCTTTCCTATTTCTACATACACACCGGCGCGACCTGCATAATCTTCCGGGACATCAATAAAACTTTTTCTCATATCCGATCCAAACGTCTCTAATTCTTTCGCTTCTTCCAATGACAATACACTCCTCTGTGAAAGAGTATAGCCGAATTCCCCCATTTCTTTTGAAATAAAAATGAAAAAACCTGGCTCAGAGCCGGACGGATCAGAAAACCAGTACTCGCGGGGATAATAGAAATCCTCCTCCGCAACGTACCTAAAATCTATATGGGATAGTTCCATATTCTCAGAGCATAAAACAGAGAACTCTTGATACTCCATATATCCACGCACATTTTTAGTCCTTAAAAATTTGTTAACCGACCTACGATCATAACTCCCCGCACTCGTTTGGTCGTAGAAATGCACGGGGTGTGTTAACTCTATCGTCTTCTCGGTGGAAGCCTGGGTCCTTATTGCCGTATCCGTTGGATTTGGCCACCCACTCGGATGGGAGCAGGAATATAAAAACAGTAACAAAACCGCAAACGTTGCCGTAAATATACGCTTTAACATAGGTTTTCTCCTTTCGTTTTTTATAGCTTTATGGGATCCAGCAATCTCATTTTACCATATTTTCAAGCATTTGTCAACAATTTTTTTTACACGGCAAATCAAAACCACCGGTTCAACCGGTGGTTTGCACAGCCCCTGTAAGGGGCTATTACCGGCTTAACCCCTAAAAGGGGTACCGAATTATATCATCGCATCACACGCACTGCACCCCGTAAACGGGGTTTATCAGAAAGGCTCTCCCTTTGGGAGAGCTCCCGCGTCAGCGGGTGAGAGGGGCTCTTTCCCTCTCCGTCTTGCTCCGCAATCCACCTCTCCC
>JAFTNJ010000057.1 GCA_017451915.1 Clostridia bacterium
CCGGCAGATCTCTTTGGAGGTAGGAAGAGAAAACAGCCTCTTTATCCATGTAACACTGGTTCCATTCCTTCGCGGCTCCGATGAGCACAAGTCGAAGCCAACCCAGCATTCTGTCAAAGAATTGCGGGGTATGGGTATCAACCCCAACATCATTGTGCTGCGCTGCGACGAGCCTTTGGAGGAATCCATTTTCCAGAAGATCAGCCTGTTTTGCAATGTAAAGCCAGACTGCGTCATTGAGAATACTACACTGCCTAACCTGTACGAAGCGCCGTTGATGCTGGAAAAATCCAACTTCTCCAGTGTGGTCTGCCGGGAACTGGGGCTGGAAACCGGGGCGCCGGATCTTGCGGAATGGAAGCAGATGGTACAGAAGATACACAGCCGCAGCAAAATAGTCACGATTGGTTTAGTGGGTAAGTATGTGCAGCTGCATGATGCCTATTTGTCAGTTGCGGAAGCCCTTCGTCATGCCGGCTATGCGCTGGATGCAAAGGTGGAAATCAGCTGGATCGATTCGGAAACCCTGACTGAGGATTCTTATGAAGAAACCCTGACCGGACTGAATGGCATCCTTGTTCCCGGTGGCTTCGGCGGGCGCGGCATAGAAGGGATGATCCTGGCGGCCCGATTCGCCAGAGAAAAGAAAATTCCATACTTCGGTATTTGTTTGGGTATGCAGATCGCTGTGATCGAATTTGCCAGAAATGTACTGGGACTCAAGGATGCCAACTCCGGTGAATTCGTAGCTGACGGCAAGCATAAGGTCATCGACTTTATGCCCGGTCAAAGTGAGAATGTGGATAAGGGCGGCACTCTTCGTTTGGGAAGCTATCCCTGTGTGATTGCCGAAAATACCACAATGTACCGGTGTTACGGAAGCAAGCTGATTCATGAACGCCACCGTCATCGCTATGAATTTAATAACGATTACAGACAGGCCATGACAGATGCAGGTCTATGCTTAAGTGGCAGCTCACCGGATGGAAGACTGATCGAGACGGTAGAGTTGACACAACGCCCCTTCCATGTGGGTGTTCAGTATCACCCGGAATTTAAGAGCCGCCCCAATAAACCCCATCCGCTGTTTGTAGGCTTTGTGAAAGCCAGTTTGGAGGAAGGCAAATGAGTATCCACGAAGAATGCGGTGTCTTTGGCGTATACAGTCCCAAGCAGGAAAACGTGGCGAGTCTTGTGTATTACGGCCTTTATGCCTTGCAGCACCGAGGCCAGGAAGGCTGTGGAATTGCCGTAAATGACGATGGCGTGTTTACCTGCCAAAAGGGCCTGGGTCTGGTCAGCGAGGTTTTTGGCACAGAGGAGCTGTGCAAATTTCCAAAAGGAACGATTGCGGTAGGACACGCCCGTTACGGTACAACCGGCGGCAACAACCTAAGTAACTGCCAGCCAATTGAAGTCAACCACCTGAAAGGAAAGCTGGCATTGGCACATAACGGCAATTTGAGCAATGCGCTGCCGCTGCGGAAGGAATTGGAGCTTTCCGGTGCGATTTTTCATACCACCTCCGATACGGAGACCATTGCCTATGTGATCACCAGGGAGCGTATTGCCGCACCTTCCATTGAATCGGCAGTAAGCAGAGCGATGGATAGACTGGATGGTGCGTATTCCCTTGTGCTGATGTCCTCTGCCAAGCTGATCGCTGTTCGAGACCCCTACGGTTTCCGTCCCCTCTGCTATGGTGTTATGAAAGACGGTACCTATGTGGTCGCTTCCGAAAGCTGTGCATTGAGTGCGGTTGGTGCAAGGTTTGAGCGGGATATCCTGCCCGGTGAGATCGTCGCCTTCAGCCAAAACGGTGTAGTATCGGATACCGGTCACTGCGGAACGAAGCCAAAGAAGCTATGCATTTTTGAGTATATCTACTTTGCCCGTCCCGATTCCCAAATTGAGGGGATCGGCATCCACGATGCCCGGCTGAAAGCTGGTGCGTTGCTTGCCAAAGCCCATCCGGTGGATGCAGATGTGGTGGTTGGCGTGCCGGATTCCGGTCTGGATGCCGCCCTTGGTTATGCCAGAGCATCCGGAATTCCCTACGGTATCGGCTTGATCAAAAACAAGTACATTGGCAGGACCTTCATCTCTCCGGGACAGGAATCCAGAGTGGATAAAGTTCGCATTAAGCTCAGCCCTGTAGAAAGCGAAATTCGGGGCAAGCGTGTGGTTCTGATCGATGATTCCATTGTCCGTGGAACTACCTCCGGGCGGATCGTACAGATGCTTCGGGATGCCGGAGCAACCGAGATCCATATGCGCGTGTCCGCACCGCCGTTTTTACATCCCTGCCATTACGGTACAGATATAGATTCCGAAGAGTATCTGATCGCCTGTCATCACAGTGTGAGCGAGATCGCGGAAATGATCGGTGTGGATTCTTTGGGATACCTGCCCTTGGAGGATCTGAAAAATCTGACAGGTAACGAACATTTCTGCAGTGCCTGTTTCAGCGGAGCCTATCCCACCGATATTCCGGAGGATACCCGAAAAGATCAATTTGAACAGAAACTGTCCCTACGAAAGGATAAGTGAAATCATGAATCGGCAGTACAATAAGAAAATCGTTCTGGAGGACGGTGCGGAATTTTACGGATACAACTTTGGTGAAAACCGGGAGGTGATCGCAGAGATCGTGTTCAACACATCAATGGTTGGCTATCAGGAGATCCTTTCTGATCCAAGCTATACCGGACAAGCAGTGGTGATGACCTATCCGCTGATCGGCAACTACGGCATGTGCAAGGATGACTACGAAACGGACCATCCTACCGTCAGCGCCATAATCGTCCGGGAATATAATGGCGAACCCTCCAATTTCCGTGCTGCTGAGACACTGGAACAGGTGATGTGCAAGTTTGGAATTGTGGGAATCGCCGGTGTGGATACCCGTGCATTGGCCCGGCATATTCGGGATAAAGGTACCGGCAAGGCACTCCTTACAGATGCGGCTTTTCCAAATATTGCTGCGGTAGCCAAATTGCAGACATTGCGCCTTCCCGAGGATCAGGTGGCAAGGGTCAGCACCCCAAAAGCATGGACAGCATTCTGTGAAAACAGTCGGTTTCATGTGGCCGCCATCGACTGCGGCATGAAGCATAATATTATCCGCAGCTTGAACACAAGGGGCTGTGATGTGACAGTACTGCCTTGGAACACCACTGCCGGGGAAATTCGGGAAATGGCACCGGATGGCCTGTTCATTTCCAACGGTCCGGGAAATCCGGAGGATGCAAAGCCGGTAATTGAACTGGTCCGTCAGCTTCGGGGAGAGCTGCCCATCTTCGGTATCTGCCTGGGGCATCAGATCATTGCCTTGAGCTACGGTGCCAAGACCTATAAACTGAAATTCGGACAC
>JAFTNJ010000064.1 GCA_017451915.1 Clostridia bacterium
CCCTCTCACCCGCTGACGCGGGAGC
Source organism: Clostridia bacterium (assembly GCA_017451915.1). GTDB lineage: Bacteria > Bacillota > Clostridia > Oscillospirales > CAG-272 > UMGS1865. Next base: position 26 of record JAFTNJ010000064.1, read on the forward strand.
TCTCCCAAAGGGAGAGCCTTTCTGATAAACCCCGTTTACGGGGTGCAGTGCGTGTGATGCGATGATATAATTCGGTGCCCCTTTTAGGGGTTAAGCCGGTAATAGCCCCTTACAGGAGCTGTGCAAACCACCGGTTGAACCGGTGGTTTTGATTATTCGTTGATCTTGCCCGGGCGTCAGCTTCTGCCGTAGAGGCTGTTCCAACGATGGAACTTTTGGGGAGAGATGGCAAGGAGCTGGGAGCGGGTGAGGCGATAGCTCCAGTTGCCGTCGCTGTTGCCGGGGGTGTTGAGGCGGGTGTCGCTTCCGTATTGCAACAGATCCTGCACGGGAAGCATCAAAAGACCGGCGTGGCTGGCGAACATGGTGCGCAGGACGGCGTCATAGCAGGCGTCCCAATCGCCCTCGTAACCACAGTATTCCATAATCTTTTGCCGCGTTCCGTCGTCCTGATCCCACACGTAGCCCAACAGGGTATTGTTGTCGTGGGTGCCGGTGTAGGCAACGCAATGATTGTCGTAATTGTGGGGCAGATGGGGCGAGCCGTCGTCCCCTAAAAAGGCGAACTGCAGCACGCGCATTCCGGGATAGCCGCTGTTTTTGACCAACTCGTAGACCTCGGGAGTGATGTCCCCCAGATCCTCGGCAATCATCTGCTTGCCCTCGCACAGAGGCTTCATGGCCTTGATAAAGGCCATGCCGGGGCCCTTCTTCCATACGCCGTTCCTGGCGGTTTTCTCCCCGGCGGGAATGCTGAAATAGGATTCCAGACCGCGGAAATGGTCGATGCGGACGCCGTCAAAGAGCTCCAGCATAAAGGCCATACGCTCTCGCCACCAGGCAAAGTTGTCCTTCTTCATTTCCTTCCAGTTGTAAAGGGGATTGCCCCAGAGCTGACCGTCCTCACAGAAGTAATCGGGGGGAACGCCCGCCACCGCGGTGGGACGCTTGCGGCGATCCAGCTGGAAGAGGCCCTGATTTGCCCAGACGTCGGAGCTGTCGTAGGCCACGTAGATGGGAATGTCCCCAATGATGGAGATGCCCTTGCCGTTGGCGTAGGCCTTGAGCTCCATCCATTGACGGTAGAATTCATACTGCAGGAATTGCCAGACCCAAAGCACCTCTCCGTCGGGCTCCTCCGTGGTCCAGTCGATCCATTCGCTGCCGCCGTTGGCGGCCTTGATGGCCATGTAGCGGCAGAAGCTTGCCACCTGGGGATGATCCTCCAGGAAGGCGAGGACGGGGGCGCGGTCCTGTACGCGGGCGGCGGCTTTGGATAAGAGCGGCAGTCGCTCCCGGCGCAAGCGGTCAAATTCGCAGGCATAGGGTGTTTTCTGACGTGCCTCGGCCAGCTCGGCCGCCGTCAAAAGGCCCTTGGCGTGCAGGGTGGGGAGATCGATAAAATAGGGATTGGAGCTGAATGCGCTATGGGATTTATAGGGGGAATTGCACTCGTCGGGGAGGCAGAAGGGCAGGACCTGCCAGGCGTGGAAGCCGCAGGAATGAAGAAAGTCGATCCATTCCCGCGCCTCTTTCCCAAAGGAGCCAACGCCATAGTCGCCCCACAGAGAGGATACGTGCATCAAAACACCGCTGCTGCGTTTCATTGTTTTCTTACCTTTCAAGGGATTTTTCTACATTATAGCAGTTTTTTGAGGGAAAAGCAAGGGCTTTGCCCTCTTTTTTTGCACTATGAGCAAGTTTCGGGGGGCAACTTTTGCGTATTTCGTCGTTTTATATCTTGACAAAAGGAAAAATCTTTCATATAATATTGAGTAGACTGGTCGGCGTCTGGATTTGCCGATAGGAAAGGATGTAACTTTATGGGAATCAAAGTAGTAAAATTCGGTGGATCTTCCCTGGCGGATGCCGAGCATTTCCGCCGCGTGGCCGCCATTGTTAAGGCCGACCCCAACCGCCGCTACGTGGTGGCATCGGCCCCCGGCAAGCGTTATAGCGAGGACGTGAAGGTGACCGATATGCTGTACCGCTGCTACGAGATGGTGCGGAACCGCGAGGACATTACCGAATACTACGCACAGATCTGCGAGCGCTACAACAGCATCATTCGGGATCTGGGATTGAATTTTGATATTACGGGAGAGCTGGAGTATATCCGCAACGGCATTACCCACCACTCGGGTCGGGACTTTGCCGCCAGCCGCGGGGAATACCTCAACTCCCTGATTCTGGCAAAGCTGCTGGGCTTTGGCTTTATTGACGCCGAGTCGGTGGTTTATTTCCGCGAGGACGGTACCTTTGACGGAGAAAAGACCAACGAGGAAATGAAAAAGGAGCTGCAACGCTTTGAGTATGCGGTGATCCCCGGCTTCTACGGTGTAATGCCCAACGGAACCATTAAGACCTTTAGCCGCGGCGGCTCGGATATTACCGGCTCCATTGTGGCTCGCGCCGCCGAGGCCGAGCTCTACGAGAACTGGACCGACGTTTCGGGCTTCCTCATGGCAGATCCCCGCATTGTTCAGGATCCTCAGCCCATCAAGGAGGTTACCTACCGTGAGCTGCGTGAGCTCTCCTACATGGGTGCTTCGGTGCTCCACGAGGATGCCATCTTCCCCGTGCGCTACGCAGGGATCCCGATCAACATTCGTAACACCAACGAGCCCGAGGCTCCCGGAACCATGATCGTTTCGGCCACGAACGGCTACGATACCGATAAGATCATCACCGGCGTGGCCGGCAAGAAGGGGCTTTCGGTTATCACCATCGAAAAGGATATGATGAACGCCGAGATCGGCTTTGGCCGTCGCGTTCTGGAGGTGCTGGAGGATCATGACATTTCCTTTGAGCATCTGCCCTCGGGCGTGGACACCATGAGTGTGGTAGTTTCTACCGCCGGCGTGGACGCCGTGCGGGAGCGGGTCATCAATGCCATCAACCGCAGCGTTCGTCCCGATAGCGTGGTGATCGAGGACGGTCTGGCACTCCTTGCCGTGGTAGGTCGCGGTATGGTCAAGGCCAAGGGTACCGCCGCAAGAGTTTTTGACGCCATTTCGGGTGCCGACGTCAACATCCGCATGATCGACCAGGGCTCCAGCGAGCTGAACATTATTGTTGGTATTGAGGAACACGACTTCGAGAAGGCGATGAATGCTATTTACCGCGAATTCGTAAAGGCATAAAAAAAGGAGGAACCGCTTCTTTTGGATCGGTTCCTCTTTTGCCGTTGGGATCAGCCCAGCTGATCGGGGAGCTTTTTGCCGCCCAGGATGTGGAAATGTAGATGCTTTACCGATTGACAGCCGTCCTCACCGCAGTTGGTGATCACGCGGTAGCCGCCCGTGAGCCCTTCGGAGGCGGCGATTTTGGGAATGGCTTCAAAGATTTTGGCAACGTAGGCACTGTTTTCGGCGTTTACGTCGTCGGCCGAGGGAATGTGGGTCTTGGGTACCACCAGCACGTGCACCGGGGCCATGGGGTTGATGTCGCGGAAGGCGTAGAGCATTTCATCCTCGTAGACCTTGGAGGAGGGAATGTCGCCGGCAATGATCTTGCAAAACAAACAATCGGACATGATCAGAATTCCTTTCTGAATAAAGAGATTTTACAGATTTAGTATACAACAAAAAAGCGAAAATGTCAAGGCTTTGAGAGGAGGCAGGGGAATGAATTTGGAGATCCGACGGGACTTGTGGGAATATTTGGCCGCCACCGAGAAGACGGTGGTGATGTACGGCATGGGCAACGGTGCCGATAAGATCCTGCGGGCCTGTGCCTCCAAGGGGATCGAGGTCAGCGCCTTCTTTGCCAGCGACGGCTTTGTGCGCGGTCACCTCTTTCACGGCCAGCCCGTGCGCTCCTGGAGCGAGATCAAGGAGCTTTACGGAGCGGGGAACGTCATCGTGCTTCTTTCCTTTGGTACCTCCCGCCCCGAGGTGCTGGAGAATATTGAGCGCATTGCCGCCGAGGCCGAGCTGTACGCCCCCGACGTTCCTGCCTTTGGAGAGGGGCTTTTTGACCGCGCCTTTTTTGAGGCCCATCGGGAGGAGATCGAGGCGGCCTACGCCCTGCTTTCCGACGAGACCTCACGGGGGATCTTCGAGAATGTTCTGAATTTTAAGCTGACGGGGGACATTCGCTACTTGAAGAACGCCGAGAGTGATCGGGAAGAGACCCTCCTGACCCTGGTCCGTCCCCGGGAGATCCGTGTTGCCGCCGACCTGGGAGCCTACAACGGAGATACGGCGCGGGAGCTGCTGGAGCACGCCGAGGGAGCCCTGGAAACCGTTGTTGCCATGGAGCCCGACGCCCGCAATTTCCGCAAGCTGGAGGCTTATGCCGCACAGGAGCTCCGCGCGCAGGTGCTTCCGCACAACGTTGGGGCGTGGTCCGAGCGAACCACCCTGTATTTTGACGATAGCGGAAACCGCAACGCCTCCTTTGAGAGCAACCGCTCTTCTACCCTGGCCGAGCGCCCCGTAAAACGAAAGTCCATCGAGGCCGATACTCTGGATCATATTCTGGAGGGGCGCGCGGTGGATTATATCAAGTACGACGTGGAGGGCTCCGAGCGGGAGGCACTCCTGGGCTCGGCGCAAACCATTCGCGCCTGCCACCCTCGCCTGCTGGTCTCCCTGTATCACCGAAACGAGGATTTGTTCGCTCTGCCTCTACTGGTCAAAGCGCTCTTCCCGGCGTATCAGGGCTTTTATTTGCGGCGGTTTGCCGGGGTCCCCGCATGGGATCTGAATTTGTACGTGTTGCCATAAGAAAAGAAATTTTTGGAAAATTAAAAAAATTTCAAAAAAGGGCTTGACAAACGGGGCGGAACGTGGTATAATACCCCTGTTCTAAACGCGACGAGATCGCAGGCGAACCTGTTCGCTGGTGTGGCTCAATGGCAGAGCAGCTGATTTGTAATCAGCAGGTTGATGGTTCGACTCCGTTCACCAGCTCCACCAAGTCCACACAAGAGTGGACTTTTATATGGGAGATTTCCCGAGTGGCCAAAGGGGGCAGACTGTAAATCTGTTGTCAGTTGACTTCGGTGGTCCGAATCCACCATCTCCCACCAACAAAAAGAGCATTGCGCAAGCAATGCTCTTTTTGTTGGTGGGAGATATTGAACGTGGATTCGGACAGCCCGCGCCCATGCCGTAGGCGGGCAAAAACGCTCCGGGGGAGCGTTTTTAGGGCGAGGACCTTTGGTGTGTTCGCACCGGCGTACCGAGCGCGGCAAGGAACCGCGTTAGAGATTTTTTTGATAAAATCTCGCATTGTGGCGGGGGAAGGCATTGCGCAAGCAATGCTCTTTTTGTTGGTGGGAGATATTGAACGTGGATTCGGACAGCCCGCG
>JAFTNJ010000022.1 GCA_017451915.1 Clostridia bacterium
AGAGAAAACAAGTTCTCTGCCGACATTTTGTGCCAATCATTTCTCCGCTAAGAATGCAGAGAGAACGCGGGTGCGCTTTTTTGTTGATGGTCTAACTTTACGAGTCGAGCTCTGCAAATCCGAGCCTGCGAGGATTGTGCCATAGCGTGCGCGGAGAAGGAAGAAAGGCATTGCAGTGAATTAGAGCGCACGCTTGAGTTCAGACTCTCCGATGGGTTCTAAACATCACAAATCCGAACGGTTTTACAAATCGAAATTGGTTCGGATTTGTTTTTTGCTATTAAACGATCATAATCTTCGAGCTCATAATTTGACTTTCTTCTCATTTTGTGTTAAACTGTCACTGTAAATATTGAAGCACGAGTTGAATTGCATTGGTAAAATGCTTGGTGTAAGAATCCCAAAATAATGTGTATAATGAGGGTACAAAAGCGCTTTTGAATGATCACAAAGGAGAATGATGATGTCTATTGGAACCACAATCAAAAAACTGCGCCGTGACAAAAACATCACGCAGGAGAAGCTTGCCGAATTGCTTGGGGTATCTACCAATGCCGTTTCCCAATGGGAGTGCGATAAGACCGCCCCCGACATTTCGCATCTTCCTGTATTGGCAAACATTTTTGAAGTCAGTGCGGATGTCCTGCTTGAAATTGATATTGCCAAAAGCAAAAAGCAATCCGAGATCAAAGCATTTACAGCCAAGTGCTCCGAGCTTCACAGCCAAGGAAAAACGGAGGAACGATTAAAGCTCTGCCGCGAAATGCAAAAGAAATATCCGAATGATGAGACCGTGCGCTATTCCTTGATGCGCGTTTTGCAAAACGGATATATGGACGAAAGCTTTGACGAGGTCGTTATGCTTGGGGAACAGCTTTTGCAATCCACAAATATGGAGTATCGAACCGGAGCGATTCGTGGTTTGTGTTTCACCTATCTGGAACAAGGTGACCGAGCCAAGGCTTTGCAGTATGCGGATATGATCCCTCCCGCCGAGGATCTCCACGTTCATGTGCTTGAGGGAAATGCGCTGGTAGAGCATTGTCAAAATTATTTTTGGAAGGCTTGCGACCGTATGTATCTCTATATGAAATACTTGATCGATTGTAAGGCGGCCGGCTACACCCACGAAGAAAAGCATACAATGTGGAAATCTCTTTACGATATGCTCCATATCATCTTTTCGGATGCGGATTTTGGATTTTACAATGATCGTCTAACAAGAATAAGCTTTTTTATGGCACTTGAGAGTGGCAAGGCGGGAGAATTTGAAAGAGCAATCGAGGAACTTGAAAGCATGGTACTGTACTGCGAAAAATTTAAGAACCTCACAGAAATGGACCATTCGTCTTTGCTTGTTCATAAGATCAAATTCAGCCGAAAGGACGTTTCAAAGCACCGCGAGGAATCGCTCGGGTACGCTTGTTTGAGATATCTTAACAACCATGATTCGGTGTTTGCTTCGATCAAGAGCGCGCCTCGTTATATGAGTGTCAAAGAACGGCTTTTGAATCTGTAAATCCTCGCCCCGTCTCTGCAATCGTCCGCTTTATTTTTCCTTCTCCGGCAGCCTTACTGCTTCTTCCTTTGCCCGAGGAAGAAGAACACGGCAACCACGGTTATCAATGCACTGTATAGAAGAATTGGCAAAAGGTGCTCCGCGGCCAGGAAGAGGTTGCCTTGAAATAACGCCTTTTCCATTTCTGCTGCGTGCACAAAGGGAAGGGCGTTGGCGATCTTTTCAAAGACGCCTCCCACCAGCGTTAAATCGAACCATACTCCCGAAAGCCAGGCAGAAAGATTGGTGAGCAACGCGCCGCAAATACCGCCCACCTGCTTAACTCCCAAAATACTGCCGCACAAAAGTCCGAGCGCAATATTGAAAACAGCCATAGGGATTATGCCGAGAACCGCAGAAAGAATATTTACGCTGAACGTCAGCCCCAGGGGGATCGCAAACAGATAGCAGATCACCGTTTGCCCGAGGGCGATGGGCAACAGGGGAAGCATATACCCCATGATAAAGTCGATTCCCGTAAGGGGCGTTGTGTATAATCTCTGCAAGAGGGCGCTTTCCCGATCCCTGGCAATCAGGGTGGCGGAAAACAGCGTCATGAACGACAGTCCGAATACGGTAATGCCGGGAGTTAAGGTGTCGATCTCGAACAGGCTTACGGGAATGTTGGCCTGCATCGCGCTGAGAAGCAGCAACAAGACCAAGGGAAAGCCCAGGCCGAAGGCAAGATTGATGGGATCGCGCAGGATCTCTTTTGCGCACCGTTTGGCAAAGGTCATCATTTTCATACCGTCCCCTCCTTTACAATGGTGACAAAGGCCGTTTCAAAATCGGATGCTCCGGCCTTCCTCTTCAATTCCTCCACCGTTCCCACCGCCAGGAGCCGACCGTCTTTCATAATGCCAATGCGGTCGGAAAGAGCCTCGGCCTCCTCCATATAGTGGGTGGTCAATAGGATCGTTACGTTGCCCTTCAGGGCTCGAATCGTTTCCCAGAGCCCGTGCCGGGCAATCACGTCCAGCCCCAGCGTCGGCTCATCCAAAAACAGAATTTTGGGCTCGCTGATCAAAGCCATGGCAATGCTGACGCGGCGTTGCCAGCCGCCGGAGAGCTTGCCCGCTTTTCTTTGCAAAACGTGCTCCAAAGCGAATGTTTTGGAAAGCTCCCGGATCTTTGCCCGCGTTTTTTCTTTGGCGAATCCGTGGATCCCGCAGATCAACTCCAGGTTTTCCTTTACGGAAAGATTGGGCGCAACGGCGGTCTCCTGGGGCGATACTCCAATCAGGCGTTTTACCTTTTCCGGTTCCTTTGTAACGCTGTATCCGCCAACAACAGCGTCCCCCTCGGTGGGTTGGGTCAGGCAGGAAAGCATTTTGACGGTGGTGGTTTTTCCCGCACCGTTGACCCCAAGCAGAGCGAAGAATTCCCCCTGCTTTATTTCCAGGTCGAGCTTGTCAACGGCAATCAGATGCCGATACCGCTTGCCAAGGGAAAATGTTTGAATGGCTTGCATACGTTGTATCCTCCTTGTTTATTTGCGAGTACCATTATAGCAAACCAAAAGGGAGAAATGTTGATTTTTGTCTGATCGGTCGTTTTGGGCGTCTTATCGGTTGTGGTTTTTCGATTTTTCAAGACCATAAGAAACACCGCCGAGAATTCATGATTCTCGGCGGTGCTTTGATAAATTATTCTATGGGATCGTAAACCAACACGACGGGAGGGCAGCAGAAATCCACATCCTTTAAATGCAGACCCTTATCGTAAGCCTCACGGACGATGGCCATTACGAAATAGGTGGTGGCCTCGTGGTATTGGAACAGCGCGGGAACCGAGGTGAGGTGCTTGGGAATCGGCGTCTTCATGGAGGCAATGAAGGTTGTGAATTCTTCTCCGATTGCCGCTTTTATTTCTTCGGTCGCGGTTTTCATTGCCGCACACACTTCATCGTATTCCGTCTTCTTTAACACGGGGATCTTAACACACAGCTGATCCGCTGTGTGTCCTAACACGCCCAGGCGTTCGAGGGTTGGGGTATAGGAAATAAACTCGTTTGGAATGTCTGATGCTTCAAGGGAAATGCCGTCATAGATACTCCACAGCAAGGGAATGATATGCTTAAAGTACAGTTTATATGCTCCGCCGTAACGGTGAGGACTATCCCATAACGTGGTATCAAATTCATAAAAGCGAATGCGTTTGGTTCGACCCACGGCAACCGCCTCCGAAGTGCGGTGGCCACCGTGGATGCAATATTCAGATGCTTTATTGTACTTTTTCCTATTGTATCCCGCATCAAACGCGGTTGCCTGCGCAAACCACCGTCCTCCATCCTTTCGTTTGGGAAAATTCGGTGCTGGAATCTTACCCGTGCCGTAATGCTGAAAATCCTGCAGCGCCTTCAAAACGGCGTAGCGGTCCAGCTTGATCTTTTCTTCGGTTCCCATCTTCTGCACAAAGGGCATTTTGGAAATCGCGTCGGACATTTGTTGGAGCTTTTCCCAAACGGTGTTAAAATGCTTGTGGGCAAAGGCAAGCTGAGGTTGAAAGCCCTGCAGCACGGTTTGTGGCTTTGTGATAATAAAATCGGTATAGACTTTACCGCCGTCGGTCTGTGCCATCAGCTCACCGTCGGTCAGCTTTTGAATGATAGGCTCCAGATAAGCGGCGGGAATCCCGATGGCTTTGGAAAGCTCCCCGATTGACATCGGTTTTTCGTAGGCAAGGATCAAAAGGTTTTGCGCGATCAGATCGCCTTCCACCAGGGAGAGGGGCTCGCCCCTCCGCCCCTCCGAGCCGCCAAACGCCAGGTACAGCTCTCCGGGCAAATGATTTTCTCTTGTTTCCATTTCTTCCAGTCCTTTCTTCATCTGAATGCGGCCTGCGGACAAACGGCTTTTGACCGTCCCTTCGGGAATATGCAGCTCCGCGGCGATCTCCGCAACGCTTTGATTTCCAAAATAAAAGCGGATCATTGCCTCGCGGGTGATATGGCTAAGATGATTCAGCTCCCGCCGCACCCGGGAGGCTTCCTCCGAGGCGCGGTATTCCTCCTCTTCTTCTTCCGCAATCTCCAGTCCCTCGTCCAGACACACCGTTACGGGATGTCGGTATTTTTTACGCAGGGCATCGTTGTGCTTGTGGCAAAGTGTGTTTGCAAGCCAGGTTTTGGGATGCTCAATGCTCCCGCCTCGGTGTAGATAGGCAAAGGCCGCAAGCATGGTGTCGCTTACCAGATCCTCGGCATCGGTGCGCGAGGCACATTTAGAGACGGCAAGCCGCATCAGAGAATCGTAATTTTGAATGATTTCATCGGTTGTCATAAATTTTCCTGCTTTCCGGAAGGCGTTTGAACGTTCACCCATATAGTCGTGGCCGAGAGCGTTTGGTTCGGACTTGGATATAAATTTTTTCATTTTTACAACGAAACCGCCGAGAATCATGGGTTCTCGGCGGTGCTTTTGGTCAAAACATGTTATCAATATCTGCCCGATTGTAGTACTGCTTCTTGTCGCAGAAGCGGCAGGCCACCTCCAGGCGTTCGGGCTTGCCCTCGGATACCTGCTCCTCCAAAAGGCCCAACAGGTCGGGCTTGCCCAGGGTGATCAGAGCCTTGGTGGTGCGTTCACGGCTGCAGTTGCAGCGGTAGCCCACGTCCAGCTCGTCAAACACGTCAAAGGGGATATCCCGCAGCGCGATCTTGGCAATTTCCTCGTTGGAAAGTCCCGCGTCGAACAGACGGGAAACGTTGGTAAGATCGGCGGCGTTGCGCTCGATGAGGTCGATGGTGTGATTGTCGGCAAAGGGAAGGAGCTGAACCAACACACCGCCCGCCGCGCGGCAGGTACAGTCGGTGTCGATGAGCACGCCCAGGGCGCAGACCGTGGGAATCTGCTCGCTTTGCGCGTAGTAGGCGGCAATGTCCTCGGCCACCTCACCGCTTACCAGCCGGATCGAGCCGTTGTAGGGCTCGTTTCCCCCTGTGTCACGGATGATGTTGAGCAGTCCGTGTCCCACGGCACCGCCAACGTTCAGCTTGCCGTTGGGCTTGAGCGGGAGATCCACTCCCGGGTTGCGAAGATAGCCGCGCACGTTTCCAATATAGTCGGCCACGGCTACTACGTGGCCCGCAGGGCCGTCGCCGGCCAGGGTCACGGTAATGGAATCGGTCTTTTCTCCCAGCATACAGCCCATCATGGAGGTGGCGGTCAGGAGCCGTCCCAGGGTGGCGGATGCGGTGGGGGTGGTATTGTGAATGCGGATCGCCTCGTTGACGATCTCGGTGGAACGGATGACGTGGATACGCGCGCTGCCGTCGGCGGTCATGGCGCGCAGAATGGTGGATGACATAGGGGGAATCCTTTCTTGGGAAATGATAAGTGATTTTACGGTTTGATGGCGCGGGCGCAGAAATACCAGCGCTCGGTGGTCTCGGTTACGGGGGAGAACTGCCAATCCGACCAGACGCCGAGGAGCTCCAGATGGGCTGCCTCCAACGCGGCGCGGATCTCCTCCATGGAGTAGCAACGCTCCTGCTGATGCTCGTCCGAGCGGCGGTAGGAGCCGTTCTCCAGCTCTTCAAAGAGGGAAAGGTCAAAATCGCAGATTCGGGTTGCGGGATCAAAGTGATTCTGCCAGCCGCAAAATACGGCGGCGCGCTCCTCGGTGGGGCCGCCCTCGTCCCAAACCAGCTCGTCCTCCAAAATGTAGGCGTTATTGCCGTAAACGTTTTGGAATTTGTAGGGCGTGTTCATATCAAAGAGAAAGAGACCGTTGGGATCCAGATAGTTGTGCACGCAGGCAAAGCAGCGTTGCAGATCCGGGAGGGTCAAAAGATAGTTCAGGCTGTCCAGGCAGCAGGTAATGGCTCCCACCGTGCCGTAGAGCTCAAAGGAACGCATATCCTGCAGCAGCCATAAAATGCCGGGGATCTCTTCGGCGCGGGCATAGGCCTCGGCCAGCATCTCGGCACTGCCGTCCACGCCGATCATGTCGTAGCCGCGGCGGGCAAGGGGAAGGGTCATGCTTCCGGTGCCGCAGGCAAGATCCAGCACCAGCTCGGGGCGGGTCGGCAAAAAGCGGTCAAAGCAACGCTCAACAAATTCTGCCCAGGTCTCGTAGTCGATCTCGGCGTTGAGCTTGTCGTAGACCCGCGCAATGGCACCGTAGCCCTCGCAGCCCATTAGTGATGCTCCGCCTTTTCCAGGCGATCCAGGATCTGCAGGTAGCCGTCCCCGTTATACTTCAGGCAGCGGTTGACGCGGCTGATGGTAGCGGTGGAAAGACCGGTCTGCTCGGCGATCTCGGAGTAAACGTAGCCCCGCTTCAGCATTTTGGCGGCGCGCAGACGGCGCGCCATTTCCTGCAGCTCGGAGGCGGTGCAAAGATCGTTCAAAAAGCTGCGACATTCTTCGGGGGTGTGAAGCATTAAGATGGCGTGGTAAAGGTATTCCAGGCTCGTATCCAGTTCTTGGTTATCCATGGCACTCTCCTTATCGGTTTTCCAGTCTTGGAATTTTTCAACTCTTATTATACCACATTTGCATAAAAAAGCAAGAGCGGGACGAAAATTTTTTTGCATTTTTCCAAGGACTTCACAAACATTTACAAAAAAGTTGCAACCGTGAAGGTGTCCTCTCTTGACAAGCGGGGAATGTTCGATTATAATAGAGATGTATTTTGTAATAAAGGAGGAGATCGTTTATGGCACTGTTGAATTGGCTCCTGGCCTGCCTGAATGGCGAGGTGCGGGGATGGTTTGCGGCGGTAGAACGCTTTCACACGGACGTGATCGACGGGAGCGCCGCGTATTTGGGGATCTCTGCCACGGTCTTGTATATTGTCGGCATCGTTTGCGCGGTGCTGATCGGCGTGCTTGCTTATCGGTTGGTCAAGCTCTTTTTGGCTCTTTTGGGAGGCGGATTGGGATATTTGATCGGCACCCAGCTCTTTTGGGAGGTTCGCACCGAGGCCATGCCCGAGTGGCTGGCTTACGTATTTGGCGGCGTTGTGGCTTTGGCCTTTTTGTGGTTGACCTTTGGCCGTGCCTCGTATCTTTGGTTTGGGATCATGGCGGTGGTCGGCTTTTGCGCCGTACGCTTCTGGCTCACCGAGGATCTGTGGATCGGTGTGGGCGGCGGCTTCTTATTGGCAATTCTGTCCATGCGCTTCTTCCGTCTCTTCTATATGCTGACCACCGGCCTTGGCTGTGGATTTTTGGCGGCGGGTTGCTTGGCGGCGGTGCTGCCGGAGGTGGCGGTGTTGCAACCGGCATCCGATAACGTTGGCTATTTTGCTATCTCGCTTGGAGCGGCCGCAGTATTTTGCCTGGCGCAGTACCTGCTCCACCGCCGTCGCAGACGCCGGGCGTGATACCATCTTGCAACAGACTGTCCTTGGTTGCGGCAGTCTGTTGTCATTTTTTGAGAAAGGGGAACAAGGATGCTGGGGTATATTCGAACCGACGCCAAGGAGCTGCGCCTGCGGGAGCATGAAAGCTACCGCGCCCTGTACTGCGGACTTTGCCGCCGTATGGGCAAATGCACCGGACAATGCTCACGCTTTTCCCTGAGCTACGATTTTGTTTTTCTGGCGGCGTTGCGCTATTCCTTTGGTCGGGAGATCCCCGAGATCGAGAAGCGACGCTGTCCGGTGCATCCCCTGCGCCCCCGTCCCATGGCAAAGCCCTCGGAGGCCCTGACCTACTGTGCCCACGCCTCGGCGTTGCTGACCTATCACAAGTGCCGGGACGATTGCCGCGACGAGCGGGGAGGACGGCGGTTGCGCGGATACCTGGCACGGGGCTTCTTCCGTCCTGCTTACCGAAAGGCAAAAAAAGCCCTTCCGGAGCTGGATCTGGCCATTCGGGAATCCCTTTCGGCACTTTCGGACTATGAGAATACCCCCGACGCCGTACCGTCTGCCGACCGTCCCGCGGCGCTGTTTGGGGAGCTGATGGCCACCGTCTTTTCCTACGGCCTTTCCCCCTCGGATGCTCGCGTGGCCGCCGCCATGGGGCGTGCCGTGGGGCATTGGATCTACCTGGTGGACGCCGCCGACGATCTGGTGGAGGATCAAAAAAAGGGACGCTTCAATCCCTTGCTGCTTCTGTTTGAGAATTCTCCCACGTCCGAGGACCTGGAGCGGGTCAAGCTTTCCCTCACGGGTCAGCTGATGCGCGGGGAGCAGGCACTTTTGTTGATGGATTCCTTTGCTACCCCCGAGATCAAGGAGATCATTTATAATATTTTCTATCTGGGCTTGCCCTCCTGCGCCGAGCGGGTGCTGGAGAAGGCGGAAAAACAATTGTCACAGGAAAAGAGAGACCCATGAACGATCCGTATTACATCCTTGGAGTATCCCGCGATGCCACCGACCGTGAGCTTCGCGCCGCATACAAACGACGAAAAAAGCAATACCGTTCCCCAACGCTGGGGCAGAGGGATCTGCGTGATTTGACCGATGCGCGGAAAAAGCAGATCGACGAGGCGTACCGACAGATCCGTCGGGCACGGCGGTCAGAGCCCGCGCTTTCCTTTGCCGAATGCGTCCTGCCGGATCCTACTCTCGGGGCGCAGGTGCGTGTCCTTTTGGAGGAAGGGAATTTTGGAGAGGCCGACGCCCTCCTTCGGCGCGCCCCGGTTTCGGCACGGAACGCCGAGTGGTATTTTTTGATGGGGCGGGTCCAGGAGCAACGGTCGTATTTTCTGGATGCGTTGCATATGATGGACAGCGCTCTGCGCATCGATCCCGGCAATGCCGAGTATCGCACGGCCCGCGAGACCCTGAAGCAAACGCTCGAAGAGCAGGGAATCTCCTGCAAACGGAGCCGCAAAGGGAGATGGAGCAAGGCCGATTGGGGCGAATGCTGCTGTGAATGTGTTGGAGAGATTGGATGCGAATGCTGTTGCGAGGTCTGTGACGGACCCTGCTGACCGTAAGTTGATTTTTTGGAAAGGTTGAGAGTAAAAACGAGATGAGAGATCCGTATCAAGTACTGGGGGTATCCCCGCAGGCCACCGATGAGGAGATCAAGCAAGCCTACCGCGCTCTGGCGCGCAAATATCACCCCGATAAGTATCGGGACAGTGATCTTGCCGATCTTGCCGGCGAGAAGATGAAGGAGATCAACGCCGCCTATGAGGAGATCCAGAAGATGCGGGCGGCAGGGAACCGCTCCGGCGGAGGTTCTTCGGGCTTTGGCGGCAATCCCCGTACGGGAAGCAACGCCGGAAGCCGCTTTGCCGAGGTGCGCCGCCTGATCAATAGCAACGCCTTTTACGAGGCCGAAAAGCTGCTTCAGCAAACCCCGCCCGACCAAAAGGATGCCGAGTGGTATTTTTTGACGGGGTGTATTCTTTACAAGCGCGGGTATTTTCTGGATGCCTCCCGAATGTTTGACCGCGCCTGTTCCATGGATCCCTACAACCAGGAATACAAGACCGCGCGGGATAGCCTGCGCGCCCAAACGGCAGGCTACGGTGGAGGATACCGCACCTCCAATTCCTCGGACTGTATGTGCGATGCCTGCACCTCTTTGATCTGTGCCGACTGCTGCTGTGAGTGCATGGGCGGGGATTTGATCTCCTGCTGCTAACGAAAGGCGGCGACGGTATGAATCAACGCAGTATGCGGATCAAATACGTGGCCGTGAGTGCCATGCTTTGCGCCCTGGGGGTCATCCTTCTCGGTGTGGGAGCCGCGGTGGAGGTTTTGGACCTGAGCACAGCGGTGTTGGCCTCCTTGCTCTGTATCTATGCGGTCATTGAGATCCGAGGCATCTATCCTTGGCTGATCTGGCTGGGGACCTCTATTCTCGCCCTGCTTCTCCTGCCGCTAAAGACCCCGGCACTCTTTTACGCCCTCTTTGCCGGCTTTTACCCCATTTTGAAGGAAAAGCTGGAGCGCCTGCCCCGGATTCCGGGATACCTGCTCAAGCTTTTGGTTTTTCACCTTTCTCTGGGAGGGATCGTGCTGGTGCTCAAGTTCTTTCTTCCCGAGGCTCTGGAGTCCTACGGCATGACCTGGATGCCTTGGGTACTATACGGCCTTTGCCTGCTTTGCTTTGTAATCTACGATATTGCTTTGACGCGATTGATTACCCTGTATCTTCTCCGTTTTCGCCGCTATTTCCGTATCCGTTGAGGCTTGGTGGGGAAGAACCCAATGAAAAAGAACCGCAGATCGTTTGTGATCTGCGGTTCTTTTTATGTATGACGTTTATTCGCCCCATTCCAGGCGAATACCCTGGATCCTGGCGCATTTTTCTTTTTTCTTTTTTCCCTTGCCGATCAGCGATGCGGCAATCACGGCCACCACACCAACCACAGCCGCGGCGGCAATGGCCTTGGGATTGGTTTTTACCGATACCTTTACACCGTTGGCACTCTTTTTCAGATGCTTCATACAGCAACATTCGGGGGCCTCTTCGGCAGGGGCTTCGGTCTTTGCTGCCATTTTTTCCAGCTCCAGCGCGTAGGCCTTGATGGTGACGTCGGCCAATTCGCTCTCCAGCAGCTCCTGCTTTTCGGCCTCGTAGTGCGCGTGGTCTGCGGCCATCTGCTTGGCAATGGCGGCGTTGGCGCGTGCGGCACGGTGAAGCAACAGGGCAATGACGGTAAAGAGAAGCAACGCACCTGCGTTCACAAGGATGCCCCACCAAGAGAAGGGAAGACCCATCAGCTCCTCCCGGGTGAGCAGGAGGTATGCGATGCAGCCAAAGAGGCTGGCAAACGCACCGGCGTAACCAACGATCTTGGAGAATACACGCAGGGTTTTGGCTTTTTTGGCGTAGCCGTGGCCGTTTTGGGGTGCCTCGGCATCCTCGGCGGCAGCGTCAGGGGAAAGCAACTCGGCACTGTATTCGGCCTCCAGAGTCTCCAATTCAGCGGTCAGCTTGGCAATCTCCTTGCGGGAAAGCTCCGCGCGGAGAAGACCTTCCATGGCAAACAGCTTGCGCAAAAGGATCCGCAGGCGGGCGGCTTGTTGATTCAGGCCCTTTTCATTGGCTTTTACAATCGCCTCCGCAACCGTGTTTTTCATGCTCTCGGTCTTGTCCAAGGAGGCTTGCAGCTCGGCAAAGGCCTCGTCGGAAATATCCACGGCGGGCGTGTGGTCGAGCGCGTCGGCGGTGGGAGCGAGGGACGTTACTTTTTCTTCCATAGGGGTTCCTCCGATCCTGGTGTTCTCTATCCGGGTGAACCGGTATTTCTACTTAATATCATACCATGAAAACGCGCGGATGTCAACAGCACGGGATCAATTTTTTTACGAATTCTTTGGAAATCAGCTGATCTGCAGGGCAAAGACCACGTTGTCCAGCTTTTGAAGCTTTTCCAGCTTGTTGCGCATGGAGACCTTGGCGGGAATGCGGATCAGTGCCTCCATTCCCACGTGCATGGGGGTACCGCTGCGGGCGGGGGTGACCTGGATCTCTACGGCACCGAACTGGTCGGAAAGCTGTGCCGACATCTTCCTTACGGCGTCAACCGAATTCAGCTCCAGGTAGATGAACACGCGCTGACGCTTGCGGTTCATCAGTGCCTCCACGTGGGACATCAGCGTAAAGGCCATCATGACCACTATGACCGTGACAAAGGCAGGGATGTACAGACCGTAGCCTACGGCAAGACCGATGGCCGCCGTTGCCCAAAGCCCTGCGGCGGTGGTCAGACCCGTGATCTGGGAGTTGCTCTTTTTGAACAGAATGGTGCCTGCACCGAGAAAACCGATGCCGCTCATTACCTGGGCGCCGGTACGCTGCACGTCGGATACCACACCGTAGGTTTCATACATCATCACACTCAGGCTTACGCCAATGATCGCCGTCAGAGCGGCACCAAGGCTGACCATCATGTGGGTTCGCAGGCCTGCTGCGCGGCCGTGATACTCTCTTTCAAAGCCGACCATTCCGCCGGCAAGACCGGCCAGCAGAACACGCAGGACCATTTCAAAAATGTCGTGATCCAGCAAATAATCTCGAATCGTTTCCCAAATTGCCATCGTTTGTTCCTCCCTAAAAATTGCATTGCGTTGCGAAAAATAAAAAACACGGAAAGCCGAATTCGCGTCGCACACGGGGCGCAGTACGAGTCAAATTCTGATTTCCGAAACCTTGAAGATATTTCGTATTCGCATCAAGATAAACAATTATAGCACACTCCCGTGGGATTGTCAAGGGGTTTTTCTTGTTAAATTTTTATCTTTTGGAACCGTCTGCATTCTGTTCCAAATGCTTGAAAAAAGGGCTTTTTTTCGTTGCTTGTGAATTGACAAGCCCTCGGGAATGTGCTATAATGAAACCAACTCTATGTTAGTATATCTTATTTACAGGAGGAATGTTTTATGTTCAGACCCGAATATCCCAGACCCCAACTGGTGCGCCAGAACTGGATCAATCTCAACGGTGCGTGGGAATATCAAACCGACCGTGTCAACTCCGGCTTGGATCGCAAGCTCATGGAGCCCGACGCGCCCTTTACCGAAACCATCAACGTCCCCTTCTGCCGCGAGAGTGAGCTTTCCGGTATTGGAGACAAGGAATTTTGCGACTGCGTCTGGTACCGCAAAAAGATCACTCTTCCCGAAAATTGGGCGGGCAAGCGCGTCCTTCTTCACATTGGTGCCTGCGACTTTTACACCACCCTTTGGGTGGACGGCAAAAAGGTGGGCGATCACCGCGGCGGCTTCTCCTCCTTCTCCTTTGAGCTGACCCCCTATCTGGAGGGCTCCGAGGCAACGCTGGTTCTGCGTGCCTTTGATGATATCCGTTCCAGAAAGCAGGCCGCCGGCAAGCAGAGCAAAAAGTACTATTCCTACGGTTGCTCCTACACCCGCACCACGGGCATCTGGCAAACCGTTTGGCTGGAGGCGGTGGAGCAAAGCTACATTACCGAAACCAAATACTATCCCGACATTGACGCGAGCAGCGTAACGGTGCAAGCCACCGCCGACAATGCCGACGGCATGATTCTCACCGCAAAGGCCTTCTACAAAGGAACGCCCGTGGGGGAGGCTTCCGCCACCGTGCACGCCAAATCCGCTACGTTGACCATCCCCCTTTCCGAGCTGCATCTGTGGGAATGCGGAAAGGGCAGACTTTACGATCTGGAGCTGACCCTTGGGGACGACCGCGTCAAGAGTTATTTCGGCATGCGTAACATCGGGCTGAAGGACGGAATCTTCTATCTGAACAACCAGCCGGTCTTCCAGCGTCTGGTGCTGGATCAGGGCTTCTATCCCGACGGAATCTTCACGGCTCCCTCCGAGCAGGCACTGATCGATGACATCGAGCGCTCTATGGCACTGGGCTTTAACGGCGCGCGGTTGCATCAAAAGATCTTCGAGCCCGTATTCCTCTATCACTGTGACCGCTTGGGCTACATCGTTTGGGGTGAGCACGGAAACTGGATGCTGGATATCAGTGCTCCCGATGCTTGGAAGGCATTTTTGCCCGAATGGCTGGAGACGGTCAAGCGTGATTTCAACCATCCCGCCATCATCGGCTGGTGCCCTCTGAACGAAACACAGGCGGACGAGGATCCCGAATTTGTAAAATTCCTTGCCGACGTGACCCGCGCCTACGACTCCACCCGTCTTTATATCGAGACCTCGGGTTGGTATCACATCTCGGGAATTGCCGATATTGTGGACGTTCACGATTACGAGCCCGATCCCGCCAAGCTGGTTGAAAAATACGAGCCGCTGGCGCGTGGCGAGGAGGTGCCGATCCGCCTGCCCAAGAAGTGGAAGGATCTGGAAAAATCCGGCAAGCCCACCTTTGTCAGCGAATACGGCGGCATCTACTGGAACCCCGAAGAAGAACACGGCATTGATGCCAACCACGTGGGAAGCTGGGGCTACGGCGACGCTCCCAGAACCCAGGAAGAGTTTGTGGAGCGCTTCAAGGGACAGACCGAAGCCCTCCTCTTCCATCCCCGTATGGGCGCCCTCTGCTATACCCAGCTCACCGACGTGGAGCAGGAGCAGAACGGCCTCTATACCTACAACCGCGTCGCAAAATTTGATCCCGCCATCTTCCACGCCATCCTGACGCAACCCGCCGCCATCGAAAAGAAGAAGGAGAATTGAACAATGCCCTTTATTGATACCAAGCTGAATATTCGCTTGAGCGAGGAGAAGGAAAAGATCCTCAAAACCCGTTTGGGCGAGGCCATCTCCAACTTCCCCGGGAAGAGCGAATATTGGCTCATGCTCCGGTTTACCGACAACGCCCGGATGTGGTTCCGCGGCTACAACAATTTCCCCATTGCCATGGTGGAGGTAAAGCTTTTTGGCCAGGCGGAGGAGGCGATCTGCAACCGCATGACCAAGATCCTGTGCGATCTCTACCATGAGGAATTGAACATTTCCCCCGAGCACATCTACGTCAAGTACGAGTTTTGCGAGCGCTGGGGCTGGAACGGCGAGAATTTTTGACCCGATTCCGATCATAAAACAAGGAGTTTAAACATGATGAAAAAGCAACTGTACGTAATGCGACTGCTTTGTTTACTGCTGGCAAGCCTCTTTGTGTTGGCCTCCTGCGGAGGTGGGAGCCAGGGCGGCGCAACAACGACCCAAGCCCCCGCAACCACCGAGGCTCCCGACGTGGTGGAGGAGGGAGAGCTGACTCTGACCTGGCACTACGGCCGCGTCTTCTCCGGCGAGGAGGGGGACGGCAAGCGCGGCGAGATCCGGGACGGCGTGGAGTTCTATTCTTATACCGACATCTTCTGTATCCCCGAGGCGGGGACCACCATTTCCTTCCTCGATGACGACAGCAACTCCGGTGGCGACAAGGGCTATGCCGACGCGGCCACCATGGTGCTTTCTACCTGGATCGAAAAGGACGGACAATGGGTCTTTGATCCCTACGGTGCCAATTATTACAGCTCCTCCGCGCCTAAGTCGGATATCGTGACCTATGGCAAGAACGGCGGCATCGTTTACACCTACACCACCCATCAGGACAACGAGTACATCCGTCTGTGCTATCGTTCCGGGCAAACGGCCACCTTTACGCCGGATCCCTTTGTAACGGTAACGGTGGAAAAGACCGGGGAGCAGGGAACGCTTTCCGAGGACCTTTCCTATCTGACCTGGCTGCGCAAGAGCGCCGAGAATAGCTACTATCCCATTCTGGAGGGCATCACCATCAACGCCATCGGCGATAGCTACATTGCTCCCTCGTCGACCATGAAGATGTGGCCCGACCTGCTGGTGGATAAGTATTTTGGTGAGCTGAACAACTACGGCATTGGGGGAAGCACGGTGACCAACTACGTTACCAACAAGAACCCCATGTGTGACCGTTACACCTCCATGAAGCGGAATTCCCCCGATATCGTGATCCTGGAGGGCGGACGGAACGACTACACCCGTCTGGCACCCATCGGTACCATCAACAGCACCGATACCACCACCTTTATGGGGGCATTGAACGTGATCATCACCGGGCTGAAGGAAAAATATCCCGATGCCATGATCGTTTGCATTACTCCCTGGAACTTCCCCGGCACCAATGATCTCGGTTTGCAGTATCACGATTTCGTCAACGCCATGATGCAGGTGGCCGAGGCCAGAGGTGTGTACTGCATCAACGCTTCTTTGCCCGACGTGATGGGCGTGGATATGTCAAACGAGGGCTTCCGTGCCGCGTATTGCTTGAATCCCAATGATAACAGCCACCTGAACCAGAGCGGCATGAAGCTGGTAATGCCCGCCTTTGAAAAGCAGCTTGCCGAGTGCTACGAGGATTTCCTCAAGACCGGCGGCCCCCAAACGGCCGGCCCCGAGACCCTGGAGCTGAAGTGGAACTATGGCTACGTTGCCTCGGCCACCCATTCCTCCACGCCCAATCAGTTGGTCCCCAACGGAGGCGGGTATTCCTATACCGACGTTTTCTGTATCCCCCGGGCGGGAACCACCATCGTATTCAAGGATGACAATACCAACTCCAACAACGAGGTCAAGTATGCGTCGGCCTCGGCTTACGTGATCTCCTCCTGGAAGGAGGTCAACGGCGCCTGGGTGCTGGATACCGACGGTGCCAACTACGCAGGCTCGGGCACCAACACCTCGTCAATTCTGACCTCCTACGAAAACGGTACGGTGACCTACACCTACACTACCACCTTGGATAATGAATGCCTGCGGTTGTGCTTCCGCTCGGGCGAGACCTCTTCCTTCAAGCCCGCAGCTTATCCCACGGTTACGGCGGAGCTGACCCTGCAGGAGGGAACTGCCATGGAGAAGCTGTATCTGGAAAAATGGATCGAGGACAGCAAAAAGAATTACTATAACGCGGTGCTGGAGGGCCTGACCGTCAACGCCATCGGCGACAGCTATTTTGCCGGCAACGGGTTGGAATCGGGACACGTCTGGATCCAGCTGCTGGCCAAAAAGTACGGCCAGGATATGAATAACTACGGCAAAAACGGTTCCATGGTGTCCAACTACACCGGTACCAACAATCCCATGTGCCTGCGCTACGGCAGTATGGCCAACAACAATCCTGCCATCGTTCTCATTGAGGGCGGAAAGAACGACTACAACCAGGGAACGCCTCTGGGCACGGTGGACAGCCATGACAACAAGACCTTTATGGGCGCGCTGAACGTGATCATTGAGGGAGTCAAGGCCAAGTATCCCAACGCCATGATCGTTTGTATCACCCCCTGGAACTTCACTAACACCCGCAGCCATCCTCTGGTTTCGGTGGACTACGCCAACGCCATGAAGGCGGTGGCCGAGGCCCAGGGCGTGTATTGCATCTACGCGTACGATACCGAGATCTCGGGAGTGGATATGACCAACGAGGACTTCCGTGCCAAGTATTGCATGAAGCCCAGCGACGTCAGCCATCTGAATCTGGATGGAATGAAGATCGTTATGCCCCGCTTTGAAAAGCTGCTGGCAGAGTTCTATACCGATTTCCTGGCAAAGAAATAAGGCCGGGGAACAAAAAGCACGCCCGCGACAAACGTCGCGGGCGTGCTTTTTGTTTGTTACAGCTGATCCGCGTAGGCGGTGGCCAGCTGATCACAACGCTCGTTATAGGGGTGGCCGTTGTGGCCCTTGACCCAAACCAGGGTTACCCTGTGTATGGCAAGCAGCTCCAGGAGGCGCTCCCACAGATCGGGGTTGAGGGCAGGGGAGCGGTCGGCCTTTTTCCAGCCGCGGGCCCGCCAGGATTCGGCCCAGCCAAGGGTAATGGCGTCGGTGAGGTATTTGGAGTCGGAGGTCAGGGTCACCTCACAGGGCTCCTTCAGGGCGGCAAGCGCCTCAATGGCGGCGGTTAGCTCCATGCGGTTGTTGGTGGTCATGGGCTCTCCTCCCGAGAGCTCCTTTTCCCGTCCGCCGTACACCAAAACAGCCCCCCAGCCACCCTTTCCCGGGTTGCCGCGGCAGGCACCGTCGGTGTAGATATCCACGTGCTTCATGGAATCCCTCCTTTGCATCCTTGATCGTCAATAGCATTATTATACAATACATTTCCCCTTTTTGCAATCGCTCGGGAGGATTTTTCTTGCCTTTTTTTCGTCTTTTTTCTGCCCGTTTCCATGAAATTTTGCAAAAACCAAAAAAATTTACATCTGTAATTTGATCAAATCTATTGACTAATTGTTAAGTTTTCTTTATAATAAATACGAATATCCACCCCGCATCCGCGGGAAACGATGAAAAAGGAAGGGTATCTTATGCCGGAACAAAAGAAAAGACGCCGTCGCTTTGGCGATCGCTCCGACGGACGCAAGCTGCGTACCATCAACCCCATGAATAAATTTATGCCGTACATCATGCCCCAGCGTTGCGATGCCTGCAACACCTATGCGGATATGTTCGACATTACCAAAACCGATAAATTCTGCCGCCAGAAGGTGAGAGAGGGCAAAACCAGCTTTGGCTTTTTGCACGTCATGCTGGCAGCCTACATCCGTATGCTTTCCCAGCGTCCTGGAGTCAACCGCTTCGTGAGCGGACAGAAGATCTATGCCAGAAACGACATTCAGATCGTCATGACCATCAAGAAAACGCTGTCCATCGAATCCCCCGATACCTGCATCAAGGTGCGGTTCAATCCCGACGATACCATTGATGAGGTGTACGAGAAATTCAATAAGGTGGTTGCCGAGGTACAGTCCAAGCCCGAGGAGGTCAACTCCTTTGATAAGCTCAATAAGCTGCTGTCTCTCATTCCCGGTCTGCTCTGCCGCTGGACGGTCAAGCTGTTGAATTTCCTGGATTATTTCGGACTCCTGCCCAAAAAGCTGCTTTGGCTCAGCCCCTTCCACGGCTCCATGATCATTACCAGCATGGGCTCCTTGGGCATTCGTCCCATCTATCATCACATTTACAACTTTGGTAACCTGCCCGTGTTCCTGGCCTACGGCGGACGTCGCTCGGTGGTTGCCTGCGATGCCGACGGCAAGGCATACACCAAAAAGTACATCGAGCTCAAGGCCGTGACCGATGAGCGCATTTGCGACGGTTATTACTATGCGTCGGCCTTCAAGCTGATCAAGCGTTACGTGGAGAACCCCGAGCTTTTGGAGACCAAGCCCGAGCAGGTGGTCGAAGACATTGATTAAGGAAGAAAGAGAGGCTCTCCCATGTCTATCGCTTTGTTTATGGGCTTTTTCTGGCTCGTTTTTGCCTTTGTATTCGGCGTAATTATTTTTACCGTCATCCGTTCCCTGACGCAA
This sequence comes from Clostridia bacterium, assembly GCA_017451915.1. GTDB lineage: Bacteria > Bacillota > Clostridia > Oscillospirales > CAG-272 > UMGS1865. The sequence goes on from JAFTNJ010000022.1 coordinate 19,222, forward strand.
TGGAATAAGAACAATCATTCCCCCCGCCTGCGCGTGGAGGCCACGGTGGTGGCAAAGCGCATGGACGTGCACCGTCATCACCATGCAGGGGAGCATCATCACCACTCGGTGCATCAAACGTATTACGTTACCTTCCAGGTGGAGAGCGGAGATCGCATGGAGCTGATGGTGGAGGGAAGTCGGTACGGTCTGCTCGTGGAGGGCGACCGCGGAATGCTTTCCTTCCAGGGGACCCGATTCCTGGATTTTGAACGGGATTTTTAATCGAATCTAAGAACCACGGCCGCCCTTTTGGGATGGTCGCGGTTCTTTTTTTGAGTCCCCTATTGACAACCGTAACGCGCTATGCTATAATAAATTAACAATGGTACAGTTAATACAGTTTTGACGGCTTGAAAAAATTCAAAAAATTGTGTAACCTTTGGAATTTTTTGGCGACATATTGTACGTAAGAAAAAACGATTCAACAAAGGAGGAAAGCGTATGCATCGTTTTTGGAAGAAGGTCAACCGCGGACTTCTGCTGGGAGGCATCCTTTTGCTGGGTCTGGCCGTGTTCATTGCGGTCAAGGAGGCACAGTTCAAAAAGGAGATCCCTGCCATCCGGGAGAACGTGGAGGGCTGTATGCAGGAGCTGTTGGAGATCAACCTCACCCCCGAAGGGGTGGAGCCCGGAGATTACCTCACCGAGGAGCAAAGGGCCGAGTGCCGTGCCGCCCTGGAGGCCTGGTTTGATCGCTACTGGGATCCCTCGTCGATCGACGAGCAGGTGGAGTTTTGTGACGCCGACGAGCTTCGCTCCCGCTATCTGGCCGTGCTGGAGGAGATGGTGCTGGACTGCTACTATGACGTGCAGTTTTCCATCACCGATCAGGACATTGACGTGGTGCCCAGCGGGCCGGATTACGCCACCGTAAGTTTGTTTTCCGACACCGTAAAGGCTACGTATCGGGGCTTTACCGCCGATAGCCTGTTCCTCAGTCAGCGCAACGTGTACGTTGAGATCGAGGAGGGGGAGGTCTGCGACCCCACCGTGTTCGAGGGAGTGTATAACGTTCACGCCCAGATCGAATTCAAGCGGGTCAACGGGGAGTGGAAGATCGTTGGCTTTGTCGGCAATGCCTGGCATCGGAATTCCCATACCAAGGAAGGGGTGAGCGCATGAGCAACGTGGTATTGCACATTGAGCATTTGAATAAGACCCTGGGCAAGCGGCAGATCCTGCACGACATCTCCTTTGATACCTACGCCGGGGAGGTCTTTGGGTTCTTAGGACCCAACGGTGCGGGAAAAACCACTACCATCAAGATCGCCGCAGGCCTTTTGACCCTGGACGAGGGGGAGATCTCGATCTGCGGCTTTGATATGCGTCGGCAATTCGAGCAGGCCATGGCCCAGGTGGGGGGAATCGTGGAGAATCCCGAGTTCTATAAGTATATGACGGGGCTGGAAAATCTTCGCCTGTACGCCAATATGCGGGAGGGGGTCACCGAGGAGCGCATCCGTGAGGTGGTGCATCTGGTGGGCCTGGACAACCGCATCGGCGAAAAGGTGGGACGCTATTCCCTGGGTATGCGTCAGCGCTTGGGCGTGGCGCAGGCCATCCTGCATCGCCCTCGATTGCTGATTTTGGATGAGCCCACCAACGGGCTGGATCCCGCTGGTATCAAGGATCTGCGAGATATTTTAAAATCCCTGGCCCATGAGGAAGGGGTGGCGGTCATGGTGTCCAGCCATCTGATGAGCGAAATGGAGCTGATGTGCGACCGCGTGGGCGTGATCGTCAACGGACGGCTGCACAGCGTGCACACCATTGAGGAAATGGTGGCTGCGGCGGCGCCCGATCACGCCGAGTACCTCATTTCGGTCAACGATCCCCAACGGGGGATGGCCCTCCTGGAGGGCATGGCGGTGGAGTCGCATCTCACCGAGCAGGGGCTTTTGAACGTGGTTCTGGCGGGAGAGCAGGTGGAGGAACGCCTGGCCGAGATCAACCGCGCCTTGGTCACCGAGGGGCTTTCCCTCTACACGGTGTCCAAAAAGGAGAACCGAAAGCTGGAGGACGTATTCATTGAATTGACGCAAGCAGAGGGAGGTGGACAGATTGCGTAAGTTCTTTCGACTGATGAAAAACGAGTGGAGAAAGCAGCTCCGCAAAAAAGCAACCTGGGTCATGCTCATTCTTTTGGCAATCTGCGCCGTGGGCTATAGCCTGATCGTGGTACAGGATACCAAAACGCGTTATGGGGGTTACTACGATTACTACACTCTGGAGGAGGATTGCCAGGATCGCATCAAGGAATACAGCCAATTCGTGGACGAGGTGGATGCCAACGGCGAGCTTACCGAGTTTGCCCTGGAATGTCGCCGCACGGTGGAATACTGTGAGTTTCTGATTTCCATTGGTGCCACCTGGGACGATTGGCGCTACACCGAGGGCCTGACCGACGCTATGCTGGATGCTAAAGGACTTGGGGACGAGGCGACCTATCTCCGTTTGCGCTCGATTCTGGAGGAAAAGGACGTCAAGGGCTATTTCACCTTCATGAAGGAGCAGGCCGCCGAGACCTACGCTCATGATCCCGAGCGTCTTGCTATTGAGACGGCGCACTACGATTACTGCATTGCCCACGGTCTGCAGCCCACCACCCGGGATTGGCGCTTTCAGCAGATCTCGGTGGTTACCACCAGCAAGAGCGCGATCCTGTTGTTGGAGCGCTCCCGGGATAGAGGGGAGCAGATCGACGAGGCCTCTTTGGAAAAGGCCAGAAATCAACTGGCGGTGGCCGAATACCGCCTGGAGCACGATCTGGAAACCAATCCCGAGGAATGTCTGGAGGCCGGGTTGATGGAGGGATACAGCAATGAGAGCTCCTTCTGGAGCGCCATGGCCGCCTCCGACGATCTGGTCACCGCCATCGGCGTGTTCCTTATCGTCATCGCGGGGAGCATCGTTGCCAACGAGTTTTCCCAGGGCACCATTAAGTTCTTGCTGATCAATCCCGTCAAGCGTTGGAAGCTGTTGATGGCAAAATACGCCACCGTGCTCACCTTTGGCGCACTGATGACCCTGGTGCTGTTTGTTTTTTCCTTCCTGACCGCGCTGCTCTTTGGAGATGCCTCTCACGTCACGGCTCCCATTGTGACCGCGGAGCAGGGCGTGGTGCATACCCAATCTCCCATGGCGCAGGTGCTGCTGCAGTATCTGCTGGCCGGCGTAGAGATACTGGTCATGTCCACCATGGCCTTTGCCATTTCCACCCTCATGCGGGGCTCGGCCCTGGCCATTGGCATCAGCTTGTTCTCCATGCTCAGCGGATCCCTGCTGGTGATGCTGCTGCAGTCCTTTGAGTTGGATTGGGGAAGATACCTTCTGTTTGCCAACCTGGATCTGGACGCCATTGCCCAGGGGGCTTCCATGTTCCCACACCATTCTCTTGGTACCGCTCTGGTCATCGTGATCCTCCACATGGTGGTCTTTCTTTGGACCGCGCTGGACGGATTCGTGCGCCGGGAGGTGTAACAAAAGGACCCGCGTCCGGGATTTTTGATTTTCTTTCGGGGTGTCCCCAATGCTTTTTGCATTGAGGATGCCCCTTTTTTTATATTCTCTAAATAAAAATGGTAAAAAAATTGTAAAATATGGGCGTAAGTGTTTACAAACGAAAAAAAGTATGCTATACTTTTATAATAGGGTAATTGTGCAACCTTTTGGATGTACCGACCCGAACTCCGAGAATAACGAAGGGTCCAAATCCCCCTTCGATGAACCTTGTTTGCTTTGGAAAGGAGGAGTATGATACTATGCAAGACAAACGAAAAACCATCTATCGAACCGATCTGCGCCCGGCGTTGATCACCTCGTCGGTCGTTGGCCTGATCCTGCTGGTTATGGGTCTTGGAATCCCGTTTTTGGTCAACGAGGAGCAGGTGCTTTCTTTTGAACTGGCGATCCTGGGTGTGTATATCGTTGTGGTGGGCAGTATTCTGGCGGCCTATCTGGTTCGTTACCGCCGCATCAGCCTTGCCAACGATGCGGCACGTCAGCTGTCTACCGAGATCGGGGATATGTTCCGTTACGTGGTGGACGTGCCCTACGCCATCGTCAATGAGGAGGGCGTGGTGCGCCTGGTGAGCGGTGCCCTGCAGGAGATATTGCAGCTGCGGTCCCCCATTTGCAACCTTCCCTTGGGAGGCTTTTGCTCGATCCCCATGAAGGACATCATTGCCTATGCGCAAAACGGCGGACCTGTAAAGGACATCACCGTTACCGAGGATGGGGTGCCCATTGACAACAGCAAGCCCATGCTTTGCGAGATCGACGGAAAGAAATACGCGCTTCAATGCTATATTTTCCGCTCGGCAGGGAAGGAATACTACTTTGTGATGTTCAACGACACCACCGAGCTTTTGGAGATCCGCCAAAAGAAATATCGGGAGGAGCCGGTGGTGGCGTATATCGTCATCGACAGCCTCCAGGAGCTGGCACAGTACATCCGCGTCAGCTACCGTACCGCGGTGAGCGAGATCGAGCTTAAGCTCAAGGAGTGGGCGGCAAGCTTTGGCGGTATGCTGCGGGAATACGAGCGGGAAAAATACCTGCTGATCTTCCATCGCGAGGCGTTGGACAAGTGCATTGAGAACAAGTTCAATATTTTGGACATCGTCCGTGGCATCAAGCTGGGGGACAATAGCTTCCCCGTTACCATTTCCATCGGCGTTGGCGCGGTGGACGGTAGCTTTGAGGATAAAGAGCGGGCGGCCAGTGACGCCTTGGATATTGCTCTGCAAAAGGGCGGCGACCAGGTGGCGGTAAACGACGGAAAGTCCATCACCCCCTACGGCGGTCGGGTCAATACCATGTACGGCTCTACCACCATTACCTCCCGCGTCAATTCCACCCATCTTTGCAAGCTCTTCCGCGAGGCGGGTAACGTGCTGATTATGGGTCACCGCGCTCCCGACTACGATTCCATCGGCTCCTGCGTGGGTCTGGCACGTTTGGCCATCTGCGCGCGGAACGGGGATTTCTCCAAGATCCGCATCGTGGTCAATCGCGATCACCTGAACTTCCGTACCTGCTACGATCTGCTGGCGCACCTGCCCGAGTACCGTTCCATGTTCGTTGGAGGCGACACCGCGCTGGACGCCGTGCGCTCGGATACCCTGTTGGTAATGACCGACGTCAACAACGTCTATAACACCGAAACGCCGCGGTTGCTCAAGTGCGTGAAGAACATCGTGATCGTCGACCACCACCGTCGGCAGGATCAGCTGTACGATTTCAAGCCCTTGATGACCTACATTCGTCCCGCCGTTGCTGCCGCCAGCGAGCTGGTGAGCGAGATGCTGGAGTTCAGCCCCTACCGGAGCGCGCTGCTCAAGGAGGAGGCCAACCTGATGCTGGCGGGCCTGATGCTGGACACCAAGAACTTTACCCAGAGCGCGGGAATGCAGACCTTCTCGGCCGTGCACTATCTCTACGAGCGCGGCGCCCACGCCAATACCATCCGCACCTTCTTTACCGAGTCCATGTCCAACCTCTTTACGGCCTGCGATATTGACAGCCGCACCCGTACCTATCGGGAAAAGATCGCCCTCACCTGGTTGAGCGTGGATCATCCCGCCACCGAGGAGGATAACATTGCCGTGGCCAAGGCGGCGGACAAGCTGATGACCATTGCCGGCATCGAGGCGTCCTTTGCTCTGCTTCGCGCCGACAGCACCGTCACCATTTCCGCCCGCTCCAGAGATAAGATCAACGTGCAGATCATCATGCAACGCCTGGGCGGCGGCGGTCACTTTGACATGGCCGGCACCAAGCTGACGCATACCACTCTGGAAACGGCCTGTATGCAGCTGAAAACGGTACTGGACGAGTATCTGGATAACGAGTACGAAACCACCGTGCGCTAACGCACGGAATTACCATTACAATTCCCAATAGAAAACGGAGAGAGAACACCATGAAAGTAATTTTGCTTGCTGACGTTAAGGGTCAGGGAAAAAAGAACGACGTGATCGAGGTATCCGACGGCTACGGTAAGAATTTTTTGATTCCCCGTAAGCTGGCAAAGCCTGCGGATGCCCAGTCCTTAAATGACGTAAAGGTCAAGGAGGCGGCACGCCTGTACCGCATTGAGACCGAAAAGAAGGAGGCTCTGGCTCTGGCCGAGACGCTGAAGGGGATCCTGGTAAAGATTCCCGCGTCCAGCGGTGCTGACGGCCGTTTGTACGGCTCGGTAACCACCAAGGACATTGTGGAAAAGCTGCAGGCCGACCACAAGATCGTTCTGGATAAGCGCAAGCTGGTGCTCAGCGACCCCATCAAGGCATACGGCAAGTATGAGGTGGAGGTCAAGCTTTACACCGAGGTCAGCGGAAAGATCAACGTTCTTGTTTGCGAGAAATAAGCCATGCAGGACGAATTGATTCGAAAATTGCCCTTCTCCATGCCGGCGGAGCAGTCCCTGCTCGGCTCGGTTCTCATCGATCCCGCTTCTCTTACCGAGATCGCGGGTCTGATCCACGAAGGGGATTTTTATCTCACCGAGCATCGGCAGATCTATCTTGCCATGCTGGAGCTCTTCCGCGCCAACAATGAGATCGACGTGGTCACCCTCATCGATATGCTGGTGGTCAAGGGCATTTACGATAAGTCGGGCGGTGAGGATTACATCCGCACCCTGACCGAGGTGGTGCCCGATGCCCTGAACATCAAGGACTACGCCCGCATCGTTAAGGAAAAGAGTGTTTTGCGTCAGCTCATCGACGCCTGCGGAACCATTTCCGAGGCCGCCTATTCCGAGCAGGAGGCGGTGACCTCGATTCTGGATCACGCCGAGAATCTGATCTTCAATATCGCCCAGGGAAGGGACACCAAGAACTTCCGTCACATCCGTGACGTTCTCAAGGACGTGTACGGCCATTTGCACGAGCTGAACACCAACAAGGAAGCCACCCAGGGTACCCGCACGGGCTTTTCTGCCCTTGACCGCGTGTTGGCGGGAATGGGAAAGAGCGACCTGGTGCTGGTGGGTGCCCGTCCCGGTATGGGTAAGACCTCCTTTGCGCTGAACGTAGCCACCAACGTGGCAAAGCAGACCAAAAAGGCGGTCTGCATCTTCTCTTTGGAAATGTCGGCAGATCAGCTGGTCAACCGCGTGTTGGCAAGTGAGGCCCTGGTCAACAGCTACGCGCTGCGTACGGGTGAGCTTAAGCCCGAGGATTGGGAGCATCTTGCCGTGGCGGCGGGAGAGCTTGCCGGATGTGATATCCTGATCGACGACACCTCGGGTATGACGGTAACCGCCATGAAGGCAAAGCTGCGCCGCGTGCAAAATCTTGGCCTGGTGGTCATCGACTACCTGGGTCTGATGCAGGGCGACGGACACCGGGATAACCGTGTGCAGGAGGTTTCGGAGATCTCCCGTTCGCTGAAGATCATGGCCAAGGAGCTGATGGTTCCCGTCATCTGCTGTGCTCAGCTGTCCCGTGGACCCGAGTCGCGCCAGGGCAATAAGCCCATGCTTTCCGACCTTCGAGATTCGGGTGCCATCGAGCAGGACGCCGATACGGTTATTTTCCTTTACCGAAGCGAATACTATAAAACCGATGAGGCGGCCAATCAGGACACCAGTATTGCCGAGATCATCATTGCCAAAAACCGTCACGGCTCCACGGGCACCGTAAATATGGGCTGGAACGGTCAGTTTACCAAATTTATCACGATCGAAAACGATCAGGAAGCCGAATAATGCAGCTACCGTTTGTTTCACCCCATCGGCTGGCCGGGCAGGACTCCCACACTCCGGTGCTTCTGGCCTTTTCGGGCGGTGCCGATTCCCGCGCCCTGCTTCATCTTCTTGCCGAGGATGCCAAGGTCGTGGGCTATCCCTTGCTCCTGGCGCACGTCAACCACGGGATCCGTGGGGTGGAGGCGTTGCGTGACCGCGACTTTTGTCAGCGTGTGGCGCGGGAGTACGGTCTGGAGCTCTGCCTTTTGGAGGTCGACGTTCCAAGGCTTGCCAAGGAGCACGGCCGTGGCTTGGAGGAAGAGGCACGAGCGGTGCGGTACGAGTTTTTTTCTGCCCTGATGCAGGAGCGGGGAATCCCGATTCTGGCTACGGCACACCATGCCGACGATCACCTGGAGACCCTTTTGTTCCGTCTTTCCAGAGGAACCACCCCCAAGGGCATGGGCGGGATTTTGCCCGCACGTCCCTTTGAAACGGGGAGCCTGGTTCGTCCCTTGCTGAAAGCCACCCGCCGTCAGATTCTGGAGTTTTGCGCGGCGCAGGGATTGGAATACGTGACCGACAGCACCAACGGCGATCCCGCGTATGCGCGGAATCGGCTTCGTGCCGAGGTGATCCCGGTTCTGGAGGAGCTGTTTGCCCGCCCGCAAGAGCGCGCCCTGGAGCTTTCGGCCATGGCACGGCAGGATGAGGACTATTTTGAGGCTTGTGTAGAGCAATTTTTGAATGCCCATGCCGAGACCGATGGCGTGACGCTGGAGGCTCTGCGCCGGGCGGCCCCTTCGATCCGTCGCCGGGCGGTTGCGGCTTACGTGCAGGAGAAGATCGGGCAATCCCCCGAGCAGATCCACGTCCGCGAAATTCTGGAGCTGATCGACCAAGGACACAACGGTGGCTGTTGCTCTCTCCCAAAGGGGTGGGAGGCGGTGACCGAGGGACGGTGGCTTCGGCTGTTGCCTCCCGTGGCAGAGGAGGGGAGCTTCCCCCAACGCCTGGCTTTTTCCACGGGCACCTTTCCCATTCCCGGAACGGATTTTTCCATTTGCGTGGAAAAGTGGGAGAAAAATACAAAAGTTCACAATTTATCTACAACGCAGTATATAATTTTAAATTTTGATTTTGATATAATAGACGGGAGCTTATTTTGGCGACTGCGTCGGGAAGGCGACACCCTTCCCATGGGAGGCATGACCCGAAGACTGCGCAAGCTCTATAATCAAAAGCAGATCCCTCCGCGTCTGCGGGAGCGTCTGCCTCTGCTTTGCGACGGTGCGGGCATCCTCTGGGCTCCCTTGGTGGGAGCGCGGGACGGCATCCTGTCCGATCCGTCCAAGGACGGCTATTTCATCACGTTAAAAATGTCCGAGGGATCCCTGCGGGGTGAATCGGAAGGATAGAGAAGGGAGAAACTACACCTATGTATACACCACTTGAGCAGGACATCGAACTGGTTTTGGCGGATGAGGCGACTTTGTCCGGAATCTGTGACCGCTTGGCGGCGCAGATCACCCTGGAGTATCAGGATTCCGGCAGAGAATTGATCTTTGTTGTCATTTTAAAGGGCTCGGTCTTTTTTGCCACCGATCTGATCCGTCGGATCCCCTTTGCAACGACCATGGAGTTTATGAAGGTCTCCTCTTACGGCAAGGGGACCGAGACCTCGGGCTTTATTCAGGTACATCTCGATCTCAAGCGCGACGTCAAGGACGCCGACGTGATCATTATTGAGGACATCATCGACAGCGGGCGCACGCTGGAGAAGCTGACCCATCTGTTGGCTGACCGTGGAGCGCACAGCGTCAAATGCTGCACGCTTTTGGATAAGCCCGAGCGCAGACAGGTGGCGATGGATGCCGATTACGTGGGCATGGAGATCCCCGACGCCTTTGTGGTTGGCTACGGCTTGGATTATGATGAAAAGTACCGCAATCTCCCTTACGTAGGCATCTTAAAGCCGTCTGTCTACGAAAAATAAACGCGCAGAATTATCTTTGAACGGAGGAATCCAATGAAAAAAAGAAGCTTTTTACACGACATTCTCTTCTACGCCGTGATCGTGGCGTTGATCGTCGTCGTGCTGTCGGCACTCTTTTCCGAGGGCAACGGCGCCGATCAGCCTACGTATGACGACGTGCTCAATTATTTCCATAATGAGCAGGTAAGAGAAGTCGTGATCACCCCCAAGAACGTCCTGCAGATGAAGATCTACAACGAGGCGCATCCCCAGGGAACCGTGGTATCTTACAAGCTCAAGAGCTTTGAGATGTTCCACGCCGATCTGGCGGATCTGGTGCAGGAGCAGGTCAACAAGGGGATCATTACCTATTACGAGCCCCAGCCTGCCACCGAGTTCCCCTGGTGGGTCAGCATGCTTCCTTGGCTCCTGATCCTGGTGGTTATCATCGTCATCTACGTGATCTCGGTCAAGCAGCTCAGCGGCAAGGGGGGCGGAAAGTTCAATTCCTTTGGCAAGGCCCGGGTACACGTGCCCAATCCCAACGATAAGAGCAAGGTACTCTTCCGTGACGTGGCCGGTGCCGACGAGGAGAAGGCCGAGCTGGAGGAGATTGTGGAGTTCCTCAAAAATCCCGCCAAGTTCACCAAGCTGGGAGCCAAGATTCCCCACGGCGTACTGCTGGTGGGCCCTCCCGGTACCGGTAAGACCCTGCTGGCCAAGGCGGTTGCAGGAGAGGCCGGCGTACCCTTTTATTCGATTTCCGGATCGGACTTTGTGGAAATGTACGTTGGTGTGGGTGCCTCCCGTGTGCGTGACCTCTTTGAGAACGCGCGGAAATCCCCCGCATCCATCATCTTTATCGACGAGATCGACGCCGTGGGCCGTCACAGAGGCGCAGGCCTTGGCGGTGGACACGACGAGCGCGAGCAGACCCTGAACCAGCTGCTGGTGGAGATGGACGGCTTTGGCTCGCACGAGGGGATCATCGTGATGGCGGCCACCAACCGTCCCGACATTCTCGATCCTGCGCTCCTTCGTCCCGGACGCTTTGACCGTCAGGTTACCGTCAACTATCCCGATATGAAGGGCAGAGAGGAGATCCTCAAGGTTCATGCCCGCAACAAGCCCCTGGAGTCGGGTGTGGACTTCCATAAGGTAGCCCAATCCACCGTCGGCTTTACCGGTGCGGATCTGGCCAACCTGCTTAACGAGGCGGCTCTCTTGGCGGCCAAAAAGAACAAGTCCCTGATCGGCATGGAGGACATTGAAGCGGCTTATATGAAGGAGCTTCTCGGTCCCCAGAAGAAGACCAAGGCGCGTTCCGAAAAGGACAACAAGCTGGTAGCTTACCACGAGGCGGGACACGCGGTGGTGACTTACTATTGCAAGCACACCGATCCCGTAAAGCACATTACCATCATTCCCGCAGGACGTACCGGCGGCGTGACCATTCGCGTTCCCCTGGAGGATCAGCTGGGCTCTACCCGCGGCGAGATGATGGACGATATTCGCATTTCTCTTGGCGGACGCATTGCCGAGGAGCTGATCATGGAGGATATCTCCACCGGTGCGTCCTCGGATATTCAAAAGGCCACCCAGGTGGCGCGCAAGATGGTTACCCAGTACGGTATGAGCGACAAGCTCGGCACCGTGCTCTACGGATCGGGTCACTCCGAGGTCTTCCTGGGACGTGACTACGGCACCGGCAAGGATTATTCCGAGCAGACCGCCGCCGCCATCGACGGAGAGATCCAGCGCATCATTGGGGATTGCTATGCCGATGCCAAGCAGATCCTTAGCGAGCATATTGACAAGCTGCACTTTGTAGCACAGTACCTGCTCAAGCATGAGAGCATGGACGGCGATCAGTTTGCTGCCGCCATGAAGGACGGTGCCACCGAGGAGGAGCTGGACGCCATCGCTGCCGAGAAGGAAGAAAAGAGCCGCCGCGACAATGAGGAGCGACAGGCCGCGCAAAAGGCTGCCGAGGAGGCCGCAAAGACCTCGGACGAGGGAACGGAGGAGGTCTCGGATGCAACCGAGGATCCCACCAACGCATCGCAAAACGATTGGCCCCACATCAATTGATTTTTCCGGAGGACCGCAGAAAATGCGGTCCTCTTTTTCGTATTGGCTCGTCGGGAAATTTTTTCCTTGACAAACCCTACCTACCTGTGGTATAATAAAAAAAAAGGAGTCTTTTTCATCATGCCTACCAGTAACTCTTACAAGATCCGCACCAAGCACCGTAATCTCTTTCTGCGCGTGGCCAAGGGACATTTTGCAACCAGCCATAGCCATATCAATTATTATATCGACGTGACCACGCAAAAGACCCGTTTGTCCGAGGCCAAGGCCGTTGCCAAGGAGTTGGTTTCCTACTATTCCGCCAACACCATTGTGGATACGGTCCTTTGCTTGGATGGTACCGAGGTCATTGGCGCGTGCCTGGCCAACGAGCTGACCAAGGGTGCGTTTATGAACCTGAACGCCCACCAAACCATTTATATCATTACTCCCGAGCATACCACGGGAAGCCAGCTGTTCTTCCGTGATAATATTTTGCAGGCGATTGCGGGAAAGCACGTTTTGATCCTTGCCGCGTCTGTTTCCACAGGATATACGGCAAAGGCGGCGGTGGAAGCGATTAAGTATTACAACGGTCATGTATCGGGCATTTGCTCGATCTTTGCCACCGTTGATGAGTGCGCGGGATATCCCGTTCACTCGGTGTTCGATCCTAAGGATCTTCAGGATTACGCATCCCATCCCTCTCACGAGTGCCCCATGTGCAAAAAGGGTGAGAAGATCGACGCCCTGGTCAATAGCTTTGGATATTCGAAGCTGTAATTTTTATAAAAAGAAAAAAGACGCAACCGCGGTTGCGTCTTTTTTTTGTTTGGATAACCAAATTAATCCCCAGTTCTACTTGGGTAGCGGAAAACGAGCGGAGCGACGACAAAATGGGTAGCTACCAGCAAGCCCAAAAGAAAGCCTCTCCCTTAGGGAGAGGTGGATTGCGGAGCAAGACGGAGAGGGAAAGAGCCCCTCTCACCCGCTGACGCGGGAGCTCTCCCAAAGGGAGAGCCTTTCTGATAAACCCCGTTTACGGGGGGCAGTGCGTGTGATGCGATGATATAATTCGGTGCCCCTTTTAGGGGTTAAGCCGGTAATAGCCCCTTACAGGGGCTGTGCAAACCACCGGTTGAACCGGTGGTTTTGATTGTTTAATCCTCATCCTGATCAAAGCGGCCAATGCCGATCAGGGAGTCCACGGGAAGGGAGAAGAGCACGGCGCCGCCGTCGGTCTTCAGGCCTGCGTTTTCGCGGATGGCTTCCATGATTTGCGCTTTGTATTCGTGGGAGGTCAGGAAGGCAATGGTGTCGGTCTCCTGCTTAAAGGAGGTGCCGATCAGCTGCTCTGCCTGCTTGTTGTTGATGCTGCGGGTGTGGAGAATGGTAGCACCGGTGGCACCTGCCGCGCGGCTGCAATCCAGCACCTTGTCGGTATATTTTTGATTCACTACGGCAACGATCAATTCATGCATTTTCTTTGTGCGCTCCTTTTCCGATGTGTTTTTAGAAGGGTCGGCAACCGATTCCTCCCGGAAAGGGGTATTGAGAATCGCGTTGCTGATGATGCTGGAGATTCCCGAAAGGGGAATGGTAAAGGCAATTCCGTTGCCCATAAGATAGAGCTTTAAGCGTTTGTTGATGGCGCGCAGGACCTGGGATTGGCAGTAATTGGGGATCAAGGAATATACAACGCGCTTTTCGATCTCGTCCAATCCCAAATAGCTCATGTAGTGGGAGGTCGCCGTTCCATAGCCGAGAGAGGAGAAGTGAAGGGAAACACAGCACTCGTTGCAAACCTCGGTCAAAGCCATCTCATCCTCCTTGCGAAGGATGCAGACCAGCAGCTTTGCGCGTTTTTCAAATGGAGTTGTTTTCTTTGCCATCAGCGGTTCACCTCCTGGAGTTCTTGCATACTTTCAAATACCGATTCGCTGTAGTCCAGGATCACTTCCTGCTCGGTGGTAAAGCGGCTGATCGCGCGCTTTGCCTTCAGGCTATACAGCAATCCGCAGATCTGAATGGAAATGATGGGGGTCAGGGCCACAAAGGACACGCATCCAAAGGCCTGGGTCATAATGTCAACCCCCAGGGTGGAGCAGGCACCAATGGCCAGGGGAAGAACGAAGGCGCTCATCATGGCACCGCTGGCCACTCCGCCCGAGTCAAAGGCGATGCCGGTAAAGAATTTGGGAACGAAGAAGGAAAGTCCCAAGCAAATGATGTAACCGGGAATCAGAATCCACAAAATCGAGATCCCCGTAAGAATACGAAGCATGGAAAGACCCAACGCGGCACACACACCAATGGAGAGGGTGAGGCGCATGGTGTCGGCGGAAATGGCACCGGCGGTGATCTGCTCAACCTGCTTATTCAGCACGTAGACCGCAGGCTCGGCATTGACGATGAAGTAACCAATGAGCATACAAATGGGAACCAACAGCTCGCCGCCGCCAATGTTGGCCAGGGACTGTCCCAAGGCCAGACCCGTGGGGCGGAAGCCCTCATTGGCACCGGTCAGGAAGATGACCAGACCAACGAAGGTATAAACGATACCAACACCGATACGGATCAGCTTCGTGGTGCTAAAGGCTTTGGTGACCAGCTGAAAGAGGACCGAAAAGACGATGGTGGGAAGCAGTGCGATGCCCACGTCGGCGGCGTGATCCGCAAAGCCGTGGAGGTAGTGGGACATTCCCTCGCGGGTATGCTCTACCTGGGTGATCATGTCGCCCATATCGTAGTCGCCGCCCTCCAGGCGGAAGCAGATGCCAAGGATCAGCACCGAGAGAATGGGACCAATGCTGCAAAGGGCAACCAAACCGAAGGAGTCGTCCTGTCCGTCGTCGGAGCGGATGCGGGAAATACCGGCACCAATGGACATGATAAAGGGAACCGTCATAGGCCCGGTGGTCACTCCGCCCGAGTCAAAGGACACCGACCAGAATCCCACGGGAACGAAGAAGCAGAGCAAAAAAGCAATGGCGTAAAAGATGCCCAGCAAGAGGGCCAGATTGACGTGGAAAACAATGCGGAGAATGGCAATGGCCAAAAAAATGCCAACGCCAACCGACACCGTCAGGATCAGCAGCATATTGGGAACTCCCGATACCTGATCTGCCAGGATCTGCAGGTCGGGCTCGGAAATGGTGACCAGAATACCGATCACAAAGCTGATCAGGGCGATCAGCCAGATCTTTCCCGAGGCGGCCAGGGAGGAACCCAATTTGGCGCCCAAAGGAAGCATCGACATCTCCGCGCCCATGGTAAAGATCGCAAGACCCGCGATCAAACAGAGCACGCCCAAAAGGAACATCAAAAAGGTTCCGGGCTCCAAGGGGGTGACGGTAACGCTGAGGAGCATTACGATCGCCGCGATGGGGAGGATCGACGTAAGGGATTCATGAAATTTCGCTTTAATCAGGTTTTTCACGAGGAGCGTCCTTTCTGTAAAAAATGTTACCTTATTCATTATATCATAGATTTATTTTTATTTGTGTCTTTTTTTGAAAAAAATAAAAACAAAATTTTTCGGCGCAGTAATCAAAAAATTGTCACTCCCGTCGAATTGTTAACAACAAGATTTGATTTGTTCACAGTTTGTATATTGATTCTCGCGCGGGAATCGGCTATAATATGTAGGAATGGATCTCTCTCCCCATCCCGTGGAGTGAGAAGTATGGAAGAAAGGAGAACCAGTGTAACATGGACGGCGGATCTGCCCCTGACGGAGACCGAACGACTCCCCCTGAATAGAAATGCTCGTTGTGACTTGAAATCTTCCCAAGGAGGGGAAATAGCAAGTCCTATTTTTGTGTCTGTTTGTCAAAAAGAAATTGCGACCCATTTTTATTCATAATTTATAAAGGAGTTTTTCATTTTTCGTCATGGAAATATTTTTTCGATTATTTGTTCAAGTTGTATTGATTGCGTTAAATGCGTTTTTTGCCGCTTCGGAGCTGGCGTTGGTCTCGGTCAACGAGGCAAAGCTGCGCCGTCAAGCCGAGGCAGGAGACGATAAGGCTGCCAAGCTGCTCAAGATCGTAGAGAAGCCCACAGGCTTCCTTTCCACCATTCAGATCGGTATCACCCTGGCCGGCTTCCTGGGCTCCGCATTTGCGGCCGAAAGCTTTGCCGGTGGGTTGGCCCATTGGCTGTACGTTACCTGCAATCTCACCTTCTTTTCCGAGAGCGTGTGGGAGACCATTGCCGTGGTGCTGATTACCATTATTCTTTCCTATTTTTCGTTGATTCTCGGCGAGCTGGTTCCCAAGAGAGTTGCCATGCGGAATCCCGAGGGCTTTGCCCGCAAGGTCTGTGGCGTGATCTCGGGCCTGGCACGGGCACTCAAGCCCGTGGTATGGTTCCTGTCGGTCAGCACCAACGGTGTGCTGCGGATGCTGGGCATGAACCCCAACGAGAACACCGAGGCGGTGTCCGAGGAGGACATTATGGGCCTGGTGGACGCCGTTGAGGAGCAGGGCGAGATTGATAACGAGACCAAGGAAATGATTGAGAACGTGTTCGAGTTTGACGACACCCGGGTTTCCGAGATCATGGTTCGTCGCTCGGAGATGAAGGTTCTTTACGAGTCGGATACTCCCGAGGAGGCTCTGAACACCATGCTGGAGAGCGGACTTTCCCGTTTCCCGGTTTGCGGCGAGGATACCGACGACATCAAGGGCATTGTGCTTGCCCGTGAGTATTTGTTTGCGGTACATCAAAATCCCGAGTGTCGGATTTCGGATATGATCCAAAAGGTGAAGTTCGTTCCCGAGAGTCTGCCCACCAACGTGCTTTTGCGGGAAATGCGCCAGAGCAAGGTGCATATGGCCATTGTGGTGGACGAATACGGTCAAACGGCGGGTCTGGTTACCATGGAGGACCTCCTGGAGACCATTGTTGGTAATATTTATGATGAGACCGACGCCCCTGAGGTTCCCGAGTCCGAGGAGGTGGAGCCCAACCATTGGCACATCGTTGGCTCGATGACCGTAGAGGATGCCGAGGAGCTGATCGGCGTGTTCCTTTCCGACGAGGAAAGTGCCTACGATACGGTAGGTGGCTTCGTATTCTCCAACCTGGCGTATATCCCCGAGGAGGGCGAAACACCGGAGTTCACCTACAAGAATCTGCAGGTAAAAGTTTTGACGGTAAAGGATAAGCGCATTGAGCTGATCGACGTGATCAAGCAGGATGTGGAGGACGAGGAAGGTGCCGTGGCGGCCAATGCCGAGGTGGACGCAGAGGAAGGATCGAAATAAGATCGGATGGATCCATTCGATCTTTTGCGATAAAAAACCATTTAAGAAAGGTAAAAGCAATGGATAAGTTAAGTTTTTTGTACAGCAGTTTTGAATGGTTGGTTCAAAATGACGGTTGGAAGAATGTGATCATGTGGATCATTGGCGGCGTTTTGATCTATCTGGCCATTAAAAAGCAGATGGAGCCCACCCTGCTTCTCCCCATGGGCTTTGGTGCCATTCTGGTCAACATTCCCATGGCCGATGCAGTTTTGGAGCACGGACCCATTACCACCCTTTACAACGCGGGTATTGCCAACGAGCTGTTCCCCCTGTTGCTCTTCATTGGTATTGGTGCTATGATCGACTTTGGCCCCCTGCTTTCCAATCCCAAGCTGATGATCTTTGGCGCGGCAGCACAGTTCGGTATCTTCTTTACCCTCTGCCTGGCTTCGATCTTCTTCCCCAACATTAACGACGCAGCTTCCATTGCAATTATTGGTGCGGCCGACGGCCCCACCGCCATTGCGGTATCCCAGGCCTTGGAATCCCAATACCAGGGTGCCATCATGGTGGCGGCTTACTCCTACATGGCCTTGGTGCCCGTAATTCAGCCTCCTGTGATTAAGCTGATGACCACCAAGAAGGAGCGTCAGATCCGTATGCCTTACGCTCCCAAGAGCGTTTCCAAGCTCACCCGTATTCTGTTCCCCATCGTAATCACTCTCATTGCCGGCATTTTTGCTCCTTCCGCCGTTTCTCTGGTTGGATTTTTGATGTTCGGTAACTTGATCCGTGAGTGCGGCGTTCTGGATTCGCTGTCCGAGACCGCCCAAAAGGTGCTTGCAAACCTGATCACCATTTTCCTTGGTATTTCCATTGCCTTCCAGATGCAGGCCGATAAGTTCATTGACCTTGCCACCATCATCATTCTGGTACTGGGTCTGTTCGCCTTCGTATTTGATACCGTGGGCGGCATCCTGGTGGCAAAGCTCATCAATCTCTTCTCCAAGAAGAAGATCAACCCCATGATCGGTGCGGCAGGTATTTCCGCGTTCCCCATGTCGGGACGTATCGTACATAAGATGGGTCTGGAGGAGGATCCTCAAAACTTCCTGCTCATGCACTCCATCGGTGTTAACGTTTCGGGCCAGATCGCGTCGGTAATCGCCGGCGGTATGATCCTGAACTTCTTCCTGAAGTAAGCGGGATCGAGAAAGGAGAATTGCTATGTTTGAAGAAATGATCAATAATATCAATCCCATGAACTTTATCAACAACATTGGCTACATGGGCGCGGGAATGCTGGGAATCTTCGTTGTGATCGGTCTGATCGTTTTGACTACCGTTGCATTGAATAAATTCACCTCTCCCAAAGAAAAGAAATAAACACGAATCCACCGGCGGACGGTCTCAAAATTGCCCTTTGAGACCGTCCGTTTTTTTTGAGAACTTTTAGGATTGACAAAGGTATTTTTTTGTGATAAAATAGCAATGATAATCCCAAAGAAGGAGATTGAAAATGCTTGTAAATGTTTTGTTGTTTATCGTAGGACTTGGAATGCTTATTAAGGGCGGTGATTGGTTTGTGGACAGCGCCTCTGGGATCGCGCGGCGCTTTCGATTGCCCGAGCTGTTGATTGGTGCCACGGTGGTCTCCATTGGCACCACCCTTCCCGAGGTGATGGTGTCGGCCCAGGGAGCCATGGCGGGATCGGGAGGCATGGCGTACGGCAATGCCATTGGATCCATTATTTGCAACACGTCGCTGATCGCGGCCATTACCGTTGCCATTAAACCGGGACGGGTGGAGCGTAGTGCTTTGATTATGCCGGTTTCCTTTTTCTTTGTTGCCGCCACGCTGTATATGGCGGTGGCATATCTCACCGGCCAATTCAGCCGTATGATTGGTATCGTTCTTTTGGCGTTGTTTTTGACGTATATGATTGCCACCTTCCTGCAGATGAAGAAGACCCCTGCCGCTGAGCTGGACGGCTACGTGGAGGAGGAGCCTCCCGCCCAGGAGATCACCGAAAAGAAGGGCTCCTTGGTCAAGGAGATCCTGCTTTTGGTGATTGGCGCCGCCCTCATTGCCTTTGGGGCCAATTTGTTGGTGGACAACGGAACCGCCATTGCCGAAAAGCTGGGTGTGCCCGATACGGTAATTGCCCTGACCTTTGTGGCTCTTGGAACCTCGCTCCCCGAGCTGGTAACTGCCATTACGTCGTTGATCAAGGGACACGGTGCTTTGTCGTTGGGGAACATCATTGGAGCCAATCTGTTCAATCTGGTGCTGGTTGGCGGTGTTTCCACCGTAATCTCGCCCTTCCCGGTCCCCTCCGAGTCCACCATTGGAGGAATGCCCGCATCCTTGGTGCTGGATCTGCCCGTAATGCTGGGCGTGATGCTGATCCTGATTCTTCCCACCCTCATTTGCGGCAAGCTCTCCCGCGCGCAGGGCATTGGATTGCTGTGCGTTTACGTCACCTTCTGTACTCTGCAGTTTGTGATGTGAGAAAAGCACCTACCTCGGTAGGTGCTTTTTTAAAAAATTTGATCTTCTCATGGTGCGTTTTGCCAAATGAATGCGTCTTTATAGGTGAAAGGCCTTTTAGAAATGGGAAAGGAGGACGTTTATGGAAGACAGCTTGATCATTGCCCTGTTTCAAGAGCGCAACGAGGACGCGCTGCATCAAACCATGGAAAAATACGGCGCGTATTGCCACGGCGTGGCCTACAATATCCTGCGGAGCCACCAGGATTCCGAGGAATGTGTCAACGATACGCTATTGCGGGTCTGGAATTCCATTCCGCCCCAAAGGCCCCTTTGCCTGCGGGCGTTTTTGGGACGCATTGCCCGAAACCTTGCCATTGATCGCTTTCGAAGTCAAAAGGCGCGGAGCAGCGTCTGTGAGGGGGCGGTTGCCCTGGAGGAGCTGGGGGAGTGCGTGAGTGACACTGCCACACCTTTGGAGGAGGCCGAGGCCGCCCGTTTGCGAGAGAGCATCCAAGGATTTTTGTCCGGGCTTTCCCGGCGGGATCGGGAGATCTTCCTGTGCCGGTATTTCTACTCCTACACCGTGGCCGAGATCGCCAAGGCGCGGGGGATGAAGGAAAATTACGTGCGCAATCTGCTTTCCCGCACACGGCAAAAGCTAAAACAGTACTTAGAGAAGGAGGGCTTTGCCCTATGAAAAAAGAAGATCTTTTTCGCGCCCTCGAGGGGGCGTCGGACGCCGATTTGGAGAGTGCTGCGGCGTCCATGACAGCGCCCGTTACCGCAGCGACCACCCACAAAAAAGGGGGTTCCGTCTTGCACCGGAGGGGCCCCCGCAACTGGATTTCGGCCGCCTGCATACTGCTGTCGGTCAGCATCCTGGCGGTGACCCTGCTCCTGGGCAGTATGCATGGCTTTCATTTGGGGCCGTTGGACACCGAGTACGAGGTGCCCGAGAAGGTCATGGAGGAGCTGCGTAACATGGCGCAAAAATCCTTTCAGGATATGCCTTGGGACAGTGATACCGATACGATTCGAGCCTATGCCGCAGAGCAAGGGTGTTTAGTATTGGATAAGTATCAGATTTTGGAAGGAGCGGATCTTTTAGAAGCATTTTATGAGCGCACCAAACAAGGGGAGCAACTTACTCTCAATTTTATTAATCTAAAATATAGAGATATGAAAGCAGGGCTTTTATATTTTGATGGTGACCGTTATCATCGCCTGTATATTTGGAATGACGGCTGGGAATATTGTGAGAGCTCTATTTATTTGCTACGATTTGAAAGAACTGGTGAGGATGAAAAAGGAGCCTATACCGACACGGCTTACTATATGGGTGATCTTGAATTGACGGAAATCGAAGACGAACTTTTTGGGGAGATATTTGTTCATGTGGAATATGACAATGGAATCCTGTCGTTTTTTAACATTAAAGAAAATTCAGATAAGTATGAATTTTTTACTTTTGAAATTGTTGGGATGGTGCGAACCTATATCGAAGAGGACGATTCCAATTCGGTTTTTCTCCAATACGATCAGGACACGGATTGCTTTGTGATCGTGTATTCGGATGGCAGAAAGGAAACCTACCGCGAGTGCGATCTTTTTACGGTGATACGGGATGCCTTGCATGGGGATTATATTACCGATCCTTTTTCCAGCGCCGTTCCCGAGGGGTTCTATATTGCCAGCTTTGAAACTCCCGTAAAATTGTCCCCGGTAGACCCGGAGACGCTGGATATTGATTCGTTGCCGTCGCCCTTTTCGAACAAGGACAATGAAGCAATGTTCATGTCGGAGAGTTGCTTGTGGCTCAAAATCGGCACCGACTGGTATGCCTGTGCGCGCGAAAATCTTCCTTGGGTAAAAAAATAAAACCCACTGTGTTGTTAAAAAACAATTTCTAAAAGCGATTCTATGTTTCGGATAAAAAAACGCCCCCTCTCCACGGAGAGGGGGCGAAGATTACTGACAAACCCTTATTTTGAAAAAACAGTTTGTCAAAATGTATAAACTTGTTAGTCGCTTTTTCTTTGCAGGAAAGAGGCGCAAAGAAAAAGCTAGCAAAAAGAAACGCCGTAAAGATATTTCGCCCGTTGCGACGGGCGAGGAGGGCTACGCGCCCTCCACTGCGCAAGCTTTTGAAAAAGCTTGACCAAAACTTTTCGTCAAAATGTCAGCGCGAACACCTTTGTTGGCAAGTAGCCCCCTCTCCACGGAGAGGGGGCAGCTTGCTTTATAATACCTTGCTCAAAAATTCCTTGGTACGGGGGTTTTGGGGATTGCCAAAAAGCTCGGCGGGGGGCGCAGATTCCGCAATTACGCCGCCGTCCATAAACAGAATGCGGTCGGATACCTCCCGGGCAAAGCCCATCTCATGGGTCACAATCACCATGGTCATGCCCTCATCGGCCAGCTCCTTGATCAGATCCAGCACCTCACCTACCATCTCGGGGTCCAGCGCCGAGGTGGGCTCGTCAAACAACAGCACCTGGGGGTTCATAGCCAGGGCGCGCACAATGGCAATTCTCTGCTTCTGTCCGCCCGAAAGGGTAGAGGGGTAGGCGTTTGCCTTGTCCTCAAGTCCAATGCGGCGCAACAGCTGCATGGCCTCTTTCTTGGCCTCCTCCCGAATGGCCGCCTTGGTGGCACGGGACGCAAAGAGTCCCCCCGCATCCTTGATGCGCAAATGTACGGGGGCTAACATGATGTTCTCCAGCACCGTTTTGTTGTGAAAGAGATTGAACTGCTGAAAGACCATACCCATGTGACGGCGGTGCTTGTTGATGTCTACCTTTCGGTCGGCAATGTCCTCGCCGCCAAAGAAGATCGAGCCACCGTCGGCGTCCTCCAGGCAATTCAGGCAACGCAAAAAGGTGCTCTTTCCGCTGCCCGAGGGGCCAATGATAGAGACCTTCTCACCCTTGTGAATGGTTTCGTCAATGCCGTTGAGCACCACCAGGTTGCCAAACCGCTTGACCAGGCCCTTGACTTCGATGAGGGGCGTTTTATTTTCTGCGTTCATTTTTTGCCAATCTCCTTTCCATCAGCTTCACCAATCCGGCAATCACGGCAACGATCACAATGTAGAGCAGAGCCATGACCAGATAGGGGATCATATACTCGTAGGAGTTGCTTCCCTGGTCTTGGAAGGCCTTGGTAATATCCATGGCACCCACGTAACCAACAATGGCGGTCTCCTTGATCAGGGCAATGAACTCATTGCCCAGGGTGGGCAGGATGTTCTTAATGGCCTGGGGAACCACGATCTTGAGCATGGAAACCGGGAAGGAAAGTCCCACGGCGCGGGCGGCCTCCAGCTGTCCCGCATCCACCGAGTTGATACCGCCGCGCATGATCTCGGAGATATACGCGCCGCTGTTCAAGCCGAAGATGAGCATACAGGAGGTGACGGGGGGAAGGGAAAGACCGATCAGGGGAAGCAGGATGTAATATCCCACCAAAAGCTGAACCACAATGGGGGTTCCGCGGAAGAAGGCCACGTACACGTTGCACACCTTTTGTGCGTAGCGGGTGACCTTTTTGTAGGGGGGGATCACCTTGATGATGGCGATCACCGTACCGATCACAATACCGATCAAAAGACCCAGCACCGAGATCAGAGCGGTATTCTTCATACCCGTCAAAAGATCCTTATAGCCCCGATTGGTTACAAAGTAATTGTAGAAGATACCCCACTTTTTTGCAAAATTAAAGCGGGTATAAACGCTTACGGCCAGCAGGATCACCAGGGCAATGACGGCAAGAATTGCCAACACGTCCATCCAGTGGTTTTTCCAGAAGCCTTGTTTTTTGGATGCTTGTTCCATTCTATCGTCCTTTCAGAAAGTAGAAAACGCAAAACCAGGGAGAGTAGCTCTCCCTGTGTTTGCATATTGGTTGATGATTAAGCGTTGGCGTCGTTGATCTTTGCTACGATGGCCTTTGCGGGACCCTCGTCGATCACCACGTACTTCACGTTGCCGTTGATGATGTTCTGAACGGCCAGCGCGCCGGTGTTATAGCTGGTGGTGGTAAAGCCAAAGCCGTCAAATTCCCACTCGGCGTCGCCCTTGCAGTACTTCTGACCGGTGGTGCCGCTCTGAACGCCAACGGCTACGTCGGAGCCCAGGGTCTTGAGAATGGCCTCCACGTCAGCGGCAGTCTTGCAGGAGTCAAAGGTGGTATCGTCGGCAGCAACGATCAGCATCTGGGATGCGTTGTAATAGGAATCGGTGAAGTCCAGGATCTGCTTACGAACGTCGTTCACGGTCAAGCCGGCAGCGGCAACGTCGCAGGTACCGCCGGCAACGGTAACTTCCTTACCGCTTTCGTCGGTGTAGGTACCGCCGGCAGCGGAAACGGCCAGGCAAACGGCGTCAAACTCCATGTTGTTGATGTAGAGCTCCTTGCCAAGATACTCGGCAAACAGAGCCATGATCTCCATATCTACGCCGTAGTAGTTCTCGCCAACCTTGTATTCAAAGGGCTCAAACGCGGCGTTGGTGGCAACGATCAGCTGGCTGCCGTCGGTCTTCATTTCCTTAGCGGAGGTCACCGCGGTGGGGGTGCCGTCACCAAAGTACTTGTTGATGATCTCGTCGAACTTACCGTTGTCCTTGATCTCCTTCATAAAGGTGTTGAGCTGATTGAGCAGCTCGGTGTTGCCCTTCTCAACGGCAAAGGCGTACTCTTCCTCGGTCAGAGCAATGTCGATGACCTTTACCTTGCCGGTCTGGCTGCCGCAGGAAGCGAAGCATGCAACCAACAAAATAGCTGCGAGAAACAGGCTTGCAATCTTTTTCATAACTAAATCCTCCAAAGTTTTTATGATGCTGCTATTATAACGCATAAATATTCATTTGTCAAGGGCTTTTTTGAATATTTTTGCATTTTTACGAAATATTGCATTTTGCTGCCGCCTAATAGATATATTTTGGACATTCTGACGGCCTCCTCGTTTTTCTACATTATAATAGGGAATCCGCTCCGCCTCCTATATGATATGAAAATGAATAAAAAGGAGCAAAGGATGAATAAATGAATAAAAATACAAAATGCCGGCAACCTTGATTGCCGGCATTGGGGTTATTTGATCTTTCTGCACTCCAGGTAATAGCGCTTGTCGGGGGCGTGGCCCATGGAGAAGGTTTTGCGGGGAAGGGCGCCGTCGTAGATCACGGTGCGGAACAGCTCATCCTTTCGCATCCCGTCAAAGAGGAAGCCCACGGTGTTGCCGTCGGTGATCAGGGAGCGCAGGGAGTCCTCGCCGTGGATGTAGTCCACCTCCACCTCGGGGTGGCTTTGGAGGTAATCGTCCAGGAATCGCTGGAGGGTTCCCACCGTCAGCTGTTGCGTGGGATGGGGAACCGTTACGTCGCCCTCCTCCACCGCGGTGATGTAGCGAAAGGTCTGGGCGGGGGCGGTGCCGTGAAGCTCCGAAAGGGAGGTCTTCAGGGACGTCAGCAGATCGGCGGGATCGCAGTGGAAGACCACGCGGTAGATCGGCTCAAACTGAAGAGCTGCGTCGTGAAGATTGACCACCTCTACCAGAGCATAGCGGGCGGGGTGGGTTTTGGCGGGCTCCTCACCAATGGCGGCCTTGACCTCCTCGTAGGCGGCCTTGGCCGAGGCCAGGGAATGGTTTCCGTCGCCTACGGCAAAGAGAAGGGGGGCCAGGGCGGGATCGCCGTAGCACTCCTGCAGAGCCGAGGGGGTGATCAGGGATGCCAGTCCCTCCTTTACGTTGGCCTGCTGGCGGGGATTGAGGGCATAGGCGCGTACGTGTCCGCCGCCCAGCATCAGGTCAAAATCGTAGAGGGGCTCCTCGCCCTGACAGTCGGTGAGGGTGGGCTCGATGACCGTGTGATGAGGATCGTCGATGAGGAGCATGACATGGGGAAGCTCCAGGGGCGCGTTGCGCCGAACCGCCACCCGTGGGGGAATGCGCTCCAGCACGGTGCCCTCGGTGGCGCGAATCAGAGAGTCCGAGCCCTTGCGGTAATCGTACTGCTCCAGGTCCACCGCGCCGATGAGGCCAAGGCGGACGCAACCGTCGGATTGGGTGCGCTCCAGGGCGATCATGGCACCGGGATGGGATACCAAAAGGGTATCCAGAAGCGTTTGCATACTTTGGTTGATGCGGGGGATCCGCTTCTCGGTCTCACTCAGATAGACCTCGGGCAGGATCATGGAGAGGGTCGAGGGGGCATCGCCAACCGTGGCGGCAACGGCCTCCCAGTAGGCGGGCTCGCTGGTGTATTGATCGCAGGCGACCACCGACCAACGGGTGCCGTCGATCTGATTAAAATTGGGCAGCAGGATCTCTGCGCTGTCAAATCCAATATTCATAGGGGAAGATACCTTTCCTTGGAATGGTTCATTATTTTTTGGGACTTATGCCAGGGGAGGCAGTTCGTCCAGGAAGTACGCCCGGGTGTTGGCGTGATAACCGCGGGGATCGGTGACCGTGAGGCGGATGTAGATGGCATCGGCAGGAAGCACAAAGGAGGCCTCCTCCAGCAGCTCCCCGTTTTGGCTGTAGGCCGCGTAGGCGCGACGCTTGCCCGTGGTCAGGCAGATCTTTTGTGCGCCTGAGCAGGTGATGTGAAGCACGCCGTCCTCGATCCACAGATCGTGGATCTTGGGTCCCTCGGAGGCGTAGAAGTCTCCGTTCTGCAGAGCCTTGGTGACGGTGCGGTACTCCAGGCGGTCGGCCTTGATCATAACGAACCCGCCAAAGGAATCCCAGCGTCCCGAGGTTTCGGGATGTCGGTTGTGGTTATCGTCAGCGGAAACGCAATAAATGCGTTCTCCTGCGCGGAGCATATCGTCGTAGACTCGCTCGTTGTACTCGGGATAGCCCTCGGAAAAGGCGGAGAAGTTGCTGATCTCCATGGCGTCCATGCCGTGGTAGGCGGTGTAATCCCCAAAGTCCTCCAGGGACCAGGTGGGATGATTGTAGGTGACAAAGAAGCCGTTCTCCTTGCCCAGGGCGATCATTTCATTGATGCATTCGGGGGTGTAGGAGCGCACGTAGTCGGGCTTGCTCTCATCGTATTTCAGCTGGTCGCGGTAACTGGGGGCGTTCCCAAAAAGATATTTTTCCCGATGGTAAAAGGGCATGGTCAGCTGATCGGGCTCCAGAGCGATATAGCAGAGGTGGCAGGTCTTGCGCACCTGGAGACCGCTTTCCTTGGGAACCATCACCTCGGCCTCAAAGCCGTTGAGGGGAAGAAACTGTTCGTCGGCCAGCTCGGGGTGGGCGATCAGTACGTCGTGATCGGTAAAGGCGACCACCGAGTAGCCGTGGGCGAGATACATCTCCTTGACCTCGGCCGGGGTTTTTGCGCCGTCCGACACGGTGGTGTGACAGTGGAGATTGGCTTTGTAATATTGACCGTTTTCGGGCAACAGATGGATTTTCATGACGTTACTCCCGTTGCATTTTATTTTTGTGCCTATTATTTTAGCACGGAACGGGAAAAATGTCAATCCCAAAGGCGTACTTTTTCCGCCGTGCCGTTCCCGCTTTCGCGGATTGGGGATAAAAATATGAAAAAAAAGACAAAAAGTGATTGTATTTCCAAGGGATTTGTGATAGAATAAAAACATCTACTTACTCGCTTTTGGGAGGGCGTTATGCTTCGCGCGGTTTTATTTGATATGGACGGTACCGTTTTTGATACCGAACGGATTTATTGCTCTTGCCTTGCCGAGGTGGCGAAGGGAACTCCTTTGGCCGCGGAGATGCAGGCGGTGTTGTTGGATATTTCGGGAAGAAACCGAGCCGACATCTACGCTTACCTTCACGGTCGGTACGGGGCCGATTTTCCCGCCCGGGAGATCTTTGAGGCGCGGGACGTCAAGGTAATGCAGGAGATCTACGCCCACGGCGTTCCCTTTAAGCCGGGATTCCCCGGGGTGTTTGCCACGTTGCGTGAGATGGGATTGCTCGTGGCCATCGTCACCTCTACCCACCGTGCACGCATGGAGGAATACCTGCAAATGACCGGCATGGGAGCCGCCCTGGACTATATCAAAACCGGCGAGAGTGTGGAGCACAGTAAGCCGGCGCCCGATATCTTTTTGCAGGCCGCCGAGGCCATGGGATGCCTTCCCGAGGAGTGCGTGGTGGTGGAGGATTCCCGCAACGGCGTTCTGGCAGGGATCGCCGCAGGAATGCGGGTGGTCATGATCCCCGATCAACAGCCCTGCACCCCCGATCTGCGTTCTGCGCTCTGGCACTGTTTGCCCACGGTAGACACCCTGCCTGCGTGTATTGAAGAAGAAAATCAAAAATTAAGATAAATTTCAGGAGGTTATTATGATTTCAAGAGCATTAACGGAATCGGTCCTGACCTGTGCCATGAGCACCGGAGCGGATTTCGTTGAACTTTACGGGGAGATCACCCGTAACAACGCCATTGCTATGGTGGACGGAAAGATCGACCGCGTCAGCGACAATCTGGTGTCGGGCGTGGGCATTCGTGCCTTCCTGGGCACCCGCACGGTATTCGCGTCCACGTCGGATATGTCCCGCGAGGGTCTGCTCAAGTGCGCCGCCTCGGTTGCGGCTGCCATGGGTGAGCTGAAAAAGGACGTGAGCGTGGTTCTGAACGAGCGGATGTTCCCCAACATTCATCCCGCCAAGGTAATTCCCACCAGCGTGGATGCCAAGGTGAGAGCCGACCTGCTGCGCACGGCTTGCTTTGCCGCAAAGGAATACGACGAGGCCATTTCTCAGGTCTCGGGCTCCCTGGCAGGCGTTGACCATACCATTCTGGTGGCCAACACCGAGGGACTTTATACCACCGACCGTCACGTACGTACCCGCATTGCCGTTTCCTCGGTGGCCAGCAAGGACGGCGAGACCCAATCCGGCTCGGATGCTCCCGGCGCGGGCATGGGTCTGGAATTCTTTGATATCGTTGATCCCGCCGCCGTGGGACGCGAGGCGTCCCGTCAGGCCATGGTGAACCTGCGCGCCAGCTACTGTCCCGCCGGCACCATGATGGTTGCCATTGAGAACGGCTTTGGCGGTGTCATCTTCCACGAGGCCTGCGGCCACTCCCTGGAGGCGACCTCGGTAGCCATTGGCGCGTCGCAGATGGCAGGCAAGCTGGGCCAGCAGATCGCCAATCCCAAGGTGACCGCCATTGACGACGGCACCATTCCCGGTGCCTGGGGCTCGGTCAACATCGACGACGAGGGTACGCCCACCCAGCGCAACGTGCTCATCGAGAACGGTATTCTCAAGGGCTACCTCATCGACCGTCTCGGCTCCCGCCGTATGGGTATGCCCATGACGGGTAGCGGCCGCCGTCAGAGCTACACCTACGAGGCAACCTCCCGTATGACCAATACCTTTATTGCCAACGGCCCCGACAAAAACGAGGACATCATCGCTTCTATGGAGAACGGTCTGTACTGCCGCAAGATGGGCGGCGGCTCGGTCAACCCTTTGACCGGTGCCTTCAACTTCTCGGTTACCGAGGGATACCTGGTAAAGAACGGTAAGATCTGTGAGCCCGTCCGCGGTGCGTCCCTGATCGGTACCGGCTCCGAGATCCTGCAGAACATCGATATGGTGGGCCAGAACCTGGAAAGAGCCCAGGGTATGTGCGGCTCTGCCAGCGGAAGCGTTCCCACCGACGTGGGACAGCCCCTGATCCGCGTTTCCACTATTACCGTAGGAGGTCGTTGAGATGAGATTTGAAGAAATGAAGCAGGCCCTGATCCGTGCCGCAGAGCAGGCAGGACTGAAGGAATATGAGATCTATTACCAGATGGACGAGAGCGTGAGTGCCGAGACCCTGAAGGACGAGATCAGCTCGTTCTCCTCCAGCGTGGGCGGCGGCGTGAACTTCCGTTGCATCGTGGACGGAAAGATGGGCTATGCCTCGGGCGAGCTGATGACCGAGGAGGCCATGGAGGAGCTGGTAAGCAAGGCCATCTCCAATGCCCGTTGCATCGATAACGATGACGAAGTGTTTATTTTCGCGGGCTCTCCCGCCTATGCTAAGCTGCCCGAGCGCAAGGTGGAGCTTACGGACGCCAATACCGTGCGTGACCTGGCGCTGCAGCTGCAAAGAGATACCTACGCCCAGAGCGAAAAGGTAGGAGACGGTACCCAATCCGTGGCCCTTTCCTCGGTGGTAGAGATCGTGCTGTATAACTCCAACGGACTCTCCCTTTCCAACCGCGCGGGAATTAGCGCGGCCTACGCGGCTCCCGTTTGCCGTGACGGCGAGGAGGCCCAGGAGAACTTTGAGGTTGGCGTGGGTGCTACCTACGAGGAGCTCAAGGATCTTCCCGGCAAGGCCGTACAGGGCGCTCTGGATAAGTTTGGCGCTACCCTGGTGGATTCCGGAAAGTATGACGTGGTCTTTGACGGTTCCCAGTTCCGTTCCTTCCTTTCGGCCTTCTCCTCTGCGTTCTCGGCCAAGAGCGCCCAGCTGGGACTTTCCCGCCTGGCAGGGAAGGAGGGCGAGGTCATTGCGGCTCCCTGCGTGACCGTGGTGGACGATCCCATGCGTGAGGGCTCCCCCATGCAGACCAACTTTGACGGCGAGGGTGTTGCCACCGCCAAGAAGAACGTTATCGAAAACGGCGTGCTCAAGACCTTGCTCTACGACCTGACCACCGCAAAGAAGGGTGGCGTGGAGTCTACGGGCAACGCGCAGAGAGGCTATTCCTCTCCCGTGGTCATCGCTCCCTACAACTTTGGAATTCAGGCAGGAAGTGACAGCCGCGAGGATCTGTTCGCCGCCATTGGAAACGGTATTTTCATTAACCAGTGCAAGGGCTTCCATGCGGGCGCCAACTCCGTGACCGGAGATTTCTCCATTGAGAGCGCGGGCTTTATGATCCGCGACGGTAAGCGCGCCGAGCCCATCAAGTCCTTTACCGTTGCCGGAAACTTCTTTGAGCTGCTGAAGCAGATCGACCGTCTGGGCAACGAAATCCATTGGGGCATTCCCGGTGGCTTTACCGTGTTCGGTTCTCCCGACGTGCTGGTTCGCAACGCCAGCATTGCAGGTAAATAAAATAGCTCCAAACGTAACGCGTGGAGAAGAAGCCATAATGACTTTTTCTCCACGCATTTTTATTGAGATCAGGACAGTTGGGAAAGCAGGGGCAGGAGTTGCTCCCGCGGATCCGCATCGAGGGAGGAGATGGGATCTTGCGCAGACCGCCGCAGGGCACGTTCCAACCCTTGGGCATAGAATTTCAAATTTTGTTCCTGCAAACGGCGGTACTCCTCGGAGCGCGGATCCCACCCAATGGAGGGGGTGTATTTGGGAAAGTAGGTACAAAGGAGCACCTTCTTGGCATGATCGCGGGAGAGGGCTAGGTTCTTTTCGTAGTCGGGGGAATCAAAGGGCGTTTCACAATAGTAAATTGCCAGGAGATAATTTGCGTAGCTGCGCAGCTCGTCATCACGGGAGGTATCCAGAACATGGCTCGCGCACGAAACGATTCTTTCATTGACCGCGCGGTGTTGACGGTTGTTTTCCGCGGTGTCGTGCATCTGCTCCAGCAGGCGGAGGCGAAGCATCATTACCCGATCGTCGGAAAGCACGGGCTCCCCATCCCGCAAAAGGTCTTGATAGAGCTGCTCCAAGGAGGAAAAAGAGGCTCCCTCCGGGGCGGCGTATTGTTCGGTGAGGGTGCGGATCAGCACTTCCTTGGAGGATTCCTCCAGACCGCAAAGGCCGTCAAGGGAGGTGTCAAGAAGCTTGCAGAGGGTTACCAGCGTAACAATGTCGGGAAGGGTAGTGCCACTTTCGTATTTTGAGATCATCTGATGGGAGACGCACAGCCGATCGGCCAGCTGACTTTGGGTCATTCCTTTTTCTCGGCGAAGCCGTTTGATGTTGGCTCCGATCTGATCACACAGCATAATCAGTACCTCCGCGTTTTTTCTTTTATTATAGCAGGCGCGGAGCGGTTTGTCTATATCCTTGTAGGAAAGTTGCGGCAAAGGTTGGTTGCAATTTTCCTTTTTCGGTTGACTTTTTTGGGGAACTGTGATAAAATGAAACCAACATTATTTTTGCCCTTGGAAAGGAGCTTGTCAGTAAATGAATAAACGGTTTATTAAGGCCACGGAGGAGTGGTGCAGCTTCGATCATCACGTTCCAGCCCCCTATTTGCGAAAGTCCTTCACTCTGGATTTTGTTCCCGAAAAGGCCGAGATCTCGATCTGCGGTCTGGGCTTTTACGTTCTGTATATCAACGGTGTAAACGTGACCAAGGGAATGCTGGCCCCCTACATCAGCAACGTGGACCATTATTGCTATTATGATACCTACGATATAAAAAAGCACCTGCGGCAGGGCGAAAACGTCATTGGCATCTGGCTGGGCAACGGCTTTATGAATCCCTTTGGCGGTGCCGTATGGGATTTTGATCAGGTGGATTGGCTGGGCGCTCCCCGCGTGGCACTGGAGTGTGTTATTACGGACGGGGAAAAGGAACTGTCCTTTGATGCCGATCAAAGCTTCCGTACCCATCCCTCCCCCGTGATCTTTGACGAATACCGCATGGGTGAGTATTATGACGCTACCCGGGAGATCCCGGGCTGGAACCTCCCCGGCTTTGACGATTCTGCCTGGAACACCGCCCTTTCCGCCGAGATGCCTCGCGGTGAATTGAAGCAATGCACCGCCGAGCCCATCCTGATCCAACGGGAGATCAAGCCCGTGTCGGTTCAAAAATACGAGAACGGCTACCTCTATGATTTTGGTATCAACACGGCGGGACTCTGCCGTCTGCAGCTGAAGAACGCCAAGGCGGGACAGAAGATCACCATGCTTCACAGCGAGCGTCACAAGGATGGAAAATTTGATATTTCCAACGTTATTTTTTCCTCTCCCGCGCGTCTGGAAAAATATCCTTTTTACAAGACCTATCCCCAGAAGAATATCTACATCGCCAAGGGAGCGGAAGAGGAGACCTATCTGCCTCAGTTCGTCTATCACGGCTTCCGCTACGTGCTGGTGGAGGGCATTACCGAGGAACAGGCCACCGAGGATCTGCTCACCTATTGCGTCATGCACTCGGATATCAAGCCCTTGGGCGGCTTCTCCTGCTCGGAGGAAAATCTGAACAAACTCTATCGCATGATGCAGAATTCGGTGCTTTCTAACTTCTATTACTTCCAGACCGACTGCCCTCACCGGGAAAAGAACGGCTGGACCGGCGACGCCTCCATGTCTTCCGATTACGTGGCGCTGATGTATGACGTAACCAACAGCTGGCGGGAGTGGCTGGCCAATATCCGCAAGGCCATGAACGACGCGGGCGCACTTCCCGGCATCGTTCCCACGGGTACGTGGGGCTTTGATTGGGGCAACGGCCCCGCGTGGGATAGCATCATCTTCAATCTGCCTTATCAGCTTTGGCGTCTGCGGGGCAACACCGATCTGATCCGCGAGAACGCCCATTGCATGGTGCGTTATCTGGAATACGCCATGACCCGTCGGAGTGCGGACGGCACCATTGCCATCGGCCTTGGAGACTGGGTTCCCGTGGGCAAAAAGGCCTCCAGATACGACGCCCCCCTGGCCCTGACCGATACGGTTCAGGTCATGGATATTGCCGGCAAGGCACAGGAAATGCTTGACGCCATTGGATATACCAATCAGGCACTCTTTGCCGGCGCGGTCTGCGAGGATTTGAGAGAGACGATCCGCCGTGAGCTGATTGACTTTGATACCATGACCGTGGCGGGCGATTGCCAGACCTCCCAGGTTCTGCCCATCTACTACGGTGTCTTTAACGAGGACGAGGAAGCGGCAGCCTTTGAAAAGCTCTTGGAGATCATCCACCGCGACGGCGACAGCTTCACCAGCGGATTCCAAGGAATGCACACCCTGTTCCACGTCCTTTCCGCCTTTGGCGAGAGCGAATTGGCGTATCATATGATCACTAAGCACGAGTATCCCTCCTACGTGCACCTTTTGGATCTGGGCTTTACCTCCATGCCCGAGGAATTCCAGCCCGACGGCGCGGAGTGCGGCTCCCATAACCATCACTTCCTGGGAGACGTTAACCGTTGGTTCACCTGCTGCCTTGCGGGCCTGAACATTGTTGATCCCACCCATGTTCGCGTCGCACCCCATTTTGTTCAGACGTTGAACTACGCCGAGGCCTACTACGATCTGCCCGCAGGTCGCGCGGCGGTCAAGTGGGAACGGGGAGACGATGCCATCCTGCTGACCGTAGAGGTTCCCGCAGGCGTGGAATGCACCGTGGATCTGCCCGAGGACGCGCCTGCGGTGAAGATCCTTCAAAAGAGAGGGTAACATGAGCCGATTGGAATTGACCTGTGAGGAATTACGGGAGCGCATTGGGCGCAATCACAGCCGACTGTTGGATCCCTATTACCAGATCGGTGAGATCTATCAACCGTTTGATGCCAAGTGGCCGGGGGACAAGGAGGGGAGAGCCCTGCTCGCCTTTGTCAACCACGCCAACATGACCGGCTTTGAAAATCCCTGTATGGAGCCCTTTTTGGAGCAATATCCCCAAAGGATCAACGAAAAGGGATATCTTGGCCCGATTGCAAAGGACGCTCTGTTTGAGCAACAGCTCTCGGGACACAGCTGGATGCTGCGCGGTCTTTGCGCCCACTATGAGCGCTACCAAAACGAACGGTCTCTTTCCTACGCCAAGGACATCGTAAACGGACTGTTCCTGCCCACACGGGGGGCGTACGCCACCTATCCCATCCAACGGGACCATTCGGAGGGCGGCGTTTCGGGGAACAGCATCGGCGTTTTGAACGGCTGGAGAATCTCCACCGACATTGGTTGCGCCTTTATGAGCATCGACGGTCTTTCTCACTACTACGTTCTCACAAAGGAGTGTGCGGTAAGGGATCTGTTGGACGAGATGATCGAGGTCTATTCCTCCATTGATAAAGAAAAACTCAAGGCCCAGACCCACTGTACCCTCACCGCCGCCCGGGGTATGCTTCGCATGTACGGAGCCACCGGGGAGACGGGGTACCTGGACAAGGCCAAGAAGATCTACACGCTGTACACCACCTCGGGCATGACCCTGACCTATCAGAATCTCAACTGGTGGGGACGTCCCGACAGTTGGACCGAGCCCTGCGCCATTGTGGATTCTCTGATCCTGGCGGGGGAGCTTTACCGCATTACGGGGGAGGCGTCGTATCGCCGTATGGCGGCGCGGATCTTTCACAACGGTCTGGCTTCGTCCCAACGTCCGGGCGGCGGCGCGGGCACCGACAGCCTGGTGCTGCAGGGACAGCCTTACCTGTTTCAAAAAAAGCCCGAGGCATATTTCTGCTGTACCATGCGTCTGGCCGAGGGCCTGCAATATGCCCTGGAGCATCGGGAGATGCTTTATGCCGAGTGTAGCGGCGTCCCCACGCGCGATGCCTATGGCCGCTACATGGACGGGGATATCCTCTATGCCAAGCCGATTTATTCCGACGGAAGAGCAGGGGAGCTGTTGCCTTTGGTGAAATATTTCCGTCAAGACACCGCGGTAAGTGACACCTTGCGTCAGCAGATTATTTTTGAAAACGAAGAAAAGGAAACAACGCTGTGTTAAAACGATTTTTAAGCTATTACAAGCCTCACAAAAAGCTCTTTGCTTTGGATATGAGTGCCTCCCTGATCGTAGCACTCATCGGCATCATTTATCCCGTGGTCACCCGCTCCATGCTCAACGATCTCATTCCCAACCGTAAATACGAGCTGATCGTGTACGCCGGGGTTGGCGTGTTGCTCCTCTACCTGATCCGTATGCTTTTGAACTACTTCATTCAGTACCAGGGGCACATGATGGGCGTGCGAATGCAGGCCCAGATGCGGAGCGACCTCTTCAACCATTTGGAAAAGCTGCCCTTCTCCTTCTACGATAAGCACGAAACGGGTAAGATCATGTCCCGCATGACCACCGATCTGTGGGAGGTGAGCGAGCTGGCCCACCACGGCCCCGAAAATCTGATCATTTGCAGCGTTTCGGTGGTGATCTCCTTTGCCTATCTCATTTCCATTGACCTCTGGCTTTCTCTCATCGTTTTTGCCTGCGTGCCCTTTTTGATCGCAGTGTCCCTCATTACCCGAAAGCGGATGCGGGATGCCTTTCAAAAAAGCCGTCAGTCGGAGGCCGAGATCAACGCCGCTCTGGAGAGCAGCGTTTCGGGCATTCGCGTAACCAAGGCCTTTACCAATGCCGAGAAGGAGGCCGAAAAATTTGAGGTGGGGAACGCCAAATTCCGTGAGGCACGCCGCGGTGCCTACAAGGCCATGGGGCAGTTCCATTCGGCCACCAGCTTTATTACCGACGTATTCAACGTGGTATTGCTGATCGCCGGCGGTCTGTTCATGTACCACGGAAAGATCAATTTTGCCGATTATTCCGCATTTATCGTATCGGTGAACCTGTTCCTCAACCCCGTCAATACCCTGATCCGTTTTATGGAGCAATTCCAAAACGGAGCCGCGGGCTTTGAACGCTTTGTGGAGATTATGGATACTCCCCCCGAAATGGACGGCTCCCATGCTTCGGAGGTGGCTCGCCTGGAGGGACGTATTGAGTTTTGCGGCGTGACCTACGGCTACAACGAGGACCGCGACGTCCTGAAAAACGTGAATTTGAAGATCGAAGCCGGCAAGACCTTTGCCCTGGTCGGTCCCAGCGGCGGAGGTAAGACCACCATCTGTCATTTGATCCCCCACTTTTATAACGTGCAGGAAGGACAGATCCTCATCGATGGCACCGACCTGCGGGAGATCACTCTGGAATCCCTGCGCCGCAACATCGGTATTGTTCAGCAGGATATTTATTTGTTCAACGCCAGCGTGCGGGATAATATTCTTTACGGACGGCTGGATGCCACCGAGGAGGAGGTCATCGAGGCGGCCAAGCGTGCCAACATTCATGAGTACATCCTCTCCATGGAGAACGGCTATGATACCATCATCGGCGAGCGGGGTGTGCGCCTCTCGGGCGGACAAAAGCAGCGGTTGTGTATTGCCCGCGTATTTTTGAAGAATCCCCCCATCCTGATCCTGGACGAGGCCACCAGTGCCCTGGACAACACCACCGAGATCCTGATCCAGCAGGCGCTGGACGAGCTGTGTAAGGGAAGAACCACCCTGGTGGTGGCGCATCGCCTCTCCACCATCAAGAATGCCGACGAAATTGCCGTCATTGCCGATGGCAAGATCCTGGAGCAGGGCGACCACGCCGCGCTGATTGCCAAGAACGGTATGTACGCCAAGCTTTATCAGCAGCAGTTCCGAGAAGAAGAGTAAGTCACCAAAACATCAAAGCAGCGACGCTCCCGACTTTGGTCGGAAACGTCGCTGCTTTTGCGTGGAAAAGATTTATTTCGTCTGTAATTCGTTGCGGAAATAGTCGCCAATCTTATGGATGGTGTCCAGAAAGACCGGAACCAACGGCGCGGGCAGTCGTTTTCCGCTGTACTGTGCAAAGGTTTCAAAGCTCAGATCCCCCGCGTAGCCGATGCGCTTCAGCTCGTTGAGAAAATCCTCCCAGAAGATCGAGCCCGCATAGGGCATCAGATGGCTGTCGGCCTTTTGATCGTTGTCGTGAATGTGAAGCGCGATAATGCGGTTCCCAAGGATTGGAATAAAGGTGCGCAGACTCTTGCGGAGCAGATTGACGTGCCCCGTGTCCAGACAGAAGCCGAAGCAGGTCTGCCCGGCTTGCTCGTTCAGGCGGTCCACCCATGTGGCGGCCTCGTAGGGATTGGAGCAAACGCCCTCCCAGTAGTCGGCCCCCAGACGCTTGGGACCCGAAAAGAGATTTTCCAAACAAACGGTAACGTTTCCAACCTCCTGCAGCACCGGGATCAAACTGCCGTAGAGCCGCATATTCAGCATCTCGTAACGCTCCAGCGTCATGTCGGGTTCCCCTTCCACCATGGAGATGCCGTGAATGATCAGGCGAGGGCAGCCCACCGCCGAGCAAAAGCGGATCATGGATTGGTAGATGGAGATGGCGTAGTCCAAAACATCCTCCCGATAGGGAACGTAGGCACCAAAGGGGGCGTGAGCCTGGGAGATGACCAGGCCGTTTTGGCGGATGTGGGAAAGCTCTTCCTCATAATGCTCCAGAATCTCCGGCAACGATTTTTCAAAGACACAAAGGTCCTTCAGCTCCGAGGCTGCGGTAACCACTTTAAATTTCCAGGCCTTGTCCAGATTCCAGTCAATGGCTTCAAAGCCGGCTTCTTTGATCATGCGGTAGGCATTTTCGATGCCAAAGCGCTCCACCAGATTTTCGGATTGAATACAGAGTTTCATAGGAGAGAGTCCTTTCTGATTTTGATGTTCCTATTTTAGCACAGACGGTGGAGAAAATCAAGAAAAAGGGAATAAAAAAATAAAATAAAGAAAATACTAAAAAGGACTTGACAAAGTGAAAAAGGTGTGATATAATAAGTGATGCGAACCGATGGGGAGCGAATTCTTGCCGGTGTGGCGGAACTGGCAGACGCCCGGGACTTAAAATCCCGTGATGCGAAAGCATCGTACCGGTTCGATCCCGGTCACCGGCACCACGTTTGTGGTAAAGGGAAGGGAAAAAACAAATATCGCGGAGTAGAGCAGCCTGGTAGCTCGTCGGGCTCATAACCCGGAGGTCGTGAGGTTCAAATCCCACCTCCGCAACCAAATAAGGAACAGTAGATTGATACAATCGTATCGACCTACTGTTTTCTTTTTATCGTTAAAAACTGACCCAAAGTCCTTGTAAATCAAGGGCTTTTTTGCTTTGGTGGTGCATTTCGGTATATGCGGTGCCTGTATCTTGTACTTCGGATGCCTCAAAATGCAAAAAAGCACTACTCCCCACCAAGGTGTAGTGCCTTCCTATCGTTAAAAGACCGCTATTCGTTAAAAGGCTGATAATGCTTTTTAGTGACAGATTTTCTTATCGTTATTTCGAGATATTGTAATATTTAGCAATGTGTAAGATTATTTTAAAATTTCTTTGAGACCGTAACACTGATCGATTGCAATTTTTTCTCACTATTCTGGTATACGACGGTAACGATCATTTCAACATTTTCCTCATATAAATTTGTCGGAATATCGAAAGAAGTTATACTTTTACGCAATGTCGATAGCTTATGCTCATGTTGAGCGTTTTTACCCTTTATTTTTGCAGTGACGCTATATATTTCTAAATCTTTTGGGTTTTCAATTGATACGTCCAGACGGAAATTTAGCATGGAAGTCTTTTTGAAAAAGCCCTTAGTGAAAAAACCATTGCCATCCAAAAGAGCTGCTGTTAACGTTAGATTTTTATCAGCAACAATCTCCTTTTCCCTTCGTTGCTTTACGCGGTTATCATCGTAGCAACCTAAAATTCCTTTTATTCTTTCCTCAGCCTTGAGAGACCATGCCCTTGCCTTTTCACTTGGTTGCACGCCGGCAATAGCTTCGTAACAATCTAACATAAACTTAGCACTCTCCTGTCCTTGTTTTGCTGCCTTAGTAAACCACTCTACGGCCTTTTCACAAGATTGTTCTATACCATTCCCATTAAGATAACACGTAGCTAAACAATACTGGGCCTCCGCGTTTCCTTTCTTAGCTGCCTTGGTATACCATTCTGCCGCCTTTCTATGTGATTGCTCTACGCCCTTGCCATATTCATAGCAACATGCTAAATTAAACTGAGCTTCCGCATGTCCTTTCTCCGCTGCCTTGGTATACCACTTTGCCGCCTCTTCGTATGATTGCTCTATGCCTTCGCCATGTTCATAGAACACAGCTATATCAAACTGAGCAGTCGCATGTCCTTGCTGCGCCGCCTTGATATACCACTCCAACGCTTTTTTATGAGATTTCTCTACGCCTTCGCCTTTTTCATAGAACAAAGCTAATTCATACTGAGCTTTTGAATATCCCTGTTGAGCTGCCTTGGTACACCATTCTGCTGCCTTTTCATACGATTTCTCTACTTCATAGCACAAAGCTAATTCATACTGAGCTTCCATATGTCCTTGTTGCGCCGCCTTGGTATACCACTCTACAGCCTTTTTTAATGACCACTCTACGCCTTTACCCCTTTGGTAGCACAAAGCTAAATTATACTGAGCGTTTGCATCTCCTTGTTCAGCAGCTTTGATATACAACTCTGCTGCCTTTTCATGCAAATTCTCTAAGCCCTTGCCATATTCATAGCTCTCTGCTGTCTCAATACTATAATTTTTAGCTGTAGCGAGTAGTGAATCCAACGTAGACTGAGCTTCCGCATGTCCTTGCTTTGCCGCCTTGGTATACCACTCTATAGCCTTTTCGTATGATTGCTCTACGCCACGGCCATATTCATAGTAGGAACCTAAATGAAACTGAGCTCCTGCATGTCCTTGCTCTGCTGCCTTAGCAAACCACTTTGCAGCCTTTTCATCATCATCCAATAAATAGCACAAACCTAAATTAAACTGAGCTTTTACGTGTCCTTGCGCAGCCGCCTTAGTATACCACTCTATAGCCTTTTCCTCTGATTCCTCTACGCCTTCGCCATGTTCATAGCACAAAGCTAAATCAAACTGAGCTTCCGCATGTCCTTGCTCTGCTGCCTTGGTATACCAATTTACAGCCTTTTTATGAGATTGCTCTACACCCTGACCATAATAATAGCACAAAGCTAAACTAAACTGAATGTCTGAATCCCCTTTCTCTGCCTCCTTGATATACCACGCTATCACTTTTTTATAGGATGGATCTTCACTTTCGCAATGCCACAGACACAAATTATCATGAGATTCTGTATCGCCTT
Organism: Clostridia bacterium; assembly: GCA_017451915.1. GTDB lineage: Bacteria > Bacillota > Clostridia > Oscillospirales > CAG-272 > UMGS1865. The sequence goes on from JAFTNJ010000022.1 coordinate 59,553, forward strand.
GGTCCGCCGCCTTGATGTACCACTCTGCCGCTTTTTCGTACGATTGCCTTACGCCTACGCCATCGTAATAGCACCATGCTAGATTACGCTGAGCGTTCACATGTCCTTGCTCCGCGGCTTTGGCATACCATTCCACCGCTTTTTCCTTCGATTCTTCTATACCTTTACCGTTATCATAGCACCAAGCCAAAACAAACTGAGAAGTCACATGTCCTTGTTCCGCTGCTTTAGTATACCACTCTACCGCTTTTTCAAATGATTTTTCTGTACCTATACCATTATAATAGCACCCAGCCAAATTAAACTGAGAAGTCACATGTCCTTGCTCAGCTGCTTTAGTATACCACTCTACCGCTTTTTCAAATGATTTTTCTATACCTAGACCATTATAATAGCAAAAAGCCAAATTAAACTGAGAAGCCACATGTCCTTGCTCAGCTGCTTTAGTAAACCACTCCACCGCCTTTTCAACCGATTTATCTACACCTTCGCCATTGTAATGGCACAAAGCCAAATAATACTGTGAAGTCACATGTCCTTGCTCAGCTGCTTTAGTATACCACTCTACCGCCTTTTCAACCGATTTATCTACACCTTCGCCATTGTAATAGCATACCGCTAAATTGTATTGAGCCTCCGAATCTCCTTGCGATGCAGCCATGGCATACCATTTTGCCGCCTCTTCATGCGATTGTTTTACACCCGTGCCATTTTTATAACAAATGGCTAAATTAAATTGAGCATCCACATTCCCTTGCTCTGCTGACCTGATATACCATTCTACCGCTTTTTCATATGATTGCGCTATACCTTCTCCATTTTCATAGCAGGTAGCCAAAATAACCTGAGCTTTTGCATCTCCTTGCTCCGCAGCCTTGGTGAACCATTTTATCGCCTGTTCATGCGATTGCCTTACGCCTACGCCATCGTAATAGCACCATGCTAGATTACGCTGAGCGTTCACATGTCCTTGCTCCGCGGCTTTGGCATACCATTCCACCGCTTTTTCCTTCGATTCTTCTATACCTTCACCGTTATCATAGCACCATGCTAAACTACTCTGTGCATTCGCATATCCTTGCTCTGCTGCTTTAGTATACCACTCTACCGCTTTTTCATCGGACTTTTTTACACCATAGCCATAATAGAACATTGATCCGATGATCCATTGAGCATATACATCCTCATTTTCTGCGAGGCACATTATACCTTGGTAATGTTCAGTAAAAATCCGAGCTGCTTTTTCTTTATCCTTTTCCACGAAATAACCTTGATCATAGAACACGCCTATACCATAAAAGCATCTTTCATCCCCGGCTTCTGCCCCATTTTTATATAATTCAAATGCTTCTTGGTACTTGCTGTTTTCTTGGTAGGATCTCGCTTCGATGTAATAATTCATAATTGCACTCCTTATAAATTGAATTTTTTCAACCGTATTCAAATAATCCCGTTCCTTATTTGTTGAAAAACATTTTTGCTTTCTATTGACGGTCAAAGTTATTTTGATATTTTAAAGTATTATATCACACTTTTATAAATTTTTCAATACATTCACGCAAAAAGAGCCGACTGTTACATGTTGTGTTACAATAGAAGTGAGACTGAAAGTAAAAAAAGAATAGAAAAAGTGATTGAGTTCTGTTAAAATAAAGTCACCACAACTCAAACCTAACAGAAAGGACTCAATCACTTCATGAAACATTATACCACAAATAAA
>JAFTNJ010000023.1 GCA_017451915.1 Clostridia bacterium
CTGTTGTTTGCACTCTCGATTATGGAGGGGGAGTTTGCTCAAAGCTTTTGCAAAGCAAAAGCCGGCAGCTTGAGCCGCTGGCCAGTCCTATTGGGCTTTTAGCCCTTGTGCATACCACCCGTTTGACGGGTGGTTGTGATTGAAAATCAGGGGATTAAGGTTCCAGGGGGGTCATAGATTCCATTTCCATGGAATACGCGGCCTCATATTCCGCCATGAATTCGTCGATGCTCATCCCAAAGATTGACTCGAACAAGGCATTCAGTTCGGCTTCGGACATGGAACCGATGTAGATCTCCATGGTCAGCATGATCAGGCATCCGAGAATGGCAACAATGGCAAGAATCAGTCCCGCAATGGCCATGCCGGGCATCTTTTTGTTGTTATCTCTGCGGGCAAGAAACGCCATAACGATGGAGATCACGGCGAGAACCGCAGCCAAATAATACAAGCAACAGCAGAAGCAAGCAAATACCACCCCCACAATGCCCAAAACCAAGGATGCGATAGCGTAGCCCTTGGCGTGACCCGGGGCCTTTGGAGAAAGCTCGGAAAAGGAATTCGCATAATCGTTGGAAAAATCCCCTTGCGGTTGATAATCAAAATTGTTCATAGATCCTACCTCCTTTATTGGTATCATTATAGCATATTTTCTCGAAAATTGCAATTGTTTCTATTGTTTTTTTTCACACTTTATTGTATAATATTTCTGGATAAGAAAACGAAAGAAGAAGGGAGGATGCCAATGCACCGTAAAAAGAATTTGTTACGCCTGGGAATGCTTCATCTGTTGCTTTTGGCAGGAATTGCCTTGTTTCCTCTCTACCGCCGGGGGGCGGAGCTTCTGCCCTCGTTTTTTACTCGCTGTTGGCCTCATGACCGTCTGTTTCTCTACTGTCCTCTTTGCGGCGGGACCCGTGCCTTGAGTGAGCTGTTACAGCTTCATTTTTTGGAAGCACTTCGATATAACGCGTTCGTCGTCCTTCTTGTGGCTGCGCTCATTCTTTTAGACCTCGTGGCTTGGTATCGAGCGTGGAGTGGGAAGCGTCCGTTGCTTTCTCTTCCCGGATGGTTCTGGATTGTTCTGATTTGCCTGATGCTTGCTTTTGGAGTGGTCCGCAATCTTCTTATGATTTTTGGTAATTACGATCCCGTGGGGGATCTGGGTCTTGTTTGGAGAACTCTTCTGAAATGATCCTTTTCATAAAAGCCTAAAAACTGCGCATACTGTTGATGCAGTTTTTTGCAGAGGAGTGTGATGACGATGAAGATTCTCCACGTGATCAGCGACACGAACATCGGTGGTGCGGGGATTCTTTTATTAAATCTGTTGCGTCACTTTGATCCGTCCGAGGTGGAGAGCTTGGTGGCTCTGCCGCGGGGAAGCGACCTGCGTCCGAGAATTGAGGCACTTTCGGTCAGGACCGTTGCGCTGGATGCCCCGTGCGAGCGGTTCTCCCGAACATCGATCCATGAGCTTTCCGAGATCATTCGGAGAGAGCAGGTGGACATCGTTCACGCGAACGCCGCACTGTCGGCGCGTATTGCGGCAAAGAAACAGAATATAAAAACCATCCACACACGGCATTGTTACTATCCTTTGCGAGGGAGCCTCTGGAAACGCTGTTTTCTTGGCCCCTGGAACAACGCCCTCTCGGATCTGGTGATCGCCACTGCAGAGGTGGCCGCGGAGAATCTTCACTCCTTGGGGATTCCCGCGGAAAAGATCCGTGTGATTCCCAACGGATCCCTTCCCGTACGGGAGGTGGGAGCCGAGGAACTTACCAACTGCCGTGCGCTTTGGAAGATCCCAACCAATGCTTTTGTAGTGGGGCTTTGCGCTCGGTTAGAGCCCTGCAAGGGCCAGGATGTGCTCCTGCGCGCTCTGCAGAGGATGAACAAGATGAAGCCACATTCCCGCGTGTTTGCGCTTTTCATCGGCACCGGAAGCTGGGAGAGCGAGCTGAAGGCCATGGCGAAGGATCTTGGAATTGCCAATCGGGTCTGCTTTACCGGCTTTTTAAAGGACGTGGCACCGGCCTATCGAAGTATGCGCGTCAACGTCAACTGCTCCCGTGGCACCGAGACCTCCTGTCTTGCTCTGTCCGAGGGCATGAGCGCGGGACTTCCCATGGTGGTGAGTGATTACGGTGGAAATCCTGCCATGGTTGGGAAGAGTCGGGCAGGAATTCTGTTTCCGTTGAACGATGACGAACAACTTGCCCGAATCCTTCTTCAAATCGAGGAGGATCCTGCCTTGGAGCGATCCATGCAACAGGCGGCTTATCAACGTTACGCCGCCCACTATACCGCCCGACGGATGGCGGAAGAAACCACAAGGGTTTACCGCGAGGTTTTACAAGAAAAAAGATAAAGGGGCTGCGTCATTTGCGCAGCCCCTGCGCAAAAAAGTCGACGGTAGACTTTTTTGACGCGCGGAATTTGCGTTTTTCGCTTGTTTTCTGCATAATTTTTGCTAAATAATGGGCGAAAATTGCGGCGTCAAGCCGCAAAGCAAAAACGACGGGGGTGAGTACCAAATGCATTTTTGCATTTGACTCACCCCCTTTTATCCTCCAAGTGGATGGATTTATGCCAGCTTATCCAAAGAGGCCTGATAGCCTGCTACCTTCGATTCGGCATCGGCGGTATCCTTGGCGGTAAGCATGTAGTAGTACTTGATCTTGGGCTCGGTTCCCGAGGGACGTGCCACGATCACGTCGCCGTTGCAGAGACGGTAGTACAGAACGTTGGAGGAGGGAAGTCCCGTGGGACGCTCCTCGCCTTTTTCGGTAATGATTCCGGTCTTGTAGTCAGCGATCATATCCACCGCAACTCCACCAAATTCGGTGGGGGGATTCTTACGCAGGGAATCCATCAGGGCTGCCATACGAGCCGCACCGTCCAGACCCTCCATATAGATCTCTACGTTGGTTTCGTAGCAGAAGCCGTATTTCTCCCAAAGGGCGTGGAGAGCATCCGAAAGCGTCATGCCCTTTGCCTTATAGAAGGCGGTCATTTCACAAATCAGCATGGAGGCTACCACGGCATCCTTGTCACGGGCGTAGGTACCCTTCAGGTAGCCGTAGCTTTCCTCAAAGCCAAAGAGGAAGCTTCCGTCTCCGGTCTTTTCGTAGTTCTTGATGACCTCACCAATGAACTTAAAGCCGGTAAGAACGTTGTGCATCTTTACGTTGTTTGCGGCACAGATCTTGCTGACGAGCTCGGTAGATACGATACTCTTTACCATGTAAGGATTGTGAGGCATGGTACCGGATTGGTTGTAAGCGGTAATGATATAGTCGGCCAAAAGAGCTCCCATCTGGTTGCCGGTAATGGTGGTAAAGGAGCCGTTGGCGGTACGGGTCATTACACCCACGCGGTCAGCGTCGGGATCGGTGGCAATCACCAGATCCGAGCCAACGCGGTTGGCGATCTCAATGCCTTGCGTGAATACGTCGGGATATTCGGGATTGGGCTTTTTAACGGTGGGGAAGTTGCCGTCGATCACCATCTGTTCGTCTACCGTGTAGAGATGCTTCAAACCAATACGACGCATGATTTCGGGAACCAGACGGTGACCCGTGCCGTGAAGAGGGGTATAGACGATGCTCAACGCGTCGGCTACCTTGGCAACCGCCGAAGGATTCACCGCCTGTGCTTCTACCTGAGCCAGGTATTTTTCGTCCATCTCTGCGCCAATGATCTCGATCAAACCAGCACCTACGGCTTCCTCGTAATCCATGATCTTGACGTCTGCAAAGATATCAAGGTGTTCGATCTCCTCAGAAACGATGTCGGCGTGCTCGGGCGGGAGCTGGGCTCCATCCTCCCAGTAGGCTTTATAACCGTTGTATTCCTTGGGATTGTGAGAAGCGGTAATATTGATGCCTGCCACGCAACGAAGTTCCCGCAGAGCAAAGGAAAGCTCGGGCGTAGGACGGAGATCGTCGAACAGGTAGGACTTGATGTTGTTGGCCGCCAGAACGCAGGCCGCCGTTTTTGCAAACAGAGGGGAATTGTTGCGGCTATCGTAAGCAATGGCAACGCCGTCGGCACTTCTGCCCAGCTTGAGGATCAGGGATGCCAATCCTTGGGTGGCGTGGGCAACGGTGTGACGGTTCATGGCCGCCATTCCCGTTTTCATGGTTCCGCGCAGACCTGCGGTACCAAAGGAAAGGCCTTGGGAAAAACGAAATTCAATTTCTTTGGGGTCATTTTCAATGGCACGGAGCTCCTGCTTTTCGTCCTCCGAAAGTGCATCGGCCGATAACCACTTTTGATAATTCTCTAAGTATTTGCTCATAAAATTGAACATCCTCCAAACGTTTTTTAATAAGTATTGCCGTAAAATCTATGAAATTATCTTGCGAGATATTCCTGCAGAGCAACCGAAAGCTGGTCGGGGCAGGAGCTGGCCTTGGTTCCGCAACGAATGCCGTTCAAACGCGCAATGGCATCCTCCACCTTCAGGCCACGCGCCAGTGCGGCCACGCCCTGGGTATTGCCGGAGCAACCGCCTTGGAACTTGACGGAAAGAATGATTCCGTCCTCCACCTCAATCTCAATTGCTCTGGAGCAAACTCCTTTGGTTTGATAAACAAAACGATCCATTTTTTTATTTTCCTTTCTTTGAATTACAACGTTAGATTTTTGAATAAATTCCTACGGGAATATAGTGGGGGGCCTCCATGGCAAGGTACAAAAGATAGGCATAGAGGTCTGCGTGATCGGTACGAAAAACGAAGCGCGCGGAAAATCCTTGGGACGACGCTGCGGGGATCGAGTCGAGACGATAAGGGCGAAGCCCGCAGAGCTCGGCGGCTAGCAGAATCGCGGCGGGCGAGGGGCTTTCCTCCAAGGGAAGGGAAATCTCCAAAAAGGTTTCCTTGCCGGTAGGCCATACCGTGGGGAGTTGCTTTTGCAAAAGAGCAAAGCGTGTGGCCTTGGAAGCATCGGTGCCAAGGATCTCACAAATGGAAACAATCTTTAATTCGTAACGGTCAATGAGTTTGGAAAAGCTACTCAACTGTCCCTCCGCGGAGGTTTCCACGGGGAGGATGCAGAGCTCGCAAAGACCGTTGTAAACGTCCTCACAAGCGGCTTGAAAGCTGTGGGTATAGGTGGCCTGCAGATGCTTCTTCTTTTTAGAAAAGCAGAGAAAGGCAGAATCCGAATAACTGTTTCGTTGGTAAACGACGCGGGCATCCTCTCGCAGGTCCGCCAACTCCGGATCTGGAAAGAAGAGACTTGGAGAAAGCAGATGACGCTCTTGCAGGATCTTTCTCATTTCAATGCACAAAAAAGCACTTTGCCAGGTGGCACGGATCCCTTGCAGCTGCGTTAAAGCTTGCCGATTTTCGCGAATCGACGAAGATCGCGGCGGGAACATGGGAGGGCGCTGATCGGGGAGCGATTCGATCCAGTTGGGGTAAGCTTGGCAGTCCTGAGTAATCTCTACCGCCAGCTCCTGCAAATGCGCCATCTCCTGCTCACTCAAGCCCTCGGCGCGTTGCTGATTTTCCCGAAGATTCTTTTCAATGGCGTCCTCGGGAGAATAGCTGAGGAATTCCTTCACGGATCCCATCAAAGCAGATCCAGAATAGAATAGCTACTGGAGAGGAACTCCTGCAGCTCTTGGGCGGTCAGCTTTCGCTGGGAAAGAAGTGCCAGACGGTAGAGGTATTCCGCCGTCAGCTTTTGCTTCTCGGATTCCATGCCGCCAAGCTTTGCTACCAGCGGGGAAGCGGTATTTACCGTCAGGGTTGCGTCTACGGGATAGTTGAATCCCATGTTCAACCCACCCATGGAGTACATTTTCATCATTTCTTCCATACGGCGGGATTCCTCGGAGATGGTCAGCAACACGGGGACGCTCTCGTCCTTCAAGGCACTGAATACCACCTTCAGTTTTTCATTTCCGGAAACCGCCACAAAGAGATCGGCAAGCGTCTTATCCTCGGCCGCAGCCTCGTCGCTCTTCAGCGCACCGGCTATATCGGCGTCAATGCGGACGTATTTTACGTTCTCGGTGTAGCTTTCCACAATGGAGAGGAATTGAACGTCCAGCTGCTTGTCAAAGACCGCCACGGAGAGCTCCTGTGCCTCGAACATGGAAATATACTGCGCTTGTGCGGCCTTGTCGCTGGTGTAGTAAACGGTGTTTTCGTGCTTTTCCTTGGCCTTTTCCAGATAATCGGCGGTGGTAACGAAGCTGCCGTCGGTCAACTCCAGCAGGAAGGAATCCTTCACGCGATCATAGAATTTCCGATCCCGCATACAGGCGTATTCCACAAAGGTACGAATGTCATTCCAAACACCCTCGTATTCCTCACGGGCGGTGTTGCAAAGGCTGTTCAGCTTATCTGCAACCTTCTTTACGATATGTGCAGAGACCTTGGAAACATAGGTGTTGTTTTGCAGATAGCTACGGGATACATTCAAGGGAAGCTCGGGACAATCCAGGGCGCCCTTAAGCATGAGAAGATACTCGGGAATTACCTCTTTGATATTGTCGGCCACAAAAACCTGATTGTAATAGAGCTTGACCTGCCCCTCAATGGACTCGTATTCGTTGGTCAGCTTGGGGAAGTAGAGAATTCCACGGAAGTTGAGAGGATAGTCGGCGTTGATGTGGATCCAGAACAGAGGATCACGGAAATCATGAAATACCTTGTGGTAGAATTCCTTGTATTCTTCTGCCGTGCAATCCGAGGGATTTTTAAGCCAAAGGGGAGTGGTATCGTTTACGGGCGTTGGAGGGGTATCTTCCTTTTTATCGGTGTCATCCGCCTCCTCGCAGGTAAAGTAGATCTCCACCGGCATAAAGGTGCAGTATTTTTCAAGGATCTCGGTGATCTTTCCCTTGTTCAGATACGCCGATTCCTCCTCGGAAATATGCATGATCACCGTGGTTCCGTGCTCCGCGCGCTCCCCAAGAGAGGTCTGATACTCGCCGTCGGGACCGCAGACCCAATGAATGGCGGGTGCGTTGGTGTAGGACTTTGTAATCACCTCCACGGTATCACTTACCATGAAGGAGGAATAGAAGCCCAGACCGAAGTGGCCGATGATGCCGTTGTTCTTGTTCTCGCCCTCGTATTTTTCAACGAATTCCAGGGCACCGGAGAGCGCGATCTGGCAAATGTAGCGATCCAGCTCCTCCTCGGTCATACCAATGCCGTTGTCGGATACGGTCAGGGTCTTTGCCACGGGATCCAGAATTACGTCCACGCGGTAAGGCATCTCGTCTCCGTCATACTGTCCCAGGGATGCCAGACGCTTGAGCTTGGTAATGGCATCGGATGCGTTGGAAACGATCTCGCGCAAAAAGATATCCTTTTCAGAGTACAGCCACTTTTTTATTACGGGGAAGATATGCTCGGTTTGCACCGAGATCCCCCCGGACTTAATCGTTTTATCCATTTTCAGTACCTCCTTGTGTTTCGTCCGGAATATTGATTTCTTGATTCAAAATTTGCTTGGGATCCTCATTGGAGAGGGCGTGTTGTACCGAATCCATTGCTTGGATCAGGGCCGCGCGGTCCTCAGAGAATCGCGTTAACGCTTCGTCGGAGCTTTCCGAAAAAACGTGATATTTCCGTGCCAATGCATAGGTTTCCAGCTGGAGACGCTCCAAGGGAGTCAGATCTCCCTCGCCGCCCTCGTACGCGTTTAACTGCAGACGGCGGATTCGGTTCTTGAAGCGGGAAAGCAAGCCCTTCGATTCCGTAGCTCCGTCGGGCTCCCCAGACGCATCGTCGTCTGTATCCTTTTTCCAGCCCTTGGCTCGCAATTTGCGCTCCAGGTAGGAGTTTCCCAACTCCAGAATCGTAGCAAACAGCGGTACCCCCAAAACCATGCCGGCCAAGCCCCACAGGGAGCCCATGGTGGTAATGGCAATGATAACGCAAAGGGAGCTGACGCCGGTGTTTTCCCCCAGAATCTTGGGAGCAATAATGTTACCGTCGATCTGCTGAATGACCAAAATACAAATCAGGAACAGGATTACCTTTTGCGGATCCTTCAGGAAAATAATAACGGCAGAGGGGATGACACCGATAAAGGGGCCTATGATAGGCACGATATCGGTGATGGCCACGATGGTAGCGATCAGGAGCGCATAGGGAATTCCGCAGATGGAAATGGAAATGTAGACCAGAACACCAATGAGCATGGAATCCAGGATCTTGCCCTCCAAAAAGCCGCCAAAGGAATGGTCGGCAATGGTGCAAAGGCGGGTGATGCGACGGTTGACCGTATCACTAAAAAGCGCCTTGCGCAACCGCATGACCTGCGCGTATCGTTTTTCCTTGGAGAGAAGCAGATACAGAGAGATAAAAAGGCCGAACAGGATATCGGTGACCAGAGAAACGACGTCGCTGGCAAAATCAAAGATGGCAAAAATATTGTCGGTGGTCAAATAGTCCATCAAGTCCTGGGTGTTCAAGTTCAGGGATTTAATAAAATTGCTGACCGTTTGGGTAAGGATATCAACGTCAAGGTAGGGGAGCAGATCGTGCCCGTCCTTGGAGGGAAGCTTGGCGTTGAAAAAGCCGATGAGATCATTGACCTGTGCGGTGGTCTTTGCCAGGAAGGACTCATAGTTGTTCAAAAAGTCCAAAATGCTTTCCACCAACTGGGGAACGATCAGCAACAGCAAAACGACGAAGATCAAAAGCAGGGTCAAATAGGTGAAAAAGATCGAGATTCCGCGGCGCAGACGGAAGGGCTGAATCCGTTCAAAGACCTTTCGCTCAAAAAAGCGGAAAAAGGAATTTAAAAGATATGCCAGGATCAATCCGATCAGAATGGGACGGAGCAAAAGCAGCACATCCTGCAGCCATTCGTTAAAGGCCGAAAGATTCAAGATCATTACAACGAGCAAAAAGACGAGGGCGTAAACGATGCCGCCAATCAATAACGTCTTCTTTTTTGCAGAATCCAATGAGGATACCTCCTTTCCAAGGGTCAGGATTTTCGATTTTCGCCGGAGGATTCCTCCAGCGACTTCATGTATTCGTCACTCTCCAGGGTAGCCTGGTGTAAAGCGTCTTGCGCGGCAAATTGAAAATAGGTTTCATCCGAAAACTCCGACACGATATGTGCACGGTAAGCAAGATCGTAGAGCTTTAAGTAGAATTGCTCCTTGCCGGAAAGGGGGGCAAGCTCGTCGGCTGCCAGCTTACGTTGGATTGCCAGAACGCGAAGCTCCAGCCGCTGGGTCAACCGGTTGGAAACGCTGCCGGTATCCTTCACCGGGTCAATGGTAATTCCCGAGGCATAATAGCTTTCCACGCCGGAGGGCAGGCCCTTTTTTTGCAGCTTGTCCACGGTGTAAATGTCGATCAGCTCGAGAATGGTTGCAAACAGAGGAACTCCCAATAAGGCTCCGCTTAGACCCCAAAGGGAGGTCATAACGGTAATGGCGATGATCACGCAAAGGGGGCTGACACCCGTGTTGTTTCCAAGGATCTGGGGAGCAAGCACGTTTCCGTCCACCTGTTGCACGAGGATGACGATCAAAAGGAAGGGGAGGACCTTGGAGGGCTCGGACAACAGAATGATAAACGCGGTAGGGATAGCCCCTAAAAAAGGACCGATGATAGGGATGATGTTGGTGATTCCGATAAACGTAGCCACCAGAACAGCGTAAGGAATTCGGAAGATCACAAACAGGATATACGCGAGAACACCGAGAATCAGTGAATCCAGCACTTTTCCCTCTAAAAAGCTACCAAAGGAGCGATCCGCCGTTTTGATAAACCGGGAGATGCGTCCGTTGATCTTGTCGCTGAAGATTGCATTCCGCAGCTTCATGATCTGGGCGGCACGCTTTTCTTTACTGCTCAACAAATACAGGGAAATAAAGAAACCGAGCACGCTGTCGGTAATCAAAGAAACCGCGTCGCTTAAGGCACCGGTAATCGGCTCAAAATTTCCGTTCAGCAGTTGTCCGAGAATGTTGGAGCTATCTTCCGAGGCAGAGAACCAATCGGTAAAGAAATCGTAAAAGATGGCTTCGTCCAGCAGCTCCAGAAACGCGGGGTTGCCGGTAAAATGCTCAACGAAACGGTTGACTGCGGAAAACAGATGATTGATCTGGGTAATTCCCGAGGATACGAAATCGCGATAGTTTTGGGCAAAATTGCGAATGCTGGTGATCAACTGGGGCAGAATCAGGCCAATCAAAAGCAGGAGAATCAGCAAGACGGTCACGTAGGTAAGGATCAGGGAGAGGGTACGGCGGAAGGAGAAAGGCCGCAGCCTGGAAAACAGCTTCCTCTCATAAAAACGGAAAATGGGGTTGCACAGATAAGACATCACCAAACCGATGATCAGCGGTCGCAGCAACAAAAGGACGCTTCCCAGCCATTGATTGATGGCGTCAATATTCGATGTGATCAGAATCAGTAAAAAAAGGAGGGCATAAACGATCGCACCGATCCATAAACGCCTTTTCAAAATGGATTTTTCATTGCTTGCTTGCATTTGTCTTGCCCCCTTTTTCGCCTGTGGGATGTAAATAAACTATAATATATTATATTTTATACCAAAACGCGGATTTCGTCAATAGTTTTTTCTCATGTTTACAATTATTTTTCATGTTTTACAATTCTTCTTGAAAAAGAAAACGAAATGTGATATAATGGGGAAAATACAAGGATAAAGAAAGGATTCGGTTATGCACGTAGAACAGGCCTATGCAAAGATCAATCTCTATCTTGACGTGGAATCCCGTAGGGCGAACGGTTATCATAACATTGTCAGCATTATGCAGACCGTGTCTTTGCAGGATACGATCCGCGTAGAATTTACCCCGACCGCATCCACGGAGATCATACTGACCGCGCCCGGAAATCATGCGATGCCCCTGGATCAAAGAAATCTGGCATGGCGTGCCGCCGACCGGTTTTTAAGGCATACGAATCAAACCGGACGGGTTGAAATCTCTATCGAAAAACAGATTCCTATGGCTGCGGGACTTGCCGGCGGAAGTGCCGATGCTGCCGCCGTGTTTCGTGCTTTGAATTCGCTTTGTACCTCTCGTTTATCCACCGAGGAGCTTTGTGCTCTGGGATCGGGGCTTGGTGCCGACATTCCTTTTTGCATCGTTGGGGGAAGCGCACTGGTTACCGGGATCGGAGAGGTCATGGAGCCCGCTCCCGCACTCCCACCCTGCTACTTGGTTGTTGCCTGCATGGGAGAAGGAGTTTCTACGGTTTGGGCCTATGGCGAACTGGATGAACGGTATCAAAATTTTACCGCAACATCCGGAAATGATCCGCGTCCTCAAAGAATTCTCGAGCATTTTCGCGGGCAAAGGATCGCCGAGGCTTGTCCTCTTTTTTACAATATTTTCGAGGATGTGGTCTGCGAGGTCAATCCTTATGTGGAAAAAGAAAAAAGCCTGATGGAACAAGCGGGTGCCATTGCGGCGATGATGAGTGGAAGCGGCCCCTCGGTGTTCGGTATTTTTGAAAAAGAAACAGAAGCGGAGCAGGCCTGCGCCGCGTTGAAGGATATGGGAGCCCGTGCGTTTGTCTGCCAGCCCACAAAAAAATATTCGCTATAAGGATTCGTTCATACCCAGTTCATATAAAAGGGGTAAAATGAATGGAAATTGTTTTACAGAAAGGATTGCAAAGTTGAAGAACGAAAATAGAAATCTGTGCGCTGTCAAGACCTCCATCGGCGGTCAGGCGTTAATGGAGGGCATCATGATGAAAGGCCCCAAAAAAACCTTTATGGCAGTGCGGAACACGCAAGGGGAGATCGTGCTGGAGGAGGTAGAGATCAAGGCCTCCCGCCGTCCCAAGATCTGCAAATGGCCAATTATTCGCGGTGTTTTTGGGTTTATTGATTCCATGGCCCTGGGTTACAAGAGTCTGATGCGCTCCGCGGAGATCTCGGGGCTGGAGGATCTTGTAGAAGAATCTCCGAAAAAGAAAGCCCGGAAGGAAGCAGAGTCCGAAGAGCCTGCCGTTAAGGCGACCGCGGAGCCTGCGGAGGAGAAAAAAGAAGAGGAAAAAATTCCCGCATGGATGGCAACTTTGATGATGGCAATTGCCGGAATCCTTGGCGTTGGTCTTGCGGTGGGGCTCTTTATTCTTGCGCCTACCTTCCTGTACGACTTGCTGTCCAAGCACGTTGCTTTTTTCCAAAACGAAAATATGATCGTGAATTCCTTTATCAAGTCGGTATTCGAAGGTGTCTTTAAGATTGCTCTTTTGGTGGGCTATATGGCACTGATTTCCTTGATGAAGGACATTCGCCGTACGTTTATGTATCACGGTGCCGAGCACAAGACCATCTTTTGCTACGAGGCAGGGTTGGAGCTTACGGTGGAGAACATTCGCAAGCAACGCAGATTTCATCCCCGTTGCGGAACCTCCTTCCTGATTCTGATGCTTTTGGTCAGTGTTTTCGTATCCTTTTTTATTGACCCCATTTCCATTGCGGTTTCGGGAAGCGTTTTGCATCCGGCGTTGCGTGCCGCAGTCAAGCTCCTGACCTTCCCCTTGATCATGGGAATTGGTTACGAGCTGATCAAATTTGCAGGACGTCACGATAATTTGCTAACCCGTATCATCTCCGCCCCCGGGGTTTGGCTCCAGCATCTTACGGTTCTGGAACCCACCGATGATATGATTGAATGTGCCATCGCCGCCGTTACCCCCGTCATCCCCGAGGACGGAAGCGACCGTTGGTAACCCATAAGGAGAATTGTTATGAATCAAATCAAAGAACAAGCCCGCCGGGCGATCCTGGAGCTGCTGGATGCCTCGTGCATCGGCGCGGGACAGATCCTGGTGATCGGATGCTCCTCCTCCGAGATTGTAGGAGAAACCATTGGACACGGATCCAGCTTAACAGCCGCTGAGGCGGTGTTTGATGCCATCTATCCGATTTTGAAAGAGAAGGGTATTTATCTTGCCGCACAATGCTGTGAGCACTTGAACCGCGCCTTGATTATTGAGGGCGAATGTGCCGAAAAATACGGTCTGGAGCCGGTTTGCGTGATTCCCCAGCCCAAGGCCGGCGGTTCCTTTGCAACAACTGCATGGAAGAATTTTTCCAATCCCGTGGCGGTGGAAAAAATCCGCGCCCATGCCGGAATGGACATTGGCGGAACCTTAATGGGAATGCACCTGAAGGAGGTTGCGGTTCCCGTGCGGCTCTCCCTGGATCATATTGGCAATGCCGTCCTGCTTTGCGCCCGTACCCGTCCCAAATTCATCGGCGGATGCCGCGCAAAATACGAAGAATAAGCCCTTTGCTCATTCTTTGCCGTAAAAAAATAAAAAAAGATCCCGATTCTTATTGACAATTCCCACCATTTTGTGGTATAATAGAATATCATGGACGCAAAGTGGACGAAGTTGTTCGATTCATACTCCTACTTTGCCGCAACGACAAAAGGAAAGGAAGGATGATCCCCCAATATGGAAATTGCTATCATCGCGCACGACCTCAAAAAAGAGTTGATGACACAATTTTGTATCGCTTACTGTGGTATTTTGAGCAAGCACAATCTGTGTGCCACCAGTATCACTGCAAAGTATATATCCGAAGCTACCGGCCTGGAAATTGAACGGTTGCTCTCCGGCGTACAGGGCGGAAAGCAGCAGATCGCATCCCGGATCTCTTGCAATGAGATCGACGTTCTTTTGTACTTTAAGGATACCCGTCCCGATGCCACTCCGGACGAGGTGGAAAATGAGCTGTTGCGTCTTTGCGATCTTTACAACGTTCCCGTAGCCACCAACATTGCCACGGCTGAGGTGATCGTTACGGCGCTGGATCGGGGTGACCTGGACTGGAGAGAAATCTTCAATCCCCGCTCTGCCTATAACCAGCGGTTGAGAGCAAAAAAGTCTGAGTTTTAATAGTCAGCACGACAGAGATATGTTTTGCCGTGTCTGCGCATCAGAGAGAGGATCGTTCCCGTTTGGGTTCGCTGAAAGATCCTTGGCGTAAGACGGTAGGGTACCACTCTGTTTGATAAAATTGTATACCAAATGAGTAAAAAGCTCGGGTGGAACCGTGCGGAATTTTCCACACCCCGAATGGCAATCAATGCCGTCGGGGTGTGTTATTTTATTAAAAAGTATAATGAACATAAATCAAAGGAGAAAACATCATGCAAGTAAAAATGCAGGAAAACCACATCCTTGAAACGGCTGTGGGTACAACCATTTATGACAATGCCAAAGAAATCGGCTTGATCAGCCGTGAGGTGATCGGAGCGCAGGTTGATGGAAAGACCGTTGCGCTTTCCTATGCTTTGCAGGAAGGCGACAAGGAGGTTAAGCTGTTGACCTTTGCGGATGAAGCGGGCAAGCATTTGTTCCGTCATACCGCAGCTCACGTTCTGGCACAGGCCGTCAAGAGACTTTATCCCGCCGCAAAGCTGACCATTGGTCCCGCTATTGACAACGGCTACTATTATGACATTGACTCCGAGACGCCTTTCACCGCCGATGCGCTCAAGGCCATCGAGGGAGAAATGAAGAAGATCGTTAAGGAGAACCTGAAGATTGAGCGTTTTGAACTGCCTCGCGCAGAAGCGATTGCTTTGATGCAGGAGAAGGACGAGCCCTACAAGGTTCAGCTGATTGAGGAGCTGCCCGAGGATGCCGTTATCAGTTTCTATAAGCAGGGGGAATTCACCGACCTTTGCGCAGGCCCTCACCTGTTCAGCACGGGTGCCATCAAGGCCTTCAAGCTGACCCAGTGTACGGGTGCTTACTGGAAGGGCGACCAGAACAACAAGATGCTCCAGAGAATCTACGGTATCGCTTATCCTTCCAAGGATGAAATGAACGAATATCTGAAACAGCAGGAAGAAGCCCTCAAGCGTGACCACAACAAGCTGGGACGCGAGCTGGAGCTCTTTACCACCGTTGACGTCATCGGTCAGGGTCTTCCTATTCTGATGCCCAAGGGTGCTCGCGTGATCCAGACCCTCCAGAGATGGGTAGAGGACGAGGAGCAAAAGCGTGGCTATTTGCTTACCAAGACGCCTTTGATGGCAAAGAGAGAGCTTTATAAAATTTCGGGTCACTGGGATCATTATCTGGACGGTATGTTCATTCTTGGAGATCCCCACGACGAAACCAAGGAGTGCTTTGCTCTGCGTCCTATGACCTGTCCCTTCCAGTATCAGGTATTCCTCAACAAAAAGCGCTCCTACCGTGATCTGCCCATGAGATTGGGTGAGACCTCCACGCTGTTCCGCAACGAGGATTCGGGTGAGATGCACGGTCTGATCCGTGTTCGTCAGTTCACCATTTCCGAGGGACACCTGGTGCTCCGTCCCGATCAGCTGGCAGAGGAGTTTAAGGGCTGCTTGGATCTTGCCATGTATATGCTGGATACTCTGGGACTCAAGGAGGATTGCTCCTTCCGCTTCTCCCAGTGGGATCCCGCACGCACCGACAAGTACGAGGGTACGCCCGAGCAATGGAATGAGGCACAGGGCATTATGAAGGAGCTGTTGGATGCTAACGGCATCGACTATTCCATTGGTATTGACGAGGCGGCCTTCTACGGTCCCAAGCTGGATATCCAGATCAAGAACGTATTCGGAAAAGAGGATACGCTGATCACCATTCAGATCGATATGCTTCTTGCTAAGAAGTTCGGTATGGAGTACGTGGATTCCAACAATCAGCTGGTAACGCCTTATATCATTCACCGTACCTCTATGGGATGCTACGAGAGAACCCTGGCACTCCTGATCGAGAAGTACGCAGGCGCGTTCCCGCTGTGGTTGGCTCCCGAGCAGGTTCGCATTCTGCCCATCGGTGACGAGCACATCGACTACGCCAAGAAGGTTTATGATAAGCTCTTTGCCGCAGGCATCCGCGTTGAGCTGGACGACTCCTCCAACACCATTGGATACAAGATTCGCTCGACCCAGATGCAGAAGGTTCCTTATATGCTGGTCATTGGTGCCAAGGAAATGGAAGAGGGCACCGTTGCCGTGCGTAACCGCGCGGGACAGACTGTTACCAAGCCTGTGGATCAGTTCCTCGCCGAAGCACTTTTGGAAATCGCAGAGAAGAGAAGATAATATTTTGGAGAAGGCTCGAAATGGGCCTTCTCCTTTTTGCTTGAGTTTAAAAATAGAATTTATTTGTCATTTTAAATTTAATGTAGGGGCGACCATTGGTCGTCCGCTATGGGACTGTTGATTTATTGTACTACGAGTGATCGGTGGGAGAGAATATTGTCCCAAAATAATTGACAAAAAGGGAAGTGAATGATATAATGGAATCGGTCTGTATGGTTTAGAACGTTTATACAGATTTGATAAGATTATTGTTGCGATCATTTATTTGGCTGGAGTTTTTCTTTGTGTGATATCCGTAAAATGTGTGCCGCAATGGTTTGGATACATTAAGATTAACGCCCAAGGCATTACATGGTGTGCTCCGTTTAGCAAAAAGATTGACTTTTTATATGATGACTTTACATTTGTTAGGATTGCTTATTACACTCACATCTATAAAAAAAGATTTTTTCTTGTCTTGAGTCGTCGCTACTTGTCGCCTAACCAGTTAATAAATGTGAATCAATTAAGATCCAGTGAAACATTCGTTAAGATAAAAATAACACAAAGGCGTTTTCGTGTGCTTTCTGAAATTCTTCCCAATACAATAAGCCATAGCTTGATTGGCGCATGGAACGGTGATTTTTCAAAAGGCAGTTTTAATATTGAGGCTGAAATGAAGAAGCAAGCTCAGCGTCGCAGACAGAGAAAAAAACGAAAAAAACGATAAGTTTGATTGTTTCCGCACGGTTTAAAACAATCCGTGCGGGAACTTTTTTAATCTTTTGAAAATCTTTTGCAAATCGCATTGACACCGACATGCAAGATAAGGTATAATAAATAAAATCTATTTATTTTAGGAGTACAAAATGGAAGAATTACTGTTAATTTTAAAGCGTATGCATCCCGACGTGGATTTTGAAACCAACGATGATCTGATTGGAGAAGGCGTTTTGGATTCTTTGGATATTGTGACTCTCATCACCGAAATCAATACCACCTTTGACGTGGCGATTCCTGCCGAGGAGGTCATTCCCGAAAACTTCAACAGTGCCGAGGCGATCTTTGCCATGATCGAGCGACTGGACGAGGAATAAATTGCATCACTCAACATTTTGAAAGGAGGAAAGCCGGTTGGAGTTTCATTCAACGTCATTTTTATTGTTTGCGTTTGTCACATTATTGCTTTACTTCACCGTTCCAAAGCGCTTCCAATGGTGGATCTTGCTGGCGGCAAACTACGTGTTTTACGCATTTGCGGGTCTTAAATACCTGGCTTTTCTTCTTTTTACAACCTTGGTTGCTTACGTTATTGCAAGATGGATGCAACAACGGATTGACGCAGAGGATGCCTACGTTCTGGCACATAGAGATACCATGGAAAAGGCCGAGCGCAAGGCCTTTCGAAGCAGTGAGAAAAAGAAACGGTTGCACCTTCTTTTGACGGGGCTTTTCCTGACCCTTGGTCTGCTTGCCGTGGTAAAGTACACCGGCTTTGTTCTTTCAGGAGTGCGAACCATCTGGGTTTCTATGGGGAACCGTCCTTTTTCGGTTCCAACCCTGCTCTTGCCTTTGGGAATCTCCTTTTACACCTTTCAAACGGTAGGCTATTTGATCGACGTGTATCGCAAAAAGATCAAAGCCGAGAGGAATCTTGCTAAATTTGCCTTGTTTGTGTCATTCTTCCCGCAACTGATCCAGGGACCGCTCAGTCGGTTTGGGGATTTGGGAGAGCAACTGACATCTCCCCATGCCTTTTCCGGTTCCGCCTTTGGTGCGGGTTTGCTTCGGGTCGTTTGGGGATATTTTAAAAAGATCGTTGTGGCTGACACCGCCATGATTGCCGTGCGCACTTTGGTGGAACAAAGTACTGCCTACAACGGCGTTTACGTGTTCCTCTTGATCCTGCTGTATTCGGTGCAGATCTATGGCGACTTTACCGGTGGCATTGATATTACCATCGGTCTTTCCGAAATGATGGGAATTCGCCTGGCCGAGAACTTCAACCGTCCCTTTGCCTCCCGCTCCACTAAGGAATATTGGCGGCGTTGGCACATCACCATGGGGGCATGGTTTACCGATTACGTATTTTATCCTCTGTCGGTGAGCAATTCCATGCAAAGGCTTTCCAAGTGGTCCAGAGCCCATTTGGGGGAACAAATCGGGAAACGTCTGCCGGTGTATTTTGCCACCGTTGTAACCTGGTTTTTGACGGGCCTTTGGCATGGCGCCGGAATGAATTTTATCGTTTGGGGGCTGTTGAATTGCCTTGTGATCCTTGTGTCCCAAGAGCTGCAACCGCTTTACACCCGTTTTCACAAACGCTTTCCCGGATTGGCAGAACGAAAGGGCTGGCAGATTTTTCAATGCGTACGCACCTTTCTTCTCATGGGCTGGATCCGCTCCCTGGATTGTTACCGCGATGTTTCCAAGACCTTCTACCTGTGGGGGACGGTATTTACCAAATGGAATCTTCCTGCACTTTTGGCAGGAGGCTGGCTGGATCTGGGGCTTTCCGTGGTGGATTGGTTTGTTCTTGGAGGGGGAATCCTCTTGATCTTTGCCGTCAGCCAGCTGGGAAAGCGGGAACCGTTACGTTACCGCTTGGTCAAGCGTCCCGCGGTTCTTTGTCTTTGTATTTGTATTTTGACGGTTTTGATCCTGCTTTTTGGCTCCTATGGCATCGGCTATGACGCCTCGGATTTTATCTACGGTCAATTTTAATCTACATAAGGAATGAAATGAAGAAAAAAATAGTTTGCTCAGTGGGCATTGTTTGCATTCTGCTTGTCACGGTGCTTTTGCTTGGCTTTTTGCAAATGCTTCTCATGCCCAAATATCAAAGCGTCTCCCGGGAGGGCTCACTGATTGGGGAATATTACGCCGAGGATACTGCCCACGACGTCCTGTTTGTTGGAGATTGTGAGGTGTATGAAAGCTTCACACCGCCCACTCTGTGGGAGGAATACGGAATCACCTCCTACATTCGCGGAAGTGCTCAACAATTGTCCTGGCAATCCTATTACCTTTTGGAGGAGATGCTGAAATACGAAACACCCAAGGTCGTGGTGTTCAACGTCCTCTCCCTGAAGTACGGCGAGCCTCAGGACGAGGCCTACAACCGCATGACTTTGGACGGTATGCAATGGTCGTCCTCTAAATGGAAAGCGATTCGGGCTTCCATGACCGAGGAAGAAACCCTCACCTCCTATCTGTTCCCGCTTTTGCGCTTTCATAGCCGTTGGAAGGGTCTGACGGCCGAGGATTGGGACTGCCTTTTTTCCAAGCCCACCGTCTCCCATAACGGATATTTGATGCAAACCGGGATCAAGGGAGGCAAAAGCGACCGTGTTGGCGTTCCTTTGGCCGATTACACACTCCCGGAAACCTCCATGAATTATTTGGAGGCTATGCGGCAGCTGTGTGAAGAGAAGGGCATTTCCCTGATTTTGATAAAAGCCCCCGCCAATGATTGGAAATACTACTGGTATGACGAATGGGATGCGCAGATCACGGCGTATGCCGAAACGCACGGCTTACCCTACTATAACTTTATCCCGCTTTGCGAGGAGATCGGCATTGATTGGAGCACCGACACCTACGACGCAGGAGTTCACCTCAACGTGTACGGAGCCGAAAAGCTGACCTCCTATTTTGGGGCGATCCTGGCCGAAGAATTTGGATTGGAGGATGGCCGCAACGATCCCGCTCTTACAGCGGTGTGGTCAAAGAAGCTGACCGCCTATTACCAAGAAAGGAATCAAGAATCATGATCAAAAAAATAGTTGCCGTCCTGATTTTACTGAGTACCGTATGTTTCCTCCTGGTCGGGTGCGGAACGGAGGGCACCGCGCAAGACGTCACCTACACCTTTGCGGTTGGTTCAACCACCGTTGCCATTGATGCTCCCGCAGCATCCCTTCTGGAAGCGCTTGGTGCTTGGTCTGACTATGCCGAATCCCCCTCCTGCGCGTTTGAGGGAATGGATAAGGTTTACACCTACGCGAGCTTTGAATTGGAAACCTACTGCCTTGGCGGCGTGGATTATATTGCCGCCGTGCATCTGTTGGATGACTCGGTGACGACCCGTAAGGGAATTCGCATCGGTAGCACCGCGCAGGAGGTACTGGATGCCTATGGAACACCCGCATCCCAAAGCGATGCTGCAATCGTCTACACCGCCACGGGAATGAAGCTTCAATTTTTACTGCGGGATGGCGTGGTGACCAACATTCAATATTTGAAAAACAGTTAACAAAGAACAGGCCGGCGAAAATCGTTGATTTCCGTCGGCCTGTTCCTGCATATTTTTGACTTTTCTCGAATATGTAAGAATAAGAGGGGAGGGGAGTCTATGGAATTGGAGCAGATCACGGTTCGCCGTGCGGTACGTGTCGGATACCAGATTCTGTTGCGTATTCAGATCAATCTACTGTTGCCAACGAATGCCACCGCAATACGGGACTTCTATCAAACCATGGCCGACGGTTGCCTGCGATGGGCCGAGGAGGACTACGGAGCACAGCTCAAAGCGGCGTATCAAGCCCTGGAGGATCCAAGAGAAAAGGCGCAGCAACGAATGCAAAAATATCACTTTCAAATGCGGCAATGCTATGAAGCGGATACATACATTGCGTTTCTTTGTGAGGGAATGCTCACCGGACGCTGGAACGGTGCCGGAGAGGGCTATTGGCGCGCCTCCTACGTTTGGAACAAGTCGGAGCAGACCCTGCTCCCGCCCTCCCAAATTTTGGCCCTCTTCTCTGACCGGTTGTCCATAAAGCGGCTTCCGTTTCGCCCGGACGGCGTGTACCCTGACGGAGAGGAATTGATCTTTTTTCGCAACGTGACCCATTCGACTCCCTTTGAAGAGCGCAAGATCCCTCTGGAAAAGCTGCAAGGCAACCAAGCATCCTCACAAAAATAACCACCAAACCTCCTCGGCAAGATCTTTTTGCCGAGCTTTTATTTTGGAGCGGAACGCGGGGAGCTTTTCATTTTTGTGTTTACAAATCAGCGCCGATATGATATAATAGAGCCATGCGATATTGCATTCTATTTATCAGGAGGTCTTTATGAAAATTGAACTGAATTCACTTCCCGTGCAACACCTGACCAATTTCAACGGCGGAGAAAAAGAGCTGTTGGCCAATCTGTTTTTTGACGGTGTCAATAAGATCCTGCGCGGACGCCTGGTCCCCGGGGCCAGCATCGGCTACCATTGCCATGCCACCTCATCGGAGATCATTTATATTCTTTCCGGCAAGGGAACCGTGTACGTCAATGAGAAGGATACGGGAATGGAGCAGGCCGTGCGTGAGGAGCTTTCTCCCGAGGATTGCCACTACTGTCCCAAGGGCTGGTATCACTCACTGGTCAATGAGGGGCAGGAGGATCTTGTCTTTTTTGCAGTGGTTCCACAACAGTAATTTTTTGGTTTCTTTCTACAATTTTTGACGATGTCAAGCAGAAAAAAAGTTTTGTTTTGTATAAAACGCCCATTTCATTTTTTTGAAAAATATGGTATAATATTAGTACAAAACCTTATGTAGCGGAGGTCGTCATGTTTCAAAAGGATGATTACGTTTTTTATGAATCGGGCGGGATCTGTCAGATTTCCGATATCCAAAAGGCACCTTTGGATAGTATGCCTTCGGATCGTCTTTATTACGTGATGCAATCGCTTCACGACCGCAACAGTGTGATGTATATTCCCGTGGATAATGACCGTATTTTTGTGCGCAAGCTGCTCAATCGCGAGGAGGCCTCCTCGTTGGTAAAGCAGATCGCCGCGGTGGAGGCCATTGAGGAGAGCAACAGCAAGCTGTTGCGCACCAAATACATTGAGGCCATGCGGACCCACGATCCCATCGAGTGGGTTCGGGTCATCAAGACCGTGTATCACCGTGCAAACAACTGTACCACCCGTACGCAACGTCTTTCCGAAACCGAGCGTTCCTTTGCCGAAACCGCCAAGCGCTATCTTTACACCGAGCTTGCCCTGGCATTGGAAATGAAGGAGTACGAGATGGAGGATTATATCACCTCCTGTATTCAAATGGCAGAATAATTTAGAACAAACAAAAGGAGAACACCGCGGTGTTCTCCTTTGTTTTCAGGTATGCAGAGCGTTTTCTTCCAGCCATTGGGCGGCTTCCTTCAGCTTTTTTGCCGATTGCCGCAGCTTGGTTTCCTCCTCCTCGTTCAGGGGAATTTCCAGCACCTGACGAATGCCCGCGCGACTGACGATACATGGCAGGCTCATATATACACCCTCCAAACCGTAATGACCGTCTACCAGAGCCGATACCGGAAGAATGGTGTTTTCGTCGCGAAGAATGGCAGATACAATGCGTTTGACCGATTCGGCAATGGCAAAATAGGTGGCACCCTTGGCTTCAATGATCTTATAAGCACTGTCACGAACGTCGTAAAACAGACTGTCCAGCACGGCCTGATCGTAGCCGCGACCACAGCTCTCGCAGTAATGCGCCAGATCCACTCCCGAAATGTTGGCAGAGCTCCATACGGGAAGCTCGCTGTCACCGTGCTCTCCGATGATAAAGGAATGCACGTTACGGCTATCCACCCCGAGGTGTGTGCCCACCAGCTTTTTCAAGCGTGCCGTATCCAATACCGTTCCCGAGCCGATGACTCGATGGGCAGGGAATCCCGAAACACGGAAACTGACGTAGCTCAACACATCCACAGGATTGGTTACCACCAAAAGAATGGCGGTTTGATTGTAGATGGCAATGTTTTTAACGATGGATTGAAAGATCCTGGCATTGGTGCGCAACAGATCCATACGGGTGTCTCCGGGCTTTTGCTTGGCTCCTGCGGTAATGATGATCAAACCGCAATCTGCCAGGTCCGAGTAATCTCCGGCGTAAATATCCATGGGGGTGTGAAAGGGAAGCCCGTGGGCAATGTCCGCTGCTTCTCCTTCGGCTTTTTTCATATCCAGATCCACCAGAACCATTTCCGAGAACCAGCCGGTCTGCATCAGCGTATAGGCCGTGGTGGCTCCTACGTTTCCGCATCCGATGATGCCGCATTTTCGGTAGCTGCAGGCCTTTTCATAATGATAACGTTCCATAATTTTAATTTCCTTTCCGTTTATTTTCGATTTTAAAGTAGTATACGCAAAATTAAAAAATATTTTCTTTGTTTTTGAAAAAAACTCTTGACAAACCGGGATTCCTATGCTATACTTGTAAAGCAATTTGCTTTACACCTGATATGAGGTGCCCAAATGTTTGAAAAAAATTTAAAAATCGGATACTTGCTGGACTTTTACGGAGATATCCTTTCCGAGCGCAAGCGTTTGGTTATGAGTTATTATTACAACGATGATCTTTCCTTGGGAGAGATCGCCGAGGAGATCGGGATCTCCCGCCAGGGAGTCCGCGATCTGATCAAAAAAGCAGAAGAGGAGCTTTCCTTTTATGAGGAAAAGCTTGGAATGGCAAAGCGCTTTCAACTCATCCGTACCCAGGCCGAGCAGCTGTTGGAGCTTTTGGAGCTGGGCGGCGGAGAAGAAAAAGCCTGCCGTTTAGCAAGAGAATTGACGGAAACAGCCCGTTCGTAAGGGAAGGAGGAGTACCGTTTGTTTGAAAGTCTTGGTGAAAAGCTGAATAATGCTTTTAAAAAATTCCGCAACAAAGGAAAATTAACGGAGGCCGACGTTAAGGCAGGTATGCGCGAGATTAAGCTGGCGCTGCTGGAAGCCGACGTCAACTTTAAGGTTGTCCGTGATTTTATTAAGATCGTTTCCGAGCGTGCCGTGGGGGCCGAGGTTTTGGAATCGCTGTTGCCCGCACAGCAGGTGATTAAGATCGTAAACGAGGAGCTGACCCGCTTGATGGGTGGCTCGCAGGCCAAGCTCACCATTGCATCCCAACCGCCTACCGTGATTATGATGGTTGGTCTGCAGGGCGCGGGTAAAACCACCCATGCCGGTAAGCTGGCAGGCCTTTACAAAAAGCAAGGCAAAAAGCCGCTCCTGGTTGCCTGTGACGTTTACCGTCCCGCGGCAATCAAGCAGTTACAGATCGTTGGGGAAAAGCTGGACATTCCGGTCTTTACCCTGGGAGATAAGATCTCTCCGGTGCAGATCGCCAAGGAGGGAATCAAATTCGCCAATCAAAAGGGCTACGACATGGTATTTATTGATACCGCCGGCCGTTTGCAGATTGACGAGGTCTTGATGGAGGAATTGAAAAACATCAAGGCAGAGGTAAATCCCACCGAGATCCTGCTCACCGTGGATTCCATGATTGGTCAGGAATCGGTCAACGTGGCACAAACCTTTAACGATCTGTTGGATATTACCGGTGTGATCCTGACCAAGCTGGACGGTGATACCCGTGGCGGTGCGGCACTTTCGATCCGCTACGTGACCGGAAAGCCGATCAAGTTCGTGGGAACCGGCGAAAAGCTGGATACCATCGAGCCCTTCCATCCCGACCGCATGGCCTCCCGTATTTTGGGCATGGGTGACGTGCTGACTCTGATCGACAAGGCACAGGCCGCCTACGATGAAAAGCAGGCCGCGGCACTGGAGCAGAAGATGCGCCAGCAGACCTTTACCCTGGACGATTACCTGGAGCAGCTGGCACAGCTGAAGAGCATGGGCAACCTTGACCAGATCATGGGGATGATGCCCGGCGTCAAGCCCGGTGCTCTGAAGGATGCCAAGATTGATGAAAAGGTCTTGGCCCGTACCGAAGCCATCATCCATTCGATGACACGGAAGGAACGGGAAAAGCCGGAGATCATCAACGCCTCCCGCAAGAAGCGCATTGCCGCGGGATCGGGAACCTCGGTAGAGGAGGTCAACAAGCTCTTAAAGCAGTTTGACCAGATGTTAAAGATGATGAAGCAGTTTACCGACATGGGTAAGAGCCGTCACGGAAAGAAAATGCTCGGACGAATGAAGATGCCATTCTGAGTTCACCCGTTCATTCATATAAAAAACAATTTAATTTATTTTTTGGAGGAAACAAATCATGGCAGTAAAAATGAGACTGAGAAGAATGGGCGCAAAGAAGGCTCCCTTCTATCGCGTAATCGTTGCAGACAGCCGTTCTCCCAGAGACGGTCGTTTCATCGAGGAGATTGGTTACTACAACCCCCTGACCAATCCCGCAGAAATCAAAATTGACGCTGATAAGGCAAAGAAGTGGCTCGGAAACGGCGCTCAGCCCACCGAAACCGTAAAATCTCTGCTGAAGAAGAGCGGTATTGTTGACTGAGCCTACCCCCAAAAAGGAGACTTAGTATGATTAACCTGCAGGAAACATTGGTTGACATTGCCAAAGCCATCGTAGATACTCCCGACGAGGTTAAGGTTACGCAAACCGAGGATGATAATACCATCACCCTCACCTTGAGCGTTGCCCCCGACGATATGGGTATGGTCATTGGCAGACACGGAAAGATTGCAAAGGCGATCCGCACCGTAATGAAAGCCGCTTCTGCGAACAGCGGTAAAAAAGTGAACGTAGAAATTCGCTAATAAAAAGAATCGGATGTACGCCGTAGGCGCAGATCCGATTCTTTTTATTTTTTTAGATCATCAAATAAAACAATTCGGTCTGCAAAGCGTTTTGCGTCCTCTAAATGATGGGTCACCAGAATGGCACTGCTTCCACGGCGGCCAAGTTCCTTTCGCAATGCTATGGAGATCTCCTCTCGCAATTCCAGATCCAGGGAGGCAAAAGGCTCGTCCAAAAGGAACAAATCCCCTTGATTTACCAAGGCTCTTGCCAAGGAGGCTCGGATCTTCATTCCCCCGGAGAGCTCCTCGGGATAGAGATCGGCGGAATCCGAAAGGCGAACCAACCGCAAAGCCTCGGCGATGCGCTCCGTGGCATCCTCTTTGGAGGTGAGCACTGCCTCCAGATTTTGTTTTACCGTGAGCCAGGGGAAAAGTCGGGGCTCTTGAAATACGTAGGAGAGCTTGGAATATCCTTTTTGGAGGGTTCCTTCTTTGGCGGATAGCAGTCCAGCGATCAACTGGAGCAGGGTACTTTTTCCGCATCCGGAGGGGCCCATCAAAGCAATGCGTTCTCCGGGGGACAATGTCAGGTTTAATCCTGTAAACACCGGCTTTTGATCGTAAGAAAAAGAGAGATTTTCAATGTTCAGCATAAACACGCGCCTTCTTTCCCGTTTTTTCAGTGGCTTTGTCAAACAACGCCGCAAAAACGAACTCAATTACCAGGCTCAACAGAATCACGGTAATGGTCCATGCAAACATATCCGCGGTTTGAATATACTGCTTGGCGTCGCCGATCATGGCACCGATGGTATTGCGGGGCATAGCAATGATCTCTGCGGCCACACCCGCCTTCCAGGCAAGTCCCAGGGAGGTTCGGCAAGCCGACACAAAATAGGGCTTGAGCGAGGGAAGGATCAGCAGACGTATCCGCTTCCAGAAGGAGAAGCGATACACTTTTGCCACCTCTCCAAGCTTGGGATCCATGCTTGTAAAACCGGTATCCAAATTGGTCCACAGCACGGGAAGAACAATCAGGATCGTAATAAAGGTTGGCACCCGCGCCGAGCCGATCCAGATCAAGGCAAGAATAATAAAGGATGCTACGGGCGTAGCTTTGATTACTGACATTACGGGGAAGAAGAGCCGTCTCGCCACGGCAGAACAGGCGGTCAGCATGGATAGCACGCATCCTGCCAGCACGGCAAGAAGAATTCCCAAAAGAATATTCCACAAAGAAGTCAAGGTGGTTTTGTAGAACGCCGCCGTTTGCATCAGCTCTACCAACCGTACCAGAACCGCCCAGGGCGTGGGGAGAAGCGCAGGCTTTCCCACACGCCATGCGGCAATATGCCAAACCGACAGCCAAAAAAGGGCAATCAAAAGTGTTTGGCCTATTTTTTTTGCATATTTCATTGAGCGTTATAGTAGAAATCTGCCGCGGGAAGCTTTCCGCCAACCGACGCAGGCTTGATGTTATAAAGAATGTTAAGATAAATTTCCATTGCAGCCTTCATTTCCGCGCCGTCCAGGTAGCAAACGTTGCACTTGGGGATCGCAGCTTTTGCCACGGGCGCGCTGGTAAAGATGCCGTTATCCACGATCATCTGGGCGGCTTCCTCCACATTGGTGGAAAGGTAGTTGATGGAAGCCTCGTAGGCGGTAAGGAACGCAGACACCGTTTCAGGATAATTCTGCACAAAGGCCTTGCGGGCAACGATGCAACCCTGTACCAAGGAGCCGGGAGTGGTGACCTTATCCCACTCTGCGGTCAGATCCATGGCGTTGGTAATGGTAATGCTATTCTGCTTTGCGGCATTGGTGGCAATGGTTACCATGGGCTCGGGGAGCACGGCGATATCCACCTTGCCGGCGGCGACCGCATCCTTCAGGTTGGCGGCAGCGGCATAGCTGGTAGAATCAATGATCACGTCCTTTCCTACCTCAAGGCCGTTCTGCTGGCAGAGATAGGTGAAGATGAAGGTGGGGTTCTGGGCAGGAACGTATACGGTCTTTCCGCGCAGATCCTCAAAGGAGGAAACCGAAGCGTTGCCATTGGTCAACAGATAGAGGCAGCCTCTGGTATTGACTGCCAGGATCACCACCTCGCCCTTAGTAGCGTTGTAAACGTTGGAGGCCGCGTTGGTGGGAAGTGCGGCAATGTCAGCATCTCCGTTGATCAGCGCCGCCGTTACGTCGGAGGCGTCGGATTTTACGGTGAATTGATAGTCAATGTTGGGGAAAGCGTTGCTTTTCGCATCGTTCATCATCTTGGCCATGCCAAAGCCGGTGGTACCGTTCAGGGAATATACGTTCACTTTCACGGGAGAGGGATCTCCCTGATTGGGGGTGGGATTGGTAGTAACTGCGGCGTTGCCGGAGCCATTCTGGCAGGCACACAGGGTCAGGAGCATCAACAGAGCAAGAACAAAGGGGAAAATACGGAGTTTCATGATTTTATTACCTTTCTTTTGTTATTTATACAGCTTGAGCATGGCATCGGGATCCGGGAGATAGAAATTCCGTCCGTTTTTTTGCAGGACCCCATCGGATTCCAAGCGTTCAAAGGCGCGGTAAAGGGAAGCGCGGCTGACGTTCAAAAGATCCGAGAGGGCCGAGATTGAGGCCGAAAGGCGAAATTCCTTTTTTCCAAGGGAGAAAAGGTAAAGTGCCAGGCGTCGCTCGGGGCTTCCTGCGGTCAGGTATCCGATCTTTAAATTCAGATAGCGGATCCTGCCGGAGAGAAATTCCAGATAGTGATACAAAAATGCATGATCCTCCTCCAGGAGTCGGCGAATGGCAGACTCGGAAATAAAGAAGACGCGGCAGCTTCCGTGAGCGCGAATAACGCTGACGTAGGGCTCGTTGGTAAACAGATTGGCAATACCAAAGGGCTCCTCCGCACCAAGAAAGCGAAGCAGAGTCTTTTTTGTGGGATCGGGGGTGTGAACCACGGCCTTTCCCGAAAGCAGCAGACCGGCACTTTTTTCAGTGGTGTCGGGGGAGAGCAAAAGCTCGCCCGCCGAAAAGGAACGCACCTCACACCGTTCCTCTGCCAGAATCGCGGCCAGTCCTTGCGGGTTGGTTCCGCGAAACAGGGGAGTACTCATGATTTTTTGTAAATCCTTCTCTAAAATCTCCATGTTCACCTCGAACTGTATCATTTGAGACAATTATAGCACAATGTTAAGTCTTTGTCAATCGTTTTTTTTGAAAGGAAAGAAAAATTAGTAAAAAAATACAACAGGAAAGTCAAAACGTATATTGAATTTAGCAAAAAAGAATTGTATCATAAAACAGAGACAAGGGAAAACGAAAAGGTTTCGAAAAAAATAGCATTTATTTTGAAAAAAGCTCTTTACTTTTTGAAGATTTTCGTGTATACTTGAATAGAAAAACATCTTGGAGGTTTTGCGTTATGACACTCGTTATTCTTGCCGCCGGATTGGGATCTCGTTACGGTGGCTTGAAGCAACTGGATCCTATGACCGACGCGGGGAATTTTATCATTGATTTCTCGGTGTACGACGCCATCAAGGCAGGATTTGATCACGTTGTATTCATCATTAAAGAGGAAAATCTGGAGCTTTTCCGAAACACCATTGGAAAGCGCATTGAAAAGAAGATCAAGGTGACCTACGCCTTCCAGAAGATGGAGGATCTTCCCGTAGGCTATACTGCACCTGCCGGCAGAACCAAGCCGCTGGGCACGGGCCACGCCATCTATTGCGTACGCAATCTGATCAAGGATAACTTCGCGGTGATCAACGCCGACGATTTCTACGGTAGAGATACCTTTCTGCAGCTGGCAACGCATTTGAAGGACGCTTCCTCCGAGAATGGATTTGCCCACCATTGCATGGTCGGATTCCGCCTGCAAAATACTTTGACCGAGAACGGCACCGTTTCCCGCGGTCAATGCTTTGTAGATGATAAGGGAATGCTGCAAAGCGTCAATGAACGCACCAAGATCATGAAAAAAGAGACCTGCGCCGCGTATCTTGACGATGACGGCGAGACTTGGATCGATCTTCCTTTTGACACCGTGGTTTCCATGAACTGCTGGGGCTTTACTCCCGAATTGTTCAACGATATGGATAGTGACTTTGCCGCGTTCCTGGACACGCTGAATGAGGACAACGCCATGAAGGCCGAATATTTTCTGCCTTTCTGCGTGGATACGCTCTGCAAAAAGGGAAAATGCGACGTAAAGGTATATCCCACCTCCTCTGCGTGGCTGGGAGTCACCTATCCAGAAGATAAGGATAACGTAAAGCGCGCCATCAACGCTTTGGTACAGCAAGGGGAGTATCCCGCAAGCCTTTGGGAGTGATCCAAGATAACACCGATCGACGAAATACAGAAAGAAGGATTTTATCAATGTCTATTTTGATCACCGGCGGTGCCGGATTTATCGGTTCTCACACTGCAGTTGAGTTTTTGGAGGCCGGCCACGATATTGTCATCGTGGATAACTACTACAACAGTAGCCCCGTGGCGCTGGAGCGTATTGCGCAGATCACCGGAAAGAGCTTCCGCTTTTATGAGGTGGATCTTTGCGATAAGGCGGCTTTGGAAAAGGTCTTTATCGAGAATCCCGATATCGATTCCGCCATTCACTTTGCAGGTCTGAAGGCGGTGGGGGAATCGGTACAAAAGCCGGGAATGTACTATTATAATAACCTGGTCAGCACCCTGAATTTGGTGGAAATGCTTGCCAAATACGATGCTAAAAAGATCGTATTCAGCTCCTCCGCAACGGTGTACGGTATGCCCAAAACCGTGCCGATCCGTGAGGATTTCCCCCTGTCTACCACCAATCCCTATGGGGAGACCAAGCTGATGATCGAGCGGATCCTGAAAGACGTTTGGGTCTCGGACAATTCCTGGAGCGTTTCGGTGCTTCGCTATTTCAATCCCATCGGTGCCCACAAGAGCGGCCTGATCGGCGAGAACCCCAAGGGAATCCCCAACAATCTGTTGCCTTACGTTGCCAAGGTGGCGGCAGGGAAGCTCCCCTATCTTTCGGTCTTTGGAAACGATTACGACACCAAGGACGGTACCGGTGTTCGTGACTACATCCACGTGGTAGACCTTGCAAAGGCGCATCTCAAGGCTCTGGAGCGGGCGCAGACGATTACCGGCGTAGAGTACTTTAACATCGGAACGGGTACCGGTTACTCGGTGCTGGAGATCGTCAAGGCATATGAGAAGGCCACAGGGTTGACGGTCAACTACAAGATTACCAACCGCCGCCCCGGAGACATTGCTACCTGCTATGCCGATCCTCAAAAGGCCTACGAGCTTCTTGGATGGAAGGCTGAAAATGATATTGACGATATGTGTCGCGATCTTGCCAACTGGATGGCAAAGAATCCCGACGGCTACGAAGGAGGTATTTGAAAATGATTACCAAGACCTATTTTGGAACCCTGGAAAACGGCCAGGAGGTTTCCTATTACACCATGAAAAATCAAAACGGCATGGTGGTTCGCATTTGTGAGTTTGGCGGTGCCATTATGGAGATCCGCGTTCCCGACAAATACGGTAGAATGACCGACGTTGTTTGCGGCTACGATTCTCTGCGGGATTATGCCATGGCCAGCGGCTACCAAGGCGCATTGGTAGGACGTGTAGGCAACCGCATTGCCAAAGGAAAGTTCACGCTGGACGGCTTGGAGTACTCGCTGTTCTGCAACAATGGCGAAAACGCTCTGCACGGCGGTAAGGTGGGCTATTCTCACCGTATTTGGAACGTCAAGCCGGTGGATGGGGAAGAGCCCAAGCTGATTCTTACCCTGACCTCCCCCGACGGTGACGAGGGATATCCCGGAACGGTCAACGTTCAAGTGACCTACACGCTTCTTTCCTCCAACGCGCTCTCGATTCATTACGAGGCCGAAACCGACCGTCGCACTCCCTTGAATATGACCAACCACGTGTATTTTAATCTCGGTGGCTACGCCTCCGGTAAGGTGTTTGACCACGTTCTGCAGATCGATGCAGACGCCTACCTGCCTACCAACACCGCCCTGATCCCCACCGGTGAGATCCGTCCCGTTGAGGGAACCCCCTTTGATTTCAGAGAGCCCAAGACCATTGGCCGCGACTTTGATCTTACCAACGAGGATATTGCCATTGCCGGCGGATTTGACCACTGCTTCTGCTTTACCGGTGGAGAGAGCAAAGAGCCCGTGCTTCGCATCGAGGCGTACGAGCCCAATACCGGACGTTTTCTGCAGGTCTACACCAATCAGCCCTGCGTACAGTTCTACTCCGGCAATTTCTTAAAGAATCCCGAGTATTCCTTCAAGGGCGGCTATCCTCAAAATCCCCAGGCGGCCTTCTGTCTGGAGACCCAAAAGATGAACGACGCCGTAAATCACGAGAATTTTACCAATACCATTCTCAATCCCGGCGAAAAGTACGATTATACCACGATCTACAAGTTCTCGGTAAAATAATACTTCCACGGCCCGAAATCCTGGATTTCGGGCCGTCTCTTTGTTGTTTTTGCATATCCTTTCCTCCTTTGTCATAAAAATAAAGCAAAAGAGTTTTTTCAAAAATGAAAGGATGGAAGCACATGAAACAACGAATTCGTTCAGGTTTTTTTCTTTTACTGTCCGTCGTATTGCTGATTCAACATTGCACGGCCATCGGCTACGCCCGGGAAACGACAACTCCCGCGCCACTCCAAAGCACGGAGGATGCCATGTCCTTCCCCTGCAAGAGCGTGATTTTGATGGAAGCAACCACAGGAACGGTCCTCTTTGAGCAAAATGCCGATCAAGCGCTTCCGCCTGCATCGGTGACCAAAATCATGACTCTGTTGCTGATCATGGAAGCGGTGGATGCCGGCACCGTACATCTGGATGATCGCGTCTTTATTTCCGCCACTGCCGCATCCATGGGAGGCTCCCAGGTCTACCTGAAGGAAGGGGAGCAGATGTCCCTGGAGGATCTGTTAAAATGCGTGGTGATCGCCTCCGCAAACGATGCGGCCGTGGCCCTTGCCGAGTATATCAGCGGAAGCGTTTCGGCCTTTGTTAGCAAAATGAATGCCAAGGCCAAACAGCTCGGTATGGAAAACACCTGTTTTGAAAACGTCACGGGCTTGGACGACACCGCCGAAAATCATTTGACCTCTGCCCGGGATATTGCCCTGATGTCCCGCGCGTTGATTGCTCATCCTACCATTTTGCAATACAGTTCGATTTGGATGGATACCATTCGGAACGGGGAATTCGGTCTGACCAACACCAACCGATTGGTGCGTTTTTATCAGGGCTGTACCGGACTGAAGACCGGTTCTACCTCCAAGGCCGGATTTTGCGTCAGCGTGACCGCCCAGCGGGAGAATCTTTCCTTGATCTGTGTGGTCATGGGAGCCGCTTCCAGAGACGAGCGCAATGGCATTGCCACCCAGCTTCTGGATTGGGGCTTTGCAAACTATGGTTTGTATCGTTCCGAGGCAATAGAGCTGACTCCGCAAAAGATCCTTGGGGGAAATCAAGAATTCTGTAAGCTGCTGCAAAAGGACTTCTCCTGCGTTTTGACAAAGGAGGAGCTTTCCGCGGTACAGATACAGACTGCGATCCTTCCCGAAATTGCGGCCCCCACCAAAGAGGGAAGTGTTCTTGGAGAGGCGGTCTTTCTTATCGGCGATCGTGAGATCGGGCGCGCGGAGATCGTGGCGGCGGAAACGGTGGAACGAATCACCTTTTTTGAGATCCTTCAAAAAATTGCATCTGTGTTTTTCCTGTCATAAATACATAAAAACAAAATTATTTTCTTTTTTTGATAAAAACATATTGCTTTTTCAAAAAAAATAATGTATAATATTGAGTAGCGATTTTTTAAGGAAGGTCCATGCAAAATGTCTATCAAATTAAACGAAAAATACGTCTCTTCTTTTATCAAGCCCCACGAGTATGCCCATCTGCAGCAGCAGGTTTTCCTGGCTGATAAGATGCTCCGCACCAAAACCGGCGCGGGACACGATTTTCTGGGTTGGGTAAAGCTCCCCACAAAATACGATAAAGAAGAATTTGCGAGAATAAAAACCGCAGCCGCAAAGATCCAGAAGTCTTGTGATATTCTGGTGGTCATCGGCATTGGCGGTTCTTATCTTGGCGCGCGTGCCGTAATTGAGTTCCTCAAGTCTCCCTTGTATAATAACTTGAAGAAGGACACCCCCGATATTTACTTTGCCGGTAACTGCATCAGTGCCACTGCACTCAACGAGCTGCTGGAGATCTGTAAGGGGAAGGACGTTTGCGTGAACGTGATCTCTAAATCGGGAACCACTACGGAGCCCGCCATCGCTTTCCGTGTGTTCCGCTCCCTCCTGGAGGAAAAGTACGGCAAGGAAGGCGCCAAAGACCGCATCTTCGTTACCACCGACAAGGCAAAGGGTACGCTGAAGCAATTCTCCACCGATGCCGGCTACGAGACCTTTGTGGTTCCGGATGACGTTGGAGGCCGTTTCTCGGTGCTCACCGCTGTGGGTCTGTTGCCCATCGCCGTGGCAGGCATTGATATTGATCTGCTCATGGCAGGTGCCAAGAGTGCCAGCGAGCAATTTACCGCTGTGGATTTGGAACGCAACGATTGCTATCGCTATGCCGCGATCCGCAATCTGCTCTACAACAAGGGCAAGACCGTTGAGGTTCTTGCAAGCTACGAGCCCTGCACCGCGATGTTCAACGAGTGGTGGAAGCAGCTCTTTGGCGAGAGCGAGGGCAAGGATCAAAAGGGCATTTTCCCCACCTCGGTGGTATTCTCCACCGATCTTCACTCCCTGGGGCAGTACATTCAGGACGGCAGTCGTATGCTGTTTGAAACCGTGCTGGATCTGCAGGATTCGGGAAGCTGCTTTGAAATCCCCAATGATCCCGATAACATTGACGGCCTGAATTTCCTTTCCGGTATGGATCTGGATCAGGTAAAGAAAACCGCCATGCAGGGAACCATTCTGGCGCACGTGGACGGCGGTGTTCCCAATATCGTCATCTCCATCAGCGAGAAGACTCCTTTTGTGATGGGTGAGCTGCTCTACTTCTTTGAGCTGGCTTGCGCCATCTCCGGATACCTCCTCGCCGTCAATCCCTTCGACCAGCCCGGCGTAGAATCCTACAAGAAAAATATGTTTGCCCTCCTTGGCAAGCCCGGATATGAGGATCTGCGTTCCGAATTGGAAGAAAGATTGAAAAATTAACGTTTTTAACCAAAAAAGGCTTGACTTTTTTACAATAATTTGCTATAATACAATCAAAGAACAGATAGAGATTCTGCTCTCTGTTCGGATATGGAGGAAATAACAATGTTAAAATTGATTATCGGTGTAAAAGGTACCGGCAAAACCAAGACTCTGATCAATTTGGTAAACGGCGCTCTGGAAGTTACCAAGGGTGACGTGGTTTGTATTGAGAAGGGCGTTAAGTTGAGATACGATATTAAGCCCTCGGCTCGTTTGATAGATGTAGATGAATATATGGTTGCGGATGCACAGTCCCTGTACGGCTTTGTTGCAGGTATCCTGGCAAGCAATCACGACGTTACCGATCTGTTTATCGACAGCACCCTGAAGATCTGCAAGGGCGATATTGCCGCTTTCGAGGTTCTGGTTGCCGAGTTGGATAAGCTGATCTCCAAGTTGGACATCAACATGACCATGACGGTTTCCATGCCCGACTCGGATGTTTCCGATGCAATTCGCAAGTATATTTGATGGATACACAAAGATGAAACATGGCTGCAGTTCTGCGATTCGTTTTGCAGGACTGCAGTTTTTTAGGAGGAAAGGAGGAGCCTTGTTATGATACTGATCATTGCCGAAAAGCCAAGCCTTGGACGAAACATTGCCGCCGGCATTGGCCCCATGCAAAAGCGTCAAGGATATTTGGAAGGGAACGGCTATTTGATCACTTGGGCATTTGGGCATCTTTTTTCGTTATGTGACATCGAGGCCTACCAGGCAAATACACAGCCCCAGCAACGATGGACCATGGACAACCTTCCGTGCTTTCCTCAAGAGTTTCGGTTTGAGCTTCGCAAAGGGGAAAACAAGCAGATCGATCCCGGGGTACGCCAACAGTTTGAGCTGATCCGTTCCCTTTGCAACCGCCCGGACGTGGATACCATCGTCAACGCAGGCGACGCCGATCGGGAAGGGGAGATCATCGTCCGCCTCTGCATTCAGCACGCATTGGAAGGTCCCAAAAGCCTGAAACGGCTCTGGCTTCCCGACCAAACGCCTCAAACCGTGGCCAAGGCGCTCTCGGAAATGAAGGCCGAGTGTGACTACGATCGCCTGGCCGATGAGGGCTTTGCACGCACCTATATCGACTGGCTCTACGGTGTTAATCTGACCCGTTACGCAACATTGCGCACCGGAACCCTGCTTCGGGTGGGACGGGTGATCGTTCCCATCGTCAAGGCCATCTATGACCGCGATATGGCCATTCGTTCCTTTGTTCCCGAAACCTACTACGCCCTGGTCAGCAAGGAAAAGACCAACGGCGAGGTGGTGGAGCTGACCTCCAAGAAGAAATTTGATCGCAACAACCTCAACGAGGCCTTGTCGGTCTGCCGCCTGTATAATCAGACCGGAGCCACCGTAACAGCGGTAAAAAACAAAAAGGACCGTCTGCTTCCCGGAAAGCTTTACTCGCTCTCCAAGCTGCAAAACGTTCTTGGCAAAAAATACAAAATGTCCATGAAGGATAGCCTGGAGATCGTCCAAGGCCTTTACGAAAAGGGCTATTTGACCTATCCCCGTACCAACTCCGAGTACCTTGCAACGGCAGAAAAGGACAAGATTCGTCAGATCCTTTCCTCCTGCGCCAAGATCGGTTACCCGGTAAAATTCAAGGATGGAAAGCACATCTTTGACGATAGCAAAATCGAATCCCACTCGGCGCTCACCCCCACCTACAAGATCCCGGGAAAGAAGGATCTGAACGAGCGGGAAATGCAGGTCTATTCCACGGTGTTCCGCCGTTTTGTGGCCGTGTTCTGCGCCGAGGATTGCGTAGCCTCCAAAACCGAGATGACCATTGCGGTGGGCGATCTGGAAACCTTTACCCTGAAGGGGATGACGATCTTGGAGCCCGGCTGGACCAAATACGACGATTACACCCAAAAGGATAAGATCCTGCCCAAGCTTCAAAAGGGCGACGCGGTAAACATCGACTTTAAGCCTGCCGAAAAGGAGACCTCTCCGCCACGGCATTATACCATTGAGACCCTGAACAATTATCTCAAAAACCCCTTTAAAGAGGAGAAAAAAGCCGCCAAGGAGGCCGGTGACGAGGATGCCGAGAATCTGGGCGCGGATGACAGCGAGGACTACCGAGCCATCTTTGAGGGCCTGGAGCTTGGCACCGAGGCCACGCGCACCGGCATCATCGATAACGCCCGTAAGAGCGGTTATATCGATTTAAAAAAGGATGTTTACACCATTCTTCCCGGGGGAGAATTCTTAATCGAATCGCTGTTGCAAATGCAGATTAAGATGGATAAGTACAAAACCTCCGAGCTTGGTCAGGCGTTGAAAAAGGTCTATCGCGGCAGTATGTCGGTGGGGGATAGCGTACGCTTGGCCGAGGCAGAGATTCGTGAGATCTTTCATAAAAAGGACGATGCGGAGTTTGTAAAGCAATCCGACACGGGATTCTTTGGTGACGTGGTTGCCAAATGTCCTCTTTGCGGCAACGACGTCCGACGTATGCGTTCCTTTTACGGATGCGCCGGCTACAAGAACGGTTGCAAATTCTCGGTCAACACCAGCATCTGCGGACGGGTCATCTCTATTTCCGCATTGCAAGAGCTGATCGAAAACAAAAGAACCGCAGTCATCAGCGGGTTCCATTCCCAACGCACCGGCAAGACCTTTGACGCTGCCCTAAAATTGGAGGGAGGACGTGCGGTGTTTGATTTTGCGCGTCGCGAGGTACGCCCGCAGACCGCCCCCAAAATCTGGGAGGGAGAAGAACCGCCGCTCCCCGAGCCACCGCCGGAGTATTGACCAAAAATCAAAAAGAACCGAACATTATTGTTGTACTCCCGGGGACAGAAAAAGAGCCGATATGGATTTCATTCCGTATCGGCTCTTTTTTATTACATTATAGCGTTGATGGGGGCAAGTGCGCATTTGCAAATAAACCAAACAGGCTTTGCACTTTGGATAATCATTTTTATTAAGTCATGAGATAATCAAAAAAGTCATATTTACGAATACTATCAAACTGTGTTTCTTTGAGAAATTTATAGAAATCCTGTGTCATCGGCTCACCCTCGTTTCCAAGCCATTCACGCGTGTCTTCTTCAATATGATCGAACCAAGGAGATGTATATTTGTAAACTCCGGGATTTGAGAAAACAATCTCATCATATGCTTTTGCATACGATTTCATTTCCTCCAGCAAATTGAAAATCTGTTCAGCCGAAGCATCGAATGCTTGCTTTAGAATGTGATTGATTTGTCTTTTTACGGCATAGTATAAGCTGTGATTAAACACAATGTAATTTTCGTCGGGGAACATTAATTTAACCATATCGCGCATAATATCAGTATAAACCGTGGGCATCAAAGACAGATCCCAAAGCATACCTTCTATATGACTCATGATTCGCTTTTGCCTAAATCGAATCAGTTCATCTCCTTCCAAAATGTTTTCTAAAACCGCATCACGAGAGATCATTGTTCGCTCGGGAATCATTTCGGCATACTTTCTCGCCTGGTCCTTTCGTCCTCTCCAACCGAGCAACTGTGTGATCCCTTGAATGGCTTCACCTCTGATAATATCATCCTTGCAGTTTTTTATAACTGCATCAAACAATTTGATTGCTTTTTCTTGTTCTGCAATATATCGATCGTTGTCCTCATATTCAAAGGAACGGTTAGATACTACCCAAGCGAGATTGATCAACCACTTCATATCTCCGGGATATTCAGATACTGCAATTTCACATATTTTTTGGCGTTCGGTAAAATCTTCCGTCTTAAAAGTTTGATCGTAAGCCTGTTTAAGTTCGCTATATCTCCTGTCGGATTCAACATCGTTAATACCAAGTAGTTCATCGGCAGAAATATGAAAGATTTTTGTGATAGGAACAATTAACGCCAAGTCCGGGCTCGACACACCGGTTTCCCATTTAGAAACCGTTTGGAACGTAACATTGAGACATGAAGCAAGCTTTTCTTGTGTCATATGATTCTTCTGTCTGTATTCTTTTATCTTTTCGCCTATTGATTTCATAAATAGTATTTTCCTTTGATAATGTATTCCGTTCCGGCTCGGTGATTTTATTATAGCAAAAAAATG
Organism: Clostridia bacterium; assembly: GCA_017451915.1. GTDB lineage: Bacteria > Bacillota > Clostridia > Oscillospirales > CAG-272 > UMGS1865. Next base: position 38,891 of record JAFTNJ010000023.1, read on the forward strand.
TTACAAAAACAATACCGCGTATTTTGAGTAAAACTCGAATTTGAAGTGAACGTATGAATTCATATAACAACTTGCGATTACAAACGCAATGCTTTTCAAGAAAAAGGACGAGGAATTTAAACAATTCTTCGTCCTTTTCCTGTCAATAGGTAACGCATTCTTAAAACTGTCCTTAAGAACACGACACATAATGTTCGGTTCTTTTCTGTTTTTCGTTTATATGACTTCCGTGGTGGATGTGAATAGGTTCATTTGTTCCCCACGCGTTGGAGCCGACGGGTGGAAGGGGAGCCCAAGGTGCTCATAAGCCATGCGAGTGACGCAACGGCCGCGGGGCGTACGGCTCAAAAAGCCGATCTGCATCAGGTAAGGCTCGTACATATCCTCCAGGGTCACCGCCTCCTCGCCAACGGTAGCTGCCAGGGTTTCAAGTCCTACCGGGCCGCCATCGTAGAATTTAATAATGGTTTCCAGCATTTTGCGGTCCACGTTATCCAAGCCAAGCTGATCGATCTCCAAGCGATTCAACGCGTAATTCGCAATATCGGAGTCAATGGCACCGTTTCCGCGAACCTGAGCAAAATCGCGCACGCGCTTCAAAAGTCGGTTGGCAATACGAGGGGTACCGCGGGAACGGCCGGCGATCTCAATGGCACCGTCGTCCGAGATCTCCATGCCAAGAATTCCTGCGTTTCTGCGGATAATGGTGGCAAGCTCCTCGGGCGTATAAAGTTCCAGCTTTAAGATCACGCCAAAGCGATCCCGCAAGGGGGTGGTCATTTGTCCCGCGCGCGTGGTGGCACCCACCAAGGTGAACTTGGGCAGATCAATGCGGATGCTTCTTGCGGCAGGCCCCTTGCCAATGATAATATCCAAGGCATAGTCCTCCATGGCGGGGTAGAGAATCTCCTCCACCGAGCGGGAAAGACGGTGAATTTCGTCAATAAACAAGACGTCTCCCTCGTTAAGATTGGTCAAGATCGCGGCCAGATCGCCCTGCTTTTCAATGGCAGGACCTGAGGTAATGCGGATATTAACCCCCATCTCTGCGGCAATAATGTTGGAAAGGGTGGTCTTACCCAATCCGGGAGGGCCGTAAAGAAGAACGTGATCCAAAGGGTCGTTACGCTGCTTGGCGGCTTCAATATAGATTTTTAGGTTTTCCTTTGCCTTATCCTGCCCAATGTAATCCTCCAGGCGTTTGGGCCGAAGAGAGGCCTCTACGTCGGAATCCTCGGCGGAATAGGCGGTATTCATAATTCGGTTTTCAAAATCAAATTCATTGGTATCCATAAAGGGAAATCCTTTCTTTTAAAACGCCGACAAATTATCGCATAAGCTTCTTCAGCGCTTGACGGATCATGGTTTCCAAATCGGTATGGGCAGGATCCACATCCTTCAGGGCTGTCATAGCCTCTGCGCGGGAGTAGCCCAACACCAAGAGGGCGTCAATGGCCTCGTTCAAGGGTGTACGCTTGGCGCTGGAAGTGCCGAGGCCAAGATCCGAAGAGGGCGTCGATTCCATTCCCGGATTTTCTTTCATCAGCTTGTCCTTCAGCTCCAGAATGACGCGAGCCGCGGTCTTTGGACCAATGCCGTTGGCCTTGGAAATGGTCTTTTTATCGTCCGTGCAAACGGCAAGAGCAAATTTTTCGGGAGTCAGAAGGGTCAGAATGGACATGGCCGCCTTGGGGCCTACGCCCGAAACCGAGATCAAAAGCTTAAAGGTAGCCAGCTCGGTTTGTGTTGAAAAGCCAAAGAGCTCAATTCCGTCCTCACGTACTGCCATATAGGTATATAGCCGCACCACCGGCGGAGTTTCCACCGAACGGTTGGGGGGCATGGAATCGTAGGTGGTTCCGCTGATGGTCAAGCGGTAGCCAACGCCTCCGGCGTCAATCACGGCCGTGCCGTATTCCAAATGCGCCAACGGGCCGCTGATATAGTAAAACATAGTGGTTAAGATCCTTTCTCTTCCTCCGTGTCCATCTCCTTGGCAGGGGAGTCAACGGGAGCTTCTTCAATGGTTGCTTCTGCTTCGGGGCCGGCGGGAGTCTCTTCTGCCGCAACGGGAGCGGGGACCGACACCAGGGCACGAAGCACGGGAATCTTTTTCAGCTTGCGCTCGGTCAAGATCAGTACCGCCAACAATCCGAGGGAAACCAAGGATACCGTTGTACCAATGATCAGCGTATTGGGGCGATATACGATCTCCAAAGAGTGGGTCTGACCGGCTTCACCGTCGATATAGAAGGACACCAGAGAACCCAAAGCCTTCACGGTTTCCACCTCAACGCCGTCCACGTAGACCTTCCAGCCCTTGTCATAGGGGAGGGTAGTCATCACCAGCTCGGCCTCGCGGGAAGCGGTAAAGGTACCGCGGAAGGAGCTCTCGGTGTATTCGGTGATCTGATACTGATCCTGGGCCAAACGGGCCATAACGTCCTCAAATACTTCCCAGTCAATATAGTAGAAGCTGTCTTGTCCGTTTTTAATATAGAAATAGGTGCTGACCAGTCCCATATCCAGAGAAAGCTCCTTGCCTTCCTCCTGAATACCAAAGGACAGGATGCAGGCCGAATCGTTGGCGTTAAAAGTTCCGGTGTACAGCTCGCTTCCTTCCTCGTCCCGCAGGGTCAGGTTCATTTCCCGAGGATAATCCGAGGGAAGATAGAAGAAGAGCTCGGCGGTTTCGGGCATGGTAACGGTATAAGTGAGGTAGGCATCCTCATCTTGCAAATCAATGCCGTAACGGGAATGTCCCGCAACAATGCCCTTGATCATGTTAAAGGGCTTGGTAGAGGTGATCTTTACGGGAACGAATACCTCCACCGTTTCCTCCTCACCAAGCATGGAGGTGAGAATGGCGTTCATACGCTCAAAGGGGCTGCTGTATTCGTCCGCGTATTCGCCGGTACGCTGGGTCTCGTCAATGCCGAGAAGCTCATTCAGCTTGGCTTTCAAGGCGTTCACGGCTTGTCCGATCTTGTCGGCGTTGGGCGTGGCATCCTCATCGGTATCCTCGCTCGGGGTATCCTCTTCGGGGAGGGCTTCCACAAATCCCAAGGGGAAATCCAGCAAATCCTCATTCACGCCGTAGGCCAGGGAGAGGGCGTAGGGATTCTTATACGCAATGTACCCGTTGGCGGGATCGGTGGAATAGACCTCGTAATAGTTTTCGTAAATATCCTTTTCCGAGAGAATATATTTCATTCCAAGCAGGGAATCGCTCACCGGGGTTCCGCCAAAATACTTGGACCAATGGGAACGGGAAAGATATCCCAGCTTGTTCAGAAAACGAATCGTCTCCTCATTGAGTGTGGAGGTCGAGCCAGACAGACCGCGAATTCCAAGTGCCATGTTGTCGTTGGTCTTTTGGTTGTAGGTCTTTTCCATACGGTAGAAGGAGGTATCGGATTGCTGTACCGTTTCCACCAAGGGACGGGATTTATTCAGGGAATTGTTGTAAGAGCTATAGCTGGAATACACTACGTCATAATCCAGGCCGTTCAAGTTCCAAAGGCCGTTCAAAAAGACCTCAATGGTAACCGCGGCAACCAGGAAGACGCAAACGATCTGCTTGTCCTCGGCCTTTCGCAAGAGGCCCAGTAGGGCAAGATAAGCAAAGATCAGGATCAGCGAGAACCAGATGGTCATATAATCGTCGGGCTTGATCACCGGCGCGTCGTCGTATTTTTGAAGAATGATGCAGAAAAGCGCGATCAGGCCGCCGGTTCCCATAACTCCCTTGAGGGATACGGTCTTAAACTCCGAAAAAGCACGGCAAGCCAGGACGCAGAGATAGAAGGAAAGCATAAAGCTATACCGATAGTTGAGCCAGTTGGGATACTGGAATCCGTGCCAAACCAGATCGGTAACGCTTAAGGAAAAGCTTGCAATGAAGATAAAGATGAACACTCCGGAAAAGATCTTTTGCCGCATAGGGTACTTGTCGGTCAAGAAGTAGGCCGGCAAAAGCAGGAGGGTTAACATTCCGCAATAAATAAAGGGATAGCCCTCGGGACGAACTGTATCATAGGAGCCCGGCAGAAGCTTATACAGCAGATCCATGATATCAAAGTTCGTGGTGATCTCCCAATCGGGAGAGGAAAAGGTGGATTTACCAAAGCTCAAGGAATAGTAGGCGCTAAATACGATCACCGAGGCGATTCCAATGGCGACCATAGAGAAAAAGGCTATGCGGAACAGCGATTTGAAGAAGTGGTTCTTTTCGCGCAGAGGATTGTTACGGTCCTCCTCGTTGTGCGCAAAATAGTAGATGAAGAAATAAATAAAGCAGTAAATGCAGATCATGTACCCGATGTAGTAGTTACTGAACACCGTAAGGGCCAGGAAGATCGTGTACATCTTGAATTTGCCGTATTTGATCAGCTGCTCCATACCGTAGGTCAGCAAAGGCAACCACATCACCGCGTCGATCCACATGGTATTGTGCTGCTGTACTACCGCGTAGCTGGATAGGGCAAAGAAAGTGGAAAACAGCAGGATCGCATAGGCGTTGGGAGTTCTCAAGGTCTTCTTCATGTAAAAGCCAAAGGTCACTCCGCAGATCGCGGTCTTCAGCAAAAACAGCGTCAGCAATGCCTCCAGCATCCGCTTTTGAGGAAACAGGCAAACAATATAGGACAGAGGGCTGGCAATATAGTAGGCGTAGATTCCCAAAAATTCACCGCCAAGACTACGGCAGAAGGAATAGAGAAGACTGGCGTCTCCGGTAACGGCGTTGCGAAGCGCCTCAAAGAAATAAACGTATTGGGCATTCAGATCCAATACCAAAACACTTCCGTTTCCAAAGGGATGTAATCCCTTGGCAAGGTAGATCAAATACATGATCACGGCGGGAAGGAGGGCACAGCCCAGTAAAAAGCGATACTCCTTCCACAGGCATTTCCATTTGTTGTTGCCTGTTGCCGCGGTCATGGGCAGCAGATCCTTCTCTGTGGTTGATTTGTTCATTTGGCAGTCTCCGTTTCTTTCTGATTTTCGTCACTTGGCAGAATATGTCGAATTGATTTTTCCAGCTTAATACGATCCAGGGTCATATCGCGTCCGCAGGTTTTGCAAACCACCCGCACCTGGCTTCCAACGCGCAAAACCAAAAACTCGGTTCCGCCGCAGGGATGGGGCTTTTTCATGCAGATCCGATCGTTGGGATGCAACGGAATAATAGACATGGTATTCCTCCTTTTTTCAAAACATCCAAACCATACGTTATTATACCATAAAAAAATCCTTCTGTAAACCAAATTTCTGTATTTTTAAACGTTTTTTTCCAAAAAATAAAAGAATCGTTTGACTTATTGACTTTTTAGTGGTATAATACAACATGGATATTTATGTGCAGAAGGAAACCGACGTATGATCATACTTGGAATTGACCCCGGACTTGCCATTGTAGGCTGGGGCGTAATCGAATATAAGAATACGAAGTTCCGCACGCTGGCCTACGGCTCGGTGCAAACTCCGGCCAACACGAGGGTGGAAGAGCGGCTCAAATCCATTCATGAAGGAATCCGTCAGCTGATTCAAACCTATCACCCCGATGCGGTTGCTGTGGAAGAACTGTTCTTCAACACAAACATCACCACGGGGATTCGCGTGGCCGAGGCCAGAGGCGTGATCCTGTTGGCGGCCGAGCAGGCGGGGGTTCCAATCTACGAGTACACCCCTCTGCAAGTCAAGCAGGCGGTGGTCGGCTACGGACGGGCGGTAAAAAAGCAGGTGATCACCATGGTTACCATGCTCTTAGGCCTCAAGGAACCTCCCAAGCCCGACGATACCGCCGATGCCCTTGCCATTGCCATCTGCCACGCCCATAGCGGATGCTCCCGCCTGGCCGACTATTTCAACAAGTAAAGAACGAAGAGGAAAAAACATATGTGGTCTTCAGAAAACTGGAAAGATTATGAATTATTGGACACGTCGGACGGAGAACGTCTGGAGCGTTGGGGGGATCTGATCCTGATCCGTCCCGACCCTCAGATCATCTGGAAGAATGTGGCGCGGCATCCTGCCTGGAAAAAAGCCGACGGCATCTACCGTCGCTCGGCCTCGGGCGGCGGCGCCTGGGTCAAGAACAAGCTGCCGGAATCCTGGCAGATCGGTTACGGTGACCTGCGCTTTCTTCTGCGTCCCATGGGCTTTAAGCACACCGGCCTTTTCCCCGAGCAGGCGGCAAACTGGGATTGGTTCTCTGATCTGATCCGCCGTGCCAACCGTCCCATTAAAGTCCTGAATCTATTTGCCTATACCGGCGGTGCCACCGTTGCCGCCGCTGCGGCAGGAGCCTCGGTGGTTCACGTAGACGCATCCAAGGGAATCGTGGCGCAGGCCAAGGAAAACGCCGCGCTCTCGGGGTTGGGACAGGCCCCCATTCGTTACATTGTAGACGACTGCAAAAAGTTTGTGGAAAGGGAACTGCGCCGTGGAAACGTGTATGACGGAATCATTATGGACCCGCCCTCTTACGGCAGAGGCCCCGGCGGTGAGGTCTGGAAGCTGGAGGAGAGCATTGACGGCTTGATCGATCTGGCATCCAAGCTTCTCTCCCGTGATCCCCTGTTCTTCCTGGTCAATTCCTATACCACGGGATTGTCACCTCTTACCATGAGCTATCTCATCGACCTCAAGGTCAAGAGTCGATTTGGCGGAATGATCGAATCAGGGGAGCTTGGACTGCGAGTTACCCAAACCGGTGCCTTTTTACCCTGCGGTGCCAGCTCCCGGTGGTACGCCGCGGATTGATTTGGAAAGGAAGGATAAACCTTGTCGGAATCTTTTATTCATACAGAAAACCTATGCTTTTCCTACCTGGACAGTGAGGGAAAGCGGGAGAGCCCTGCCTTAAAGGGCATTTCGGTGGATATCAAAAAAGGCGAGTATGTTGCCGTTTTGGGGCACAACGGCTCGGGAAAATCCACCTTTGCAAAGCTTTTGAATCTGATCCTGGAGCCCACCGGTGGCCGTCTTGTGATTGACGGTACCGATCTGACCGAAAAGGAATTGAACGACGATCTGCTGCTTCAGCTTCGACGCAAGGTGGGAATGGTCTTTCAGAATCCCGATAACCAGTTGGTTGCTACCATCGTTGAGGAGGACGTGGCCTTTGGCCCGGAAAATCTGGGTATCCCTCCCGCAGAGATCCGCATTCGCGTAGACGAGGCGTTGGAGGCCGTGGGAATGACCCGTTACGCCAAGCATGAGCCCCACCGTCTTTCCGGCGGTCAAAAGCAACGAATCGCGATTGCAGGCATCATCGCCATGATGCCCCAATGCATTATTTTTGATGAGTCCACCGCCATGCTGGATCCCAACGGACGCAAAGAGGTGCTGGACACCATTCGTATGCTGAATCGGGATTATGGAATAACCGTTTTGAACATTACGCATTATATGAATGAGGCCGCTCTGGCCGATCGGGTGCTGGTAATCAACGACGGACTTCTGCTTTTGGACGGCACTCCCGACGAAATCTTTGCGCAGCGGGATCTTTTGGAAAGGGTAGGATTGGAGGTGCCGCAGTGCGCCGATCTGATCTACCGTCTGCGCTCGTTGGGCGTTTCCTTGGAGGGAAGTGCGATCTCCACTCCCGAGGGATGTGCCGCCATGATCGAGGCGGCCTACAAGAAGCAACAAGAAGGAGGGAAGGCGCATGGATAAGATCTATCTGGATCACGTCAGCTTTGTTTACAGCGCCGGTACTCCCTTTGAGCAAAAGGCCCTGGACGACGTTTGCCTTGGAATTCGCGCCGGTTGTCTGACGGGAATCATCGGCCACACCGGATCGGGAAAGTCCACCATGATGCAGCTTTTGAACGGCTTGGCAAAGCCGACCTCGGGGCGGGTTCTGTTGGACGGCGATGACATCAACGCCACCTTGGAAGGCGTTTTTGATGAGTGGTCAAAACGGCAGGAATACCAACATTTATCGAAAAGTGCCGCAAAAAAGGCCATTAAGCGTGAGCTTCTGGATAAAAAGCGCGTGCTTTGCTTCCGGGTTGGATTGGTCATGCAATACCCGGAGTATCAGCTCTTTGAGGAAACGGTCTACAAGGACATTGCCTACGGCCCGCGCAACATGGGTCTCTCCGAAGAAGAGATCCACGAGCGTGTATATGAAGCAGCCGCCTTTGCCGGTGTAGATCAAGCCTGGATGGAAAAATCCCCCTTTGATCTTTCGGGAGGGCAAAAGCGTCGCGTGGCACTGGCCGGTGTAATCGCCATGCGTCCCGAGGTTCTGGTGCTGGATGAACCCGGCGCCGGCTTGGACCCCCAAGGGCGTAACGCCATCTTCGACGGAATCGTCCATTATCAAAAAACGACGGGCTCTACCGTCCTGATCGTTAGTCACAGTATGGAGGATATGGCTCGTTTTTGTGATGACGTAGTTGTCCTCTCTCAGGCCAAGGTGGTCTACCATGGCACCTGCAAAGAGGTATTTGCGCACGTAGACGAGCTTTCGGCCATTGGTCTGGATATTCCTCAGATCACACAGCTGATGCTCCTGCTCAAGGAGCGCGGACTTCCGGTTCCTTCCAACGTATATACACTGGAGGATGCCGTCCGGGCACTGCAATTTCTGGTTTAAATTCTACTCTCCCGGGAAAGGAGGAGTTTTCACTTCATGAAAGGCATTTCTTTTGGACAGTACTATCCGTCGGATTCTATGTTACATCGAATGGATCCCCGCGCAAAGGTCGTACTGGCCGTGCTTTATATCGTTTGTACGTTTTTGTGTAACAATGTGCTGGCATTTGCCGCATTGTTGCTTTCGGCATTGCTTTTGGTTTGTATGAGCCGCATTCCGTTGCGATTGATCCTGCGCTCGATCCGTCCGCTGTTACTGATCATCGCCCTGACCTCCTTCATTAACGTCTTTATGACCAAGGGGGAGCAGCTTTTAACCCCTGCCGATTGGAGGATCCAGATCTACGCCGAGGGTGTTTGGAATGCCGTCTTTATGGTGCTTCGCATTATGGTGCTGATCATTGGAACCGGTATTTTTCTGACCTATACCACCACACCGTTAGCGTTGACCGATGCCCTGGAGCTGTTGCTTTCTCCCTTGAAGAAGATCCACGTTCCGGTGCACGATTTTGCCATGATGATGAGCATTGCTCTGCGGTTTATCCCAACGCTTTCCGAGGAAACAGAAAAGATCATGAACGCACAAAAGGCAAGGGGAGCAAACTTTACCACCGGTGGGCTTTTGCAACGCGCCAAGGCTTTGATCCCCATTTTGATCCCACTTTTTGTATCCGCCATTGGCCGTGCCTTTGAGCTGGCCTCTGCCATGGAATGCCGATGCTACCACGGCGACGAAGGCCGTACCCGAATGCGTGTGTTGAAATTCCAAGCCTCCGACGCTCTTGCTATCGTACTCGTGACGCTGTTTGGGGTTGGACTGTTCTTTTTGAACCGTTTGGGCATTGGCTATACCCGCATATCTTAAAACGCCATGAAGTTATTGATCAAAATCAGTTACCTGGGCACCAACTATTGCGGTTATCAGGTACAGCCCAACGGAATCAGTATTCAGCAAAAGCTGAACGAAGCTACCAAAGCGCTGTTTGGATATCCCTGCGACATCGTGGGCTGCAGCCGCACCGATAGCGGCGTGCACGCCAACGAATTTTGCGCTACTGTGGCAGAGAAAGGGAAGGCGGGATTGGAAACGACGATCCCCGTAGAACGCATCCCATTTGCGCTTTCCGCCCATTTGCCCGAGGACATCTGCGTTTTTGATGCGTGCTGGGTTCCCGACCGGTTTCACGCCCGTTATGATGTACGGGAAAAGGAATACGTGTATCGATTTTACAACCGCTCCATCCGCAACCCTTTGGAGGAAGGACGCGCCTTCCATGTGCCCAAGAGGATTGACGGCGAGCAACTTCAAAATATGCAACGGGCTGCCGCCACTCTGGTTGGTACCCGGGATTTTGCCGCCTATATGGCGCAGGGCTCCAAGGTGGAGTCCACGGTTCGTACAATCTACCGTGCGGAGGTTTTGCGGCAGGGGGATGTAATTGAGTTCCGTGTTGCGGCAAACGGTTTCCTGTATAACATGGTAAGAATCCTGGCCGGCACGTTGCTCGCAGTTGGTCAGGGAAAGCTGACCGTTGAAGAGTTTGAATCCATTACAAGAAGTAAAAACCGTCTTTTCGCCGGCTCCACCATGCCGCCCCACGGGCTGTATCTCAACCGTGTGGTTTATACGACCGAGGAGGCCGATCATGAGAATTGACATGAAAGCACGGCTCCGAAGGGCTACCACTCCCAAAAACGGTGTTCCGATGCAAAACCACTATTATGAATCGGTTTCCGTGGGATTGGGAATCCTGCAGGTAGTGCTGTATCTTTCGCTGTTTGCTTTTGTGGTGCTGTCCTTCTTCCGTAACACCCAACTGATCACGTATCAAACCTTTTATCATTTCATCAAGGATCTCAATGCATCGGCCGAGTCGGTCTTTGACGCCACGTCGGATACGGTAAGCTATCCCACCGACGATCAGCAAAGCTTTACCCTCTATCGCCAAGGCCTTGCGGTGGCAGGGAATGCCAACGTCACGGTATTTACTGCGTCAGGGCGCCAAACCGTCAGCCAAAACATTCAATACCAAAACCCAACCGCCATTGGCTCGGGAAAATATTTGCTGGTTTATGAGCTTGGCGGAACGCAGTATTCCTTGTACAATTCTTATACCAAGATCCACGAGGGAGTCAGCGATCACCCCATCAATCACGCAGCCATTTCCGAATCGGGAATGTTTGCCCTGGTGTCCGCATCGGAAGGGTACACCTCCACCGTATCTCTTTACAGCAGTCGCTTTTCGCTCCTGAATCGCTATCACAAAAGCGGCTACGTTATGGACGTTGCCATCAATAAGCGGGGAACACAGGTCTCAATTCTGTCCATTGCTCCGCAAAATGGGAGCTTTACCACCGAGTGGATGCTTTGCAAGCCCGGAGAGGATAGCGCCCAAGTAACAAAGCAATTTCTCAGCCGGGTAGGCTGGCGGTGCGAGTACACGGCCTCTGACCGTATTGTTTTGCTTCACGAGGCAGGTGTCTCCTTCTTCGATTCCGACGGAAAGGCCTTGCAAGAATACGATTTTCAGGGAAAAACGCTCCTATTCGTCGATTTTGACACCGCCGGAACCGCGATCTGTTTGCAGGGCACTGCGTTTTTTTCGAAAAAAGAGCTAATAGTATTTGACAAAAACGGGAAAATACTGTATAATGAAATGGAACCCGAGACCCCTTTGCAGATGGATTTGATCGGTCAGACCCTGTTCTTTCTTTCCGAGGACGGCGTGATTCGCCTGGATCTAAAGAACGCGGACCGCACCTTTGTTGCTTGCGCTACCGCGCAAAAGACCCTTCTTGCCACTACCGAGGAGGAGGTTCTGCTTTGCTCCCCGCACCAAGGGGAGTATCTCCGTTTCCCTTAAAGAATCACAACCAAACAACGCAATCCAGCATTTTAAGAAAGGAAGTCATTTTATGTTACAAGTCATCCCCGATTTTATTTTCATCATTCCGGATCTCATTTTCGTTCTGATCGGCGTCTTTATCATTTGGAGAACCGCAAAGCGCGGCTTTTTGAAAAGTGTTTTAAAGTTCGCCCGTTTTATTCTGGCCTTTATTGCCGCCTCCATTCTGGGAAAGCCGGTATCGGCCTTCCTCTACGAGAACTTTATCAATCAACCGGTGTACGACGCGGTTTTTAAGAAGGTACAAGAGATTTATCAAAGCGCGGCAGGAGAGTTCTCCGCCCAAAGTGTACTTAACAAGCTCCCCGGTTTCCTGATCAATGAGGAAATGGAACAAAATTTGGCACAGCTGGAGGGAACCGGAGAGGACCTGGTTGTGAATCTCAGTCAAACCATTGCAACGCCTCTGGCATCGGTGATCTCCAACGTGGTTGCTTACGCACTGGTTTTTATCGTTGCGTTTTTGGTACTGATTCTGGTGATCCGCTTGCTGGATGCCATCGTTAACAGCATTCCTCTGTTGAACTTTGCCAATCACCTCCTGGGTGCGGCCTGGGGCGTGATCGTTGCCGGTGTCATTCTTTTCATCGCGGCCTCCATTGTAAAGGCGTTCTGGTCAACGGCCGATTTTTATCAGCAGTCCACCGTGATCCGCTTTGTTGGAGAATCCGGTTGGCTGGAGGCAATGCATTTCCTGGACATCGGAAAGCAATTTATTACCACAATATTTCATTAATATTTCCCCCCGAGCAAAAAGAAAGGTATTCGATTTTTCGATAGTAAAATTCCATGGTATTGTGTTCTCAATGTAATAAACGAATGGCGGTCATCTTCGTTACCAAGGTAGAAAACGGCACCAAGAGCTCCAAAGGCCTTTGCTTTAAATGCGCCAAGGAGATGGGAGTTCCCGTAGACAACATCGTTGGAAACGTTATGAATCAGCTCGGCATTTCCCCCGAACAAATAGAAAGTGCCGAGGCCGATATGAACGCTATGCTGGAGCAAATGGAAACGCCCTCGGATATGGACGACAACGAGGACGGCGGCGCTCCCGCCATTGATCTTCCCAAGCTGTTCCGTGACGGTGTGTTCTTCTCTCAAAAGGACGAGAATGGCGTGACCAAGCCTGCCGATGGCGCAGGGAACAGCGATTCAGCTCCCAAAAAAGACAAAAAGAAAACAAAAGAAGCAAAAAAGTTAAAGTTTCTTCCCGTGTACAGCCGCAATCTGACCCAATATGCCAGAGAAGGAAAGCTGGACAAGATCATTGGGCGGGATCGGGAATTGGCGCGAGTGATCCAGATCCTTTGCCGACGTCAAAAGAACAATCCTTGCCTGATCGGCGAGCCCGGTGTGGGCAAAACCGCTATTGCGGAGGCTCTGGCCATTCGTGTGGCTGCAGGAGAGGTTCCTTATAAGCTCCAGGGCAAGGAGATTTATCTCCTGGATATGACTGCTCTGGTTGCAGGAACCCAGTTCCGAGGACAGTTTGAATCGCGGATCCTCGGGCTTTTGAACGAGGTAACCGAGCTTGGAAACGTGATCCTGGTCATCGACGAGGTGCATAACATTGTTGGTACGGGAGAGGCAGAGGGAAGCGTCAACGCCGCCAATATCCTCAAGCCCGCGCTTTCCAGAGGTGAGGTGCAAATCATTGGTGCAACGACCCTGAACGAGTACCGCAAATATATTGAAAAGGATTCCGCTCTGGAGCGTCGATTCCAACCGGTGACCGTAGGTGAGCCCTCCATTGAGGAAACCGTGGAAATGCTGCAGGGCATCAAGCATTACTACGAGGAATTCCACGGAATTCAGATTCCTCAGGCGGTGCTTCGCCGTGCGGTGGTTCTCTCCGAACGGTATATCACCGATCGCTACCTTCCCGATAAGGCCATTGATCTGTTGGACGAAGCCGCAGCCTATCTTTCTCTGTCCTCGGCTGCCATCAACGAATCCTACGCCATCCGCGATAAGCTGCTTGCTCTCAAGCAAAAGCGCGAGGACCTGGAAGGCGAGATTGCCGGAAACGATGCCGTTGAGCAACACCGCTATGAGGAGATCGCCAAGGTGCGCGCAGAGGAGCTGAAGCTCTCGGCGCGCCTGAACGAGTTGGATCCCCAGGCCAAATCCGTAGAGCTGACCGAAAGTGAAATTGCCGGTGTTATCGAGCTCTGGACGGGCGTTCCCGCCACCAGCATCACCGAGAACGAGTTCGCCCAGATCGACCAGCTGGAGGCAAGACTGAAAAAACGCATCATCGGCCAAGACGTTGCGGTAGAGGCGGTTACCCGTGCCATCAAGCGCAACCGCGCCGGCATCTCCTATAAAAGAAAGCCGGTATCCTTCATTTTTGCCGGTCCCACCGGCGTGGGGAAGACCGAGCTGGTTAAGACCCTTGCCAACGATCTCTTCCATTCTCCCGAGACCCTGATCCGCTTGGATATGTCGGAATTTATGGAAAAGCACTCGGTATCCAGAATCATCGGAGCCCCTCCCGGATACGTTGGCTACGATGAAGCCGGACAGTTGACCGAGAAAATCCGCCGTAGACCCTATTCCATCGTTCTGTTTGACGAGATCGAAAAGGCCCATCCCGACGTGCTGAACATTTTGTTGCAGATCCTGGACGACGGACGCATCACCGATGCCCGCGGAAAGACCGTCAACTTTGAAAACACGGTGATCGTTATGACCACCAATGCCGGCTCCGATAAGACCGCCGCTCTGGCAGGCTTTTCGGATCAGCCCGGCAAGGCCGAGAGTGAAAAGACCCAAAAGGCCTTGGAAAGCTTTTTGCGTCCCGAATTTATCAATCGTGTGGACGAGATCATCACCTTCCGTCAGTTAGATGAGAACGATTTCGAGCGCATTGCCGCCATCATGCTGGAGGAGCTGAAGACCGCCCTGGCTGAAAAAGCCTTGAAGCTCACCTATAGCGATGCTGCCCTGAAGCGCATTGCTGCCGACTCCTTCTCCCGCAAGTTTGGTGCCCGCAATATGCGCCGCTATATTCAAAAGGAGATCGAGGATCGCCTGGCCGAGCTTATCATCGCCGACTATCAAAAGACCTATTCGGTTGCCAAAATCGGCGTTAAGGACGGAAAAATCGTGGTTCATTGCATGTAATTTCAACAAAAGAGTGAACAGCCGTGATCACAGACGGCTCGTTCACTCTTTTTGCCCGTAAGGATTTTTGACCATAGGAAATCGGACAGCCAAGCACCTGCATATACTGTCTATGCGAATATTTAATTTTGGAAAGGATACGGTTCGCTATGAAACGTTGCAGCACCGCAGATCTGCGACATTTGGAAATCATCAATCTGTGCGATGGCGCAAGACTTGGCTATGCATGCGATTTTGAATTTGATAAAGAGGACGCGCGGATCCTTGCCCTGGTGGTTCCCGGAAGCTCCGGCTTTTTGGGGCTGGGCAGGGAAGACGATTTGATCATTCCCTGGCACCTGATCGAGTGCATTGGAGAGGACACGATCCTGGTAAAGCTCTCCCAACAAGAGCTTTCCTGCTGCTCCTGCTCCGAAAAGAAGAAGCGTCGCTTTCATTTTTGAGAAAAAGTGTGAATAATTTGTAAAAAATAGAAATTGATGTTGCAATTATATCAAATGTATGGTATAATCTCTTGTAATTGTGTTGTAATGCGTTTTCGCGGCGCAAAATAACGCAAAATAAAAAATCACACACACCGAATGATCGTTGCAACGGTGCCGCTTTTGCGGTTTTGGCAATGCGTTACGGTGGTGGAAAAACCGAAGGAGGACATTGAAATGTCTGTTATTTCTATCAAGCAGCTGCTTGAAGCAGGTGTTCATTTCGGACACCACACCAGAAGATGGAACCCCAAAATGCAGGAGTACATTTTCACCGAGAGAAATGGTATTTATATCATTGACCTGCAAAAGACGGTGAAGAAGTTTGACGAGGCTTACAACTTTGTTCGTGAGCTCTCCGAGAGCAACGGCACTCTGCTGTTCGTTGGTACCAAGAAGCAGGCCGCAGAGGCAATCAAGGAAGAGGCTAACCGTTGCGGTATGTACTACGTAAACGTTCGTTGGCCCGGCGGTATGATGACCAACTTCAAGACCATCAAGAAGTCCATCAATCGTCTGAACGACCTGTACAAGATGCAGGAGGACGGCACCTTTGATCTGCTTCCCAAGAAGGAAGTTGCCGCTATGCAGAAGGAGATCTTTGACCTTGAGAAGAGCTACGGCGGTATCAAGACCATGGAGAAGCTTCCCGACGCTGTATTTATCGTTGACCCCAAGAAGGAAAGAAACGCTGTTCTCGAAGCAAAGAAGCTGGGCATTCCGGTAATTGCTATCGTAGATACCAACTGCGATCCCGATGATGCCGACTATATCATTCCCGGTAACGACGACGCAATCCGCGCTATTAAGCTGATCTCCTCCGCTCTGGCTGATGCCATCATCGAGGGCAAGCAGGGTGAAGAGACCGCAACCGAGGAAGCTCCCGCTGAGGAAGCTGCTGAGCAATAATTTTTGATTATTAGAGAGGAATACGAAAATGGCTACTATTACAGCAAAAGACGTTGCCGCTCTCCGCGCAAAAACCGGTATCGGTATGATGGAGTGCAAGAAGGCACTTGTTGAAGCAAACGGTGATGCAGAAGCCGCAATCAAGATCCTTCGTGAGAAGGGTGAGCTGAAGGCTGAGTCCAAGATGGCTACCAGAATCGCTGCTGACGGTATCGTTGAGATCCTGAAGGATGGCAACTACACCGCAATGATCGAGGTAAACTCCGAGACCGACTTCGTAGCAAAGAACGAATCCTTCAAGGAATTCGTTAGCGAGCTGCTCAAGATCATCATTGCTCAGAAGCCTGCTGATATTGATGCTCTGTTGGCTTGCAAGTACGATGACGAGATGAACGTAGATGGCAAGATCAAGGAAATGATCTTCAAGATCGGTGAAAAGCTGACCGTTCGTCGCTTTGTACTGGTTGAAGGTGTTACCAGCACCTACATTCACGGCACCGGCTCCATCGGTGTTATCGCCAAGTTCGAGACCGACGTGGCTGACAAGCCCGAGTTCGCTGCTTTCGCAAAGAACATCGCTCTCCAGATCGGCGCATACCCCACTCCTTACCTCTGCAGAGAGCAGGTTCCTGCTTCTGTAATCGAGGAAGAGAAGAACATTCTTCTGGCACAGATCGCTAACGATCCTGCAAACGCTAAGAAGCCCGATGCAATCAAGGAAAAGATGGTTATGGGTAGAATCTCCAAGTTCTACGATAACAACTGCCTGGTTGACATGACCTACGTTAAGGACGAGGACATGAAGGTTGGCAAGTACGTTGAGGTTACCGCAAAGGAACTCGGCGGCTCCATTAAGATCGTTGACTTCTTCCGTTATGAGAAGGGCGAAGGCATTCAGAAGAGAGAAGAGAACTTTGCAGACGAAATCGCAAAGATGACCGCCGGCAAGTAATTGACTTTCGAAAGAAAGGGATGGATCCCAAAGATCCGTCCCTTTCTTTTTTTCTTTGGCAAATATTCATGAGGAAAGGCAAAGTTTTTTCGTATTTCTTTGATTTATTTACAAAAAAAGTGTTTACAAAAAGCAATTTTTGTAGTAAAATAAAGAGGAAGTATTGGAAATCATTTGAGGAGATTGAATCATATGAGCGAACCAAAGTATAAACGCATATTGCTGAAGCTTTCCGGTGAGGCGCTTTCCTCCAAGGAAAAGGGCATTTTGGACTTTGATTTTATGACCAAGGTCGCGCAACAGATCAAGCGTTGCGTGGATCAAGGAGTTCAGGTTGGCGTCATCGTTGGCGCCGGCAACATCTGGCGTGGGCGCCAGGGCACCGGTATGGATCAGTGCCGTGCGGATTCCATGGGCATGTTGGCCACCACCATCAATGCCATTGCCCTTCAGGACGTTTTCCTGCGTGAGGGAATGGATGCCGTGGTCATGACCGCTGTGGAAATGCACGCATTTGCCGATCATTATTCCTCCCGTGAGGCAATTCGAAATTTGGAAGAGGGAAAGGTCATCATCTTTGGTTGTGGACTGGGAACCCCCTTCTTCTCCACCGACACCGCCGCCGCGCTCCGCGCCGCAGAGATCAAGGCCGATTGTATCCTCATGGCGAAGAACATTGACGCGATCTACAGTGCCGATCCCAAGCTGGATCCCAACGCGGTGCGCTACTCCGATCTGACCTATCGCCAGATCATCGATCAGAACCTGCGAGCCCTGGATCTTCCTTCCACGGTTCTTTGCATGGATAATGACATCAACGGTTACGCCTTTGGGCTTGCCGATCCCGAAAACATCTACCGCGTGGTGATGGGCGAAGCAGTAGGAACCGCCATCCACAACTAAAATTTATTTACTACTTACATAGAAAGGATTAAAGCCTTATGAAATTCAACACCAAAAATACCGAAGAGAAAATGAAAAAAAGCGTTGCTATCTATGAGAGCAACCTTTCCACCATTCGCGCAAGCCAGGCAAACACCGCCATCGTATCCAAGGTAACCTTTGAATACTACGGTGCCCCCACCAAGCTGGTAGATATGGCATCGGTATCGGTTACCGACCCCAAGACGCTGACCATTTCTCCCTACGACCGCTCCACCCTCAAGGCCATGGTAAAGGCATTGCTGGCGTCCGACATTGGAATCACCCCCCAGGATGACGGTGCAGTGATCCGTCTGGTATTCCCGCCTCTGACCGAGGAACACCGTAAAGGCTTGGCAAAGCAGATCCAGAAAATGGGCGAGGATGCACGCGTTATCATTCGTAACATCCGCAGAGACGCCAACGATGAGATCAAGAAGCTGAAAAAGGATGGAGAAATGACCGAGGACGAGCAAAAGGCCGGCGAAAAGGCAGTACAGGAGCTGACCGACCAGTACATTAAGATCGTTGACGGTATTACGACGCAAAAGAATAAGGAAGTTATGCAGCTTTGATTCTGTTTCTTTCACTGTTTGCAGGGCTGTCGCGCAGAAATTTGGTGCGGCAGCCCCTATCTTGAATTATGGAGAAAACAAATGTTTGGATGGTTCAAAAAGAAGACAAAGTCCACACAGACAATAAAAGTGGATGACCGCTTACAGCACATTGCGTTTATTATGGACGGCAACGGCCGTTGGGCGCAAAAAAGAGGTATGCCTCGGGAATACGGACACTCCCACGGGGCGGCAACCTTTAAAAAGATCGGACGGTACTGCGAGAGCATTGGTTTAAAGTATATGACCGTCTATGCCTTTTCCACCGAAAACTGGAAGCGGCCGCAAAAGGAAGTGGATACCATTATGAAGATCTTCGACGATTATATCGAAGAATGCTTCCTGGAGATGGAAGAGGACAACGTTCATTTTCGGTTTATCGGAAACCTGGACATTTTCCCGGCAGAGCTACGGGAAAAGATGGATCGCATCGACCGTCAAACGGCGCACAAGCCTTTTATCCTCAATATTGCTGTCAACTATGGCGGCCGTGAGGAGATCACGCACGCCTGCAACGAATTGATCCGCGCCGGAAAGACCAAGGTGACCGAGGAAGATATCAATGCCAACATTTATACCGTTGGATGTCCCGATCCCGATCTGATCGTGCGTACCGGAGGCGATCTTCGTACCTCCAACTTTTTGCTTTGGCAGTCTGCCTACGCAGAATACTATTTTACCGACGTTCTCTGGCCGGATTACAGTGCTGAGGACGTCAATCAAGCCGTTACCGCCTTTTATTCCCGAAAGCGCCGCTACGGCGGAGTGTAAACAAACGAGAGGGTTGAATTTACATGAAAACAAGAATTATTACGGCGATCGTTGCCATTTTGATCCTGTTGCCGGTTCTGATCTTTTCTCATACGGCACTGTTTCCCATTGCCATGGCAATTTGCTCCGTGGTTGCGATTTATGAAATGTCGGCGTGCATCGGCGTAAAAAAAGAATGGGCATTTACGGTTCCCGTATACCTCATTGCCACCGGAATGCCATTCCTTATTCGCTACTGCGCCAATCCCAATACGGTGCGCCAATGCGTAACCGCGCTTCTTTGCGTTGCTTTGATGTATTTCCTTGCACTTATGACCTTTTCCCATGGAAAATACAAGCTGGCAGACGTGGCAATCTGGGTCATGACCGCTCTTTACATCCTGGTGGGCTTTAACGCCATCCTTATGGTGCGTGACTATGAAGCCGCAGGAAAATTCGTTTATCTGATGATCTTTATTGGTGCTTGGGTCACCGATACCTTTGCTTATTTTTGCGGTATGCTCCTTGGCAAGGGCGGAAAGCATAAGCTGATTCCCGACGTTAGTCCCAAGAAAACGGTGGAAGGAAGTATTGGCGGCATCGTTTTTTGCGTTCTTTCCATGCTGTTGTTCGGTTGGATCATTGAACAAATCGACATTCAATGGAAAGCCGATTATCTGCTTCTTGCTCTTGCGGGATTGGTGATCTCCGTGGTATCCCAGGTGGGAGATCTTTGCATGTCCTTTATCAAGAGAACCTACGGCATCAAGGATTACGGCAAGCTGTTCCCGGGACACGGCGGTGTGCTGGATCGCTTTGATTCGATCCTCGCCGTGGCATCGATCCTGGCGGTATTCTGTTCTTATTTTAACTTTTTTCAAGACATGATTCGTGCGTGAATATAGGAGATCGATATGAATTCTAATCTTTACCCGTCTATGACCATTCTTGGCTCCACCGGCTCGGTGGGAGAGCAAGCAATCGACGTGGCAATGCAAAACAATATTCCAGTAAACGCGATTTGCGCGCAAAAGAACGTGGACCGCGTGGAGGAGCAGGCACGGCGGCTCAAGGTTAAGGCTTGCGCCATGGCGGATCCCGCTGCGGCCAAGGATTTAAAGCTTCGCCTGGCCGATACGCCGATCCGCGTATTCACGGGAGAGCAGGGTATTTGTGAAATGATTGCGGAGCCCTACGACCAAAATGAGGTCGTGGTCAACTCCATCATTGGAGAGGCCGGACTCAAGCCCACCTTGCAAACCCTTTCCGCTGGTAAGCGGCTGGCATTGGCCAACAAAGAATCCCTGGTTTGTGCCGGGGAATTCGTGATGAAGCTGGCAAAGGAAAAGAATCTGGAAATCCTCCCGGTGGACAGCGAGCACAGTGCAATCTTCCAATGCCTGCGCTCGGGTGCCAAAAAGGAGATCAAAAAGATCCTGCTGACCGCCTCGGGAGGGCCCTTCTACGGGATGACTCGCGAGGAGCTGCAAAGCATCACCGTGGAGCGGGCGCTGGCGCACCCCACCTGGAATATGGGGGCCAAGATTACCATTGATAGCGCGACCCTGATGAACAAGGGCTTTGAGGTCATCGAGGCCGTTCATCTTTTTGACGTCCAGCCCTCCCAGATCGAGGTGCTGGTACACCGGGAGAGCATAATGCATTCCGCGGTGGAATATATTGATAACAGTATTATTGCGCAAATGTCTACGCCGGATATGCGTCTTTGCGTGCAATACGCCTTGACCCATCCCCACCGTACCGCCGCGGTCATTCCCCCCTGCGATCTTACTGCGCTTGGCAAGCTGACCTTCCAAAAGCCCGACACCAAAACCTTTGTTTTGTTGCAACTGGCTTTGGACGCTATTCGCATTGGCGGAGCCGTTCCCGCGGTACTGAACGCGGCAAACGAGGTTGCCGTAGATGCATTCCTGCATCATCGGTTGTCTTTTCTTGGTATTATGGACCTGGTATCCAAAACGGTGGATGCATTTTCTGACGCAAATCGAGTGGACTCTGTAGAGGATATTTTCTCGTTTGACCTGGCCGCAAGAGCCAAGGCAAATGAACTTTTGGCAAGTTATCATTGATCGCTTTGCTGATCATAAACGGAGGAACATCATTTCATGTACGTAATTCTCGCAATTTTGATCTTTGGCTTTTTGATCTTTATTCATGAGCTGGGGCATTTTCTCGTGGCCCGTATGTGCGGAGTACAAATTTTAGAATTTGCCATTGGCATGGGTCCCAAGCTCCTTTCCAAAAAATCCAAAAAATCAGGGACAGTGTATTCGCTTCGTTTATTTCCCCTTGGCGGATTCGTCAGTATGCTTGGAGAAAACGGCATGGAGGCCGTGCAGGGGGAAAACGGGGAAGGGGAGGCGCAAAGCATCCTCATTAACAACGAAATCCCCGAGGAGGCGGAGGATCAAGAGCCTTCTACCAAAGAACCCGTAGCCCAAAACGAGGATCCCCGCTCGTACAGCAATCAAAGCGTTTGGAAGCGGATTCTGATCTCGGTAGCAGGCCCTTTGATGAACCTTTTGTTGGGATTGGTCCTGATGCTTGTTTTTGTAATCGCCTCGGCCTCTCAAGGCCCCCTGGGATCCAACCGCGTGGCCGCTTTCTACGTCACTTACACCGCGGAGGAAGCGCATCACGGCCTGCAGGCGGGGGATTATATCGTTGGTATCGACAACCTTCCCGTGCAGTCTTACGCGCAACTTCTGGAGCACGTCGAAAACGGGGAGAGCGGAGTCTTTTCCTTGGTGATCGCAAGAGCGGGAGAAGAGAACAGTATTATTCTAAACGACGTTCCACTGAATGCCGACCTTTTAAAGACTTCTTTTGACTATTCTCGCAGTGAGCAATGCGGGCTCAAAGTAAACGATCAGATCATCAAGGTCAACAAAACGCCCATCCATACGCAAAACGAACTGTGGTATGAGGTTATGAACCAAGGCTATCGGCCATTCAGCCTTACGGTGATCCGGGATGGAGAACGCTTGGTTTTGGAGAACGTGATTGTTCCCACCTTTGAGGATAGCGGCTCGGTATTTGGGGACGTAGACTTTCAGGTTTGGGCCGAGAAGCCCATGGAAGGACATTCCACCATGCCCGGAGTGGGCGTTCTGTTAAAGCACACCTGGTTCCTCTCGGTCTCCACCGTGAAAATGGTCTATGATTCTTTGGGCGGATTGTTCTCGGGACGCTTTGGCGTTGAGGCGGTTTCGGGGCCCGTGGGCATTACCCAAACCATTACCACCGTTGCCAAGACCGGCCTGTTGAACGTCTTGTATCTGGTGATCGTGATCTCCATCAATCTGGGAATCATGAACCTCCTGCCGGTCCCGGGCCTGGACGGAGGACATCTGTTGATCTATTTTGTGGAAGTGATTCGACGCAAGCCCATGAAAAAAGAGCTGGAAGGCGTTATCAATTTTGTTGGCTTGATCATTCTTTTAACACTGGCGGTGCTCATCGCCATTAAGGACATTATAAACCTATGATTTACAATACTATCAGACGTAAAAGCATTGAGGTTCCTGTAGGAACCAAGCGCATTGGAGGAACCGCCCCCTTGGCTATTCAATCCATGACCAACACCGATACGCTCGACGTTTCCGCTACCGTAGCGCAAATTCGGGCATTGGAGGCCAAGGGATGCGACATTGTTCGCATCTCGGTTCCCACCCTGGAGGCCGCAAATACCATCCTTGCCATTAAGGAGGCCGGGGTACAGATCCCCATTGTGGCCGACATTCACTTTGATTATAAAATCGCTCTGCGCTGTGCCGAGTTGGGCTTTGACAAGATCCGTATCAATCCCGGCAACATCGGTGACGACGCACGGGTCAAGGCGGTTTGCGATGCTTGCCGCGTTCGCAATATTCCCATTCGCATTGGCGTGAACAGCGGTTCTCTGGAAAAGCACATTTTGCAGCGTCACGGTGCTCCCACCCCCGCTGCGCTGTGTGAAAGCGCGCTTTACCATAGCGCACTTTTGGAAAAGTTTGATTTTTACAACACCGTCATTTCCATCAAGGCCTCTACCGTGGCCGATATGATGGAGGCCAACCGACGCCTGGCCGAGGCTTGTCCCTACGCTCTGCATCTTGGCGTTACCGAAGCAGGTGGCGGCAACCGCGGGCAGATCAAAAGTGCCATTGGCATTGGAGCCCTGTTGTGCGACGGTATCGGTGACACCCTGCGCGTGTCCTTGACCGACGATCCCCTGGAGGAGGTAGATGCCGCCAAGCAGATCCTGCAAGCGTTGGAGATTGAAGGGCAGTGCGGACTGGACATTGTTAGCTGTCCCACCTGCTCCCGCACCAAGATCCAGTTGATTCCTCTGGTAAAGCAATTTGAGCAGGCCATTGAAAAGGAAGGTCTTTCCGACGTCCCCGTAAAGGTTGCTCTCATGGGATGCGTAGTCAACGGCCCCGGGGAAGCCCGCGAGGCCGACGTTGGAATTGCGGGCGGTATTGGGGAAGCCGTGCTCTTCCGTCACGGAGAGATTATTGAAAAAATCCCCGAGGACACCATTATCGACCGTTTGATTCAGGAAGTTAAAATCTTAAAAGAACAACGAATGAAATGAGTAAAACAATCCTACAAATTTTTAACCGATATACCCCGGACGACACCGCAGCCACCCTGCTGCTATCCGCTGATCCGGAAAGCATCAAGCTCCGTGCCGACAAAGAGCAACGCATCGTAGAACTGCAGGCTGCCTTTCCGGCGGTCATTCCCAAGCAGACCCTGTATCGTATCGAGGCGGCCATTCGTGTTGCCTATGATCTCTGTGCGGTATTGATCTGCCCTCACTATCCCTCCCATCTTTTTGATAAATCCCAGATTCCCGATATTCTGACCGAAACCAACCGCCGCGGCATTGTGGCAAACGGATTCTTTAATCATTGCAATTATCGGTTGGAGAATCAGATTCTGGATATTGAGATCCCATTCTCCGAGAGTGGCGTGGAGCTGGTTCACAGCGCCGAAACGCCACAGCTGATGGAGAAATTGATTCTGGAGGAATTTGGTGTAGCCATTTCGGTGCGAATTCATCAAATGCAAAACAGCGAGGATCTTCTCTCCTATCAAAATTCGGTGCGAGCACAGATGCAGGATCTGGAAAGGGAAGCCGCTCGCGCGGAGGAGGAATACCACCGTATGCAACAGGCCGCTCCCGTGATCGAGCGTAGCGAGCCGGTGGAGGAGAAGGAAATGCTTCCCCGCGCCGCATCGATCTACGCCGACGATTTCACGCCTTGTATGAAGGACGGGCACTGTCGCATTGGCAACACCACCTTTGACCTTTCGTCGCCCGAATATATTTACGGTGATCCCTTTGAGATCACTCCCGTGGCCATTGCCTCCATCGAGCGTCCCCAAAAGAATATCATCATCCTTGGGGAGGTCTTTAATTTCCAAAAGGAGGAAAGCCGCTCGGGGGACAAGTTTGACGTCAGCTTTGATATTTATGACGGCAACGCCTCCATCGAGCACCGCAGCTTTGGTCTGGATCCCGAAGAAACCAATACGATTTGCGGCATTCTCGGCAACGGAAGTGTGGTTGCCATGCGAGGATACGCCAAACGCATGACGCGAAAAGGGAAGATGGATCCCGACTTTACCTTCTTCTTTACCGACGTTGCAAAGATTTCCAAGATTGTTCGTAAGGACACCGCCCCCAAAAAGCGAGTGGAGCTGCATTTACATACCACCATGTCCGCCATGGACGCGCTGATTGCTCCCGACGTGGCCGTAAAGACCGCGCTGAAGTGGGGACACCCCGCCGTAGCCATCACCGACCACGGCAACGTACAAGCCTATCCCGATGCCATGCTGGCCCTGGAAAAGGTCGCCGGGGACGATTCGCCCTTCAAGGTGATCTACGGTATGGAAAGCTATTTTGTAAACAATACCGCAGGTGCCGCCACCGGTAAATACGATCCCGCGTTCGACGCGGAATGTGTGGTCTTTGATATTGAAACCACCGGTCTTTCGGTACATAATTGCAAGATCACCGAAATTGGCGCGGTAAAGATCAAAAACGGGGAGGTTCTGGATCGCTTTAATACCTTTGTAGATCCTGAATGTCCCATCCCTGAAGAAATTGTAAAGCTAACCGGAATCACCGACGAGATGGTGGCAGGGGCTCCCAAGGTGAAGGATGCCTTGGAAAGCTTCTTCCAATTTATTGGAAACAACACCCAGGACCGTTCCTACAAGCCGCTCCTGATCGCGCACAACGCCAACTTTGACATTGGCTTTATCCGCCACTTTGCCAAGCTCTCGGAGCTCCCCTTTGACAATCCCTATCTGGATACGGTGGCGCTTTCCCGTTATATCAATCCCGAACTAAAAAAGCACACACTGGATTCCATTGCCGACGCGTATAAGCTTGGAGAATTCAATCATCACCGCGCCTGCGACGACGCCGAAATGCTTGCCATGATCTATTTCTGCATGATTGAGCAGATGAAAAAAATGGATCTGCGGGATCTTCACGCCCTGGAAAAGGATATGGCCGAAAAGACCGATCCCTTAAAGCTCAAGCCCTATCACCAGATCATTTTGGTTCGCAATCAAACCGGACTGAAAAACCTTTACAAGTTGATTTCCAAAAGTTATCTGGATTACTACAAGCGGGTTCCTCGAATTCCCAAAACCGTATTGGAGCAGCATCGGGAGGGTCTGATCATCGGCTCAGCCTGCGAGGCAGGAGAGCTCTTCCGTGCCATTCTGGAAAACCGTCCCGACAGCGAGATCGAGGAAATCGTCAAATTCTACGACTATCTGGAGATCCAACCCATATGTAACAACCGCTTCCTGATTGCCGAGGGCTCGGTTGCTGACGACGAGGGTCTGCGTG
This sequence comes from Clostridia bacterium, assembly GCA_017451915.1. GTDB lineage: Bacteria > Bacillota > Clostridia > Oscillospirales > CAG-272 > UMGS1865. Next base: position 65,038 of record JAFTNJ010000023.1, read on the forward strand.
AGCTCAATCGCCGCATTGTGGCTTTGGGGGAACGCTACGGAAAGCCGGTATGTGCTACCTGCGACGCCCACTTTATGAACAAAGAGGACGAGCTCTACCGCAAGATCCTTTTAGCGGGAATGAAGTTTAAGGATTACGACAAGGATGTTGGAATCTACTTCCGTACCACCGAGGAAATGCTGGAGGAATTTGCTTATCTGGGCGAGGAAAAAGCCTATGAGGTAGTAGTTACCAACACCAACCTCATTGCCGACCAGATAGAGCGGGTTCGCCCCATTCCCAAGGGCTCCTACACACCCGAGATGGAAGGCGCCGAGCAGGAGCTTCAGGATATGTGCTGGAGCCGTGCTAAGAGCATGTACGGCGATCCTCTGCCGGAGCTGGTTTCGGCCCGTTTGGAGAAGGAATTGACCTCCATCATCAAGAACGGCTTTGCTGTACTCTATCTGATCGCCCAACGTCTGGTGCATTACAGTGAGGAACAGGGGTATCTGGTAGGCTCCAGAGGCTCGGTGGGATCCTCCTTCGTTGCTACCATGGCGGGAATCTCCGAGGTAAACCCCTTGCCTCCGCACTATTACTGTCCCAATCCCGAATGTAAGCATAACGAGTTTTTCACCGACGGCAGCGTGGGCTCGGGCTTTGATTTGCCCGATAAGAACTGCCCCAAGTGCGGCACCAAGTACAAGGCCGACGGACATGACATCATGTTTGAAACCTTCCTTGGCTTTTACGGAGACAAATCCCCCGATATTGACCTTAACTTCTCCGGCGACGTGCAGGGAAGAGTGCACAAATACACCGAGGAACTGTTTGGTGAAGGGCAGGTGTTCCGCGCAGGAACCCTGGGTACCCTTGCCGACAAAACCGCCTACGGCTACGTTGCCAAATACGTGGAGCAAAAGGGAATCAGTCTGCCCCGTGCCGAAATGAACCGTTTGGTTATGAATTGCGTAGGTGTCAAAAAGACCACCGGTCAGCATCCCGGAGGTATCATCGTTGTGCCGCAGAACTATGAGGTCTACGATTTCACTCCCGTACAGCACCCCGCAGACGATCCCAACTCCGATATTATCACCACCCACTTTGCCTTTTCCTATCTTCACGATACCATTCTGAAGCTGGACGAGCTGGGACACGATATGCCAACCAAATATAAGTGGTTAGAGAACTTTACAAACACCTCGGTCCTGGACGTGGCGATGAACGATCGCTCGGTTTACCAGTTGTTTGAATCTACCGAGCCATTAGGAATCCGCCCCGAGGACATTGAAGGCTGTACCATTGGAACCTACGGACTCCCCGAATTGGGCACGCCCTTTATTCAGCAGGTACTGCTTGACGCAAAGCCCCGAAACTTTGCCGACCTGCTCCAGATCTCAGGTTTGACCCACGGCACCAACGTATGGCTTGGAAATGCCCAGGATTTGATCAAGGAAGGGATCTGTGATATTTCCCGCGTAATCGGAACCCGTGACGGTATCATGCTGGATATGATCCGTTACGGCTTGGACAATGCCACCTCCTTTAAAATCATGGAGGCGGTACGAAAAGGGAAGGGCCTGACCCCCGAATGGGAGGCCGATATGCGCGCCCACAATGTTCCCGAGTGGTATATTCTTTCCTGTAAAAAGATCAAGTATCTGTTCCCCAAGGCGCACGCCGCGGCCTACGTTATGTCGGCCATTCGGTTGGCCTGGTATAAGGTTCACAAGCCGGTGGAATTTTACTGCACCATGTTCACCGTAGCTCCCAACGGCTTTGATGCCCAGATCGTGCGCGGTGGAAAGAGCAACGTGGTTGCCGTAATGCGGGATATTCAAAAGCGTGGCAAGGAGGCCTCTCCCAAGGAGCAAGCCAGCGTTACCGTGCTGCAGTTGATCAACGAGGCGATGGCAAGAGGGGTACGCTTCCTTCCCGTAGACCTGGAAAAATCCCATTCTTACGTTTTCCAGCCCGAAAACGGAGGCATTCGTATGCCGTTCTCCTCCTTGCCGGGTCTTGGCGAAAACGCCGCGCAAAACATCATTCAGGCAAGAGAGGCCGAGTCCTTCTTCTCTGTAGAGGACTTGCAGATTCGTGCCAAGTTGAGCAAATCCGTAATCGATATCCTGCGTTCCAACGGTGTTTTGGACAACGTAAGTGAAACCGATCAATTAACCATTCGTTTTTAATTTAAAAGAAAGGGAAGTTATCATTATGAAAGTTGAGCTGATTGCTTATACTCCCAATCCCATTCAGGCCATCGAGGCCGCCGCTTCCACCTGCTATGACAGCCAACCCTCGGGCAGCGGAAAGATCTTTCGTCATTGCTATAAGAGCGGACACCACAGCACCATGGAATTTGCCGATTTTACCTTCCGCATTTCCGGTGTCAGCCGCGCACTGACCCATCAGCTGGTGCGTCATCGCATGGCAAGCTACGCGCAGCGCAGTCAACGCTACTGTGTGGAAGATGGCTTTGAATTTGTCACCCCAAACAGCATTTCCGGCAAACCCGAGGCCGATGCTCTGTATCAGTCCACGATTCAACAGATTCAGGAGGCTTACGATAAGCTGATCACCCTTGGCGTTCCCGCGGAAGACGCAAGAATGCTACTCCCCAACGCCTGTGCGTCCGTTATTTGCGTGAAGATGAATCTGCGGGAGCTGATCCATTTTTGCAATGAACGTCTTTGCGCCTGCGCCCAATGGGAGATTCGTGCCATGACCAGAGCCATGGTAAAGGAAGTGCTTGCCATCGAACCGGAATTTGAGCATATTCTGGTTCCCAAATGCGAAGCCCACTATCCGTATTGCTTCTGTACCGAGACCAAACGCCGCAGTTGCGGAAGACATCCCGTCATCAGTGACACCGTAAAATCGGTAGAAGAATAAAAAAAGAGGAACCGATGATCGGTTCCTCTTTTTTTATAGAAGGGAATTACTTCAGATTGTTGATCACGCGATCAATCCAGGCAAAGATCTCGGTCTTTTCCTCGGGCTTGAGAGAGCCACCAATGATGGGCAGACCGCCCTTAATGTACAGAACCTCGTCGATAACGTTGGTTCCGGCCTCAGTCAGGATCTCCTTCAGTTTATTCGCGGCGGCGGCATCACCGTCAATCATCAACGCAACGTTTTGCGCACGCGCCTTGGTCAGCTCACGGCAGAACGGACGAACAGCATCACTCACGTCACCCTTGGCGGAAACGATCAGAACAACGATGCGCTCCTTGTCGCAGGAGTAAGCAGGGGGAATTACGTCCACAGAGTTAAATGCCAGCTCATACTGCGCTTTAATGGTGTTTGCGATGTTGTTGATCTTACGCTTGCCGGAAGCGTACAGAATTCTCATTTTAATAGCCATTTTATCCTCCAAAAATTAGCATAAAGCTTTGATACCTACATTATATCACATTTTTATCATTTTTGTAATTCTTTTTCAAAAAAAAGAGTAAATAATTGTAAATATTTTATAAAGTTATAAAAATGGAGTGATTTTATATGTCAAAAGATGCGCCAAAGGAGAGATACGATACATCTACGGCCGTGTTGCTATGTCGAAAAGGTTTTGTTGTGAAAAATTCGGTTAGGGGAGGTACGAGGTACCGGCTTGACAAATGGCGCCTTTTGTGATACAATAGAACCAAGCAAATGAAAAAGAGGTTACCAAATGCGGTCAATGATGGTGCAGATTAAGTAAATAATCTGCTCTGCGTA
>JAFTNJ010000024.1 GCA_017451915.1 Clostridia bacterium
ACCATCTCCACTTCTCACGTTGAGTATGAGACTCCCAATCGTCACTATGCACACGTTGACTGCCCTGGCCACGCTGACTATGTAAAGAACATGATCACCGGTGCTGCTCAGATGGACGGCGCTATCCTGGTTGTTGCAGGTACCGACGGACCTCTCCAGCAGACCCGCGAGCACGTTCTGCTTGCTCGTCAGGTAGGCGTTCCCGCAATCGTTGTATTCATGAACAAGAAGGACCTGGTTGACGACGATGAGCTGCTCGACCTCGTAGAGATGGAGATCCGTGATCTGCTGTCTTCCTACGACTTCCCCGGCGACGACGTTCCGATCATCCGCGGTTCCGCTCGTGATGCCCTCGAGTCCACCAGCACCGACCTCAGCTCTCCCGAGTATGCTTGCATTCTCGAGCTGATGGCTGCTGTTGACGAATACATTCCTACTCCTGAGCGTCAGGCTGACCTGCCTTTCCTGATGCCCGTTGAGGACGTATTCTCCATTTCCGGTCGTGGTACCGTTGCTACCGGTCGTGTAGAGCGTGGTACCGTTAAGGTTTCTGACGTTGTTGAGATCGTAGGTCTTTCCGACGAGAAGAAGTCCACCACCGTTACCGGTGTTGAGATGTTCCACAAGCTCCTGCCCCAGGCAGAAGCAGGCGATAACATCGGTGCTCTGCTCCGTGGTATTGCTAAGGAAGAGATCGAAAGAGGACAGGTTCTGGCTAAGCCCGGTTCCGTACAGCCTCACACCAAGTTCATTGGCCAGGTTTACGTTCTGACTGAGAAGGAAGGCGGCCGTAAGAAGCCCTTCTTCGCAGGCTACAGACCTCAGTTCTACTTCAGAACTACCGACGTTACCGGCGTTATCGAGCTTCCCGAAGGCGTTGAGATGTGCCGCCCCGGCGACAACGTTGATATGACCGTTGAGCTCATCACTCCCATCGCTTGCGAAGAGGGTCTCCGTTTCGCAATCCGTGAGGGTGGTAGAACCGTTGGTTCCGGCGTTGTAACCAAGATCATCGACTAATTATAATCGATTATCCATTTTATGGGGAGAAGCCTCACGGTTTCTCCCCACATTTCGAAAATAAATATTCTTTGGGGATTGGTGAGATTCCATACCGGCGGTAAACAGAGTAAAGCGCACTTTTTACTTTGCCAAGCCCGCGAACTCGAAAGAGCCGAACAGGTGAGATTCCTGTGCCGACGGTAAAAGGCAGATTGCAAGAGATTTTTAGGGTCTGCTTCAAAGTCCGGATGAGAAAAGAAAAAAACAGGGCAGGGAGGGCGCGTGCCTTCCGTTGCGTTGCTATCCCCGGTGATGACCGGGCTTTTCTTTTTCTTTGATGTATTGTGTTTTATTCCTATGCAAAAAAGAAAGGAAGAATTACTTATGAGTCAAGCATATCGCACCTCGCGTGTTCGTTACATCGCAATGACCGGCATTTTGTCCGCCATTGCCACGGTATTGATGATGCTCAGCTTCAGCGTACCGTTTATGCCGTCCTTTATTAAATTGGATTTTTCGGAGCTTCCCGCTCTGATTGCCTCCTTCAGCATGGGTCCCATGTCGGGGGTAATGGTTTGTCTGATCAAGAATCTGATCAATCTTCCCATGACCACCACGGGCGGTGTTGGGGAATTGAGCAACTTCCTTTTGGGAGTTTTCTTCGTTTGGCCTGCGGGAGTTCTTTATCATATGCGGTCCAATCGGCGCATGGCGTTGATCGCCTCCCTGGTGGGAGCCTTTACCATGGCGCTGATGAGCCTGCCCAGCAATTACTATCTTACCTATCCCGTTTACGCAAATCTGATGCCCCTGGACCTGATCATTGGTGCCTACCAGGCCATTGTTCCCGGGGTGGACGGATTGTTCCAGTGTTTGCTGTTTTTTAACGTTCCCTTTACGCTGTTGAAGGGGCTTTTGGATACCGCGCTAACGTTTTTGGTATACAAGCGGCTGTCTCCGCTGATCAAGGGAAAGCGGAACTGACGCTTTCGATCCCGTTGCAAAATCGCGGCGGAAAAGAAAGGATGAACAATTATGGTTGAAGCCATTGAACAATTTTTTTTGGAAACCGTAGGGAAGGAGCTGTGCGTATTTTTCTGCTCCATGCTTCCCATCATCGAGTGCCGCGGTGCCGTGCCACTGGGGTGGGGCTTGGGCTTGCCGTGGTGGCAAACGGCCCTGTTCAGTATTGCCGGAAACCTCTTGCCCGTGCCCTTCATCCTGCTCTTTATCCGTGCGATTCTAAAATGGATGGGGAATAGCCGGGTCAAGCTTTTCAATCGGATCGCTGCGTGGTTGGACCGCAAGGTGGAAAAGCACAAGGGAACGATTGAAAAGTATTCCTATTGGGGAATTATGATTTTTATCGGACTTCCCATTCCCGGCACCGGTGCGTGGACGGGAACCCTGATCGCTTCGGTTCTGGGGCTGGAGCCCAAACGCTCCTTTGTTGCCGCCGTGGGAGGCGTTCTGATGGCTACGGTCATTATGATGGTCCTTTCCTATTGTGGCCTGGGCGCGATTTTTGGATAAGAAATATTTACGGGAGAGCAGCGATCTCCCGTAAATTTTTTTGCTTTCCCCATAAAATTATGTCAAATCCCCTTGCAAATCGGCGGGATCTGTGCTATACTATATGCAATCAAATATATCTTATCAAGAGTAACGTAGTGACAGGCACGATGATGTTACAGCAACCTGCGTTTGTAAGGTGCTAAATCCTGTTAGATGAGAGCCGAATCGCTCCGTCTGTGCGGAGCTTTTTTCTTGTCAAGAGATATGTTTTGAACTTGAAAACATAGGAGAATGAATTATGAGCAGAAAACTTTTTACCAGTGAATCGGTGACCGAGGGACATCCCGATAAGATCAGCGATAAGATTTCCGATGCCATCCTGGACGAAATGCTTCGTCAGGATCCCATGTCCCGCGTTGCCTGCGAGACCTTTTGTACCACGGGATTGGTCTGCGTTATGGGCGAGGTGACCACCAAGGCCCAGGTGGACATTCAGAGCATCGTGCGTGAAACCGTGCGTGAGATCGGCTACGATCGCGCCAAATACGGCTTTGACTGCGACAGTTGTGCCGTCATCACCTCTCTGCACGCCCAATCCCCCGACATTGCCCTGGGTGTGGACAAGTCCTTTGAGGCAAAGAACGGTACCGATACCGACGGCATGGACATTGGTGCCGGCGACCAGGGTTTGATGTTTGGTTACGCCTGCAACGAGACTCCCGAGCTGATGCCCCTGCCCATCTCTCTGTCCCACGCGCTGGCCAAGCGCTTGACCGAGGTGCGCAAGAATGGAACCCTGTCCTACCTCCGTCCCGACGGTAAGACGCAGGTCACCATTGAATACGACGAAAACGACAAGCCCGCCCGCGTAGATACCATCGTGATTTCTTCCCAGCATAGCGCCAGCGTGTCCCTGGAGGAGATCCGTCGGGATCTGATCGCGCAGGTAATTGCTCCCATCGTACCTGCGGATATGATGGACAAGGACACCAAGATCTACATCAACCCCACGGGACGCTTTGTTGTCGGCGGCCCTGCCGGCGATACGGGACTTACGGGTCGTAAGATCATTGTGGATACCTACGGCGGCTACGCCCGTCACGGCGGCGGTGCCTTCTCGGGCAAGGATCCCACCAAGGTGGACCGTTCCGCTTGCTATGCGGCTCGTTACATTGCCAAAAACGTGGTCAAGGCAGGCCTGGCCGATAAGTGCGAGGTACAGCTGGCCTACGCCATTGGCGTTGCAAAGCCGGTTTCGGTGATGATCGATACCTTTGGCACCGCCAAGGTAGAGGAAAAGAAGATCGAGGACGCCATTCTGCGTCTGGTGGATCTTCGTCCCGCGGCCATCATCAAGCGCTTTGATCTCCGCCGTCCCATCTACTGTGCCCTGGCGGCTTACGGCCACATGGGACGCGAGGACGTGGAGGCTCCCTGGGAGACCTGCGATCTGACCGAGGAGCTGCAGGGATTGCTCTGATCCCTCGGCACCCTTCCTTCTCCTTTTGCATAGGCTGAAAGCAAAGGGGGGAGAGAAGAATGATATTTCATTTGATTTTAGAAGTGGCGGTGGCGATGTTTGCGGCCTTTGGGTTTTACTGTGCCCTGCGCGCCATGCTGGATCTGCTGTTTGCACCCAAGCAGATTACGGTTGCCATTGAGGTGCAGGACAAAGAAGACGCGGAGATGCTGGATGTACTCTTACACGAAGCATCTTCCGCGTTTTTCCGCCAAGGACGGCGGGCACGGATAAGGGTGCTGATCTCCGCGGCGTTGTTGGATGGCGTGGTCGGGGAGGACGGCGCGCTTTACGAAAAATATCTGGATTGGCTGCAGATGTACGGTGCCACCTGGCATGCGGTGGAGCTGATCCAAACGGAAGACTAAAAAGGAGGTTGCCTATGGCGGAGCTGTTTGACGATAAATTTATGCAGGGGCCAATGGATGAGCATGGACTGATTCGGCTTTGCGGCAGTATTGAGCACGTCATTTATTCCAACGAGGAAAACGGCTTTGCCATCTGCGATCTGGGAACCGACACCGACGATCTGGTCACCATCACCGGTATTCTCCCCTATATTGGGGAGGGGGATATGGTTACGGTATACGGCCGTTGGGTGCACAATCCCAAATACGGACGGCAGTTCAAGGTGGAGCAGTCCGAAAAGCAGCTTCCCGCCGATCGTGCGTCCATCCTGCGGTATCTGTCCTCTCGTACCATTAAGGGGATTGGGCCCAAGACCGCCCAGCGCATCGTGGACGAATTCGGTGACGAAACCTTTGACGTGATCGAAAATCATCCCGATTGGCTGGCCTCTATTCCCGGGATCACCCCCAAGCGCGCCCGGGAGATCTCCGAGGACTTTAAGAACAAGGCAGGCATCCGTTCCGCCATGATGTTCTTTCGGGAGTTCTTTGGCGCGGCAGTCACCGTGCGCATCTACAAGCGTTGGGGCGGCTCGGCGGTGGACGTGGCAAAGAAGAACCCTTACCGCCTGTGCGACGAGATTGAGGGCATTGGCTTTGAGCGGGCCGACCGTCTGGCCCTTCGTCTGGGATTGGATAAGAGCTCTCTTGACCGTTTGTGCAGTGGCGTGCTCTATATGCTTTCCGCCAACGCGGGGCAAAACGGCCACGTCTGTTTGCCGCGGGAAAAGCTGGTGGCCGGGGCCGCCAAGCTGTTGGAGGCCGAGGAGGCAGCGGTGGGCGAGGCGGTGTCTCTGCTCCTCAAGGAGCAAAAGCTCCGTGTGGTAACCTTTGACGGTACCCAATATCTTTACGATCGCTTCGCGTATGACGACGAAAAATACATTGCCCGCAAGCTGCTGCTCTTGGATAAGGTCTGCCCCGGTATGGAGACCGCCAACATTGATTCCTTTATTCGCAAGGAGGAGCTGGAGAGCGGAATGCAATACGCCATGCTCCAGCGGCAGGCCATTTTTGCCGCCCTGGAGAACGGCGTGATGCTCCTCACCGGTGGTCCCGGCACGGGTAAGACCACGGTGGTGCGGGCCCTGCTACATATTTTTGCTGGCATGGATCTTCGCATCGCCCTTTGTGCGCCCACCGGACGGGCCGCCAAGCGACTTTCGGAATCCACCTCCTGCGAGGCCAAGACCATTCACCGCCTGCTGGAATACGGCGGGGAGGAGGGGAGCGGAATTCGGTTCCATCGGGACGAGACAAACCTCCTGGAGGAGAACGTGGTTATTGTGGACGAGGCTTCCATGGTGGACAACCATCTTATGTGTGCTCTGCTCCGTGCCGTAAAGCCGGGCGCCAAGATCGTGATCATTGGCGACGCCGATCAGCTTCCCTCGGTGGGGGCGGGAAACGTCCTTCGGGATCTGTTGGAGAGCGGACGCTTTGCCACGGTGCGCCTGAACGAGATCTTCCGCCAGGCACAGGAAAGCCTGATCGTTACCAACGCCCACGCCATCAATCGGGGCGAGATGCCAAGGCTGGACGTGAAGAACAACGATTTCTTCTTCCTGCCGCGGGAGAGTGATCGGGAAATTGCCGCCACGGTGGCACAGCTTTATCAGATCCGTCTGCCCCGCACCTACGGGGAGATGGCGGTGCAGGGGACGCAGGTTATCTGTCCCTCCCGCAAGGGGGAGACCGGAACCGAGAATTTGAATATTATTTTGCAGAGTGCCCTCAATCCTCCCAGCCCTCAAAAGCGGGAGCACCGCTATCGGGAGCTGACCTTCCGTGAGGGAGATCGGGTGATGCAGACCCGCAACAACTATGACGTGGAGTGGGAAAAGCCCGACGGCACCCTGGGGAGCGGTATTTTCAACGGGGATATCGGTGTGATCCTACGCATTCATCCCAAGGACGAGACCCTGGAGATCGCCTTTGACGATCGCCACGTGACCTATGAGTTCCATATGCTGGAGGAGCTGGAAATGGCCTACGCCATCACGGTCCACAAGAGTCAGGGCAGTGAGTATCCCATTGTGATCCTTCCCATGGGAAGCGCGGCGCCCATGCTGCTTTCCCGCAATCTCCTCTATACCGCCGTTACCCGTGCGCAAAGCATGGTGATTTTGGTGGGACGGCAGGGGATCCTTCAAAATATGATTGAGAACAACCGACAGTCCATGCGCTATACGGGATTGGTGCGCTGGTTGCGGGAGGGCGAGGCATGAGTTTGCTTTTCAACCTCCTCTTTCCCCCAAAGTGCGCCTCCTGCGGTCAGCTATTGCCCCACGACATTGCCGACGCCGAGGCACTCTGTCCGGTTTGTCGGGCCGAGTGGGAGAGCGAGATTTTGGAGACCTGCGGGATCTGTGCCAAGCCCGTGGGCGAGTGCTCCTGCATGACCGAGCGTATGGGAAAAGCCAAATGTGCCGGATTTTCCAAATTGGTCTACTACTATCCCGGAAAGCGTCAGCGGGTGCAAAACCGATTGATCTATACCGTCAAGCAGAGTCGGGAACAGCGGGCGGCCGCCTTCCTGGCACGGGAGCTTGCCCGTAACATCGAGGCCCTGCTGAAGCAGGAGGGCATTTCCAACGAGGAGGTGGTGTTGACCTATATTCCTCGGGGAAGCCGCTCCAAAATGCAATACGGGACCGACCAGGCCAAGGTGTTGGCCACGCTTCTTGGCAAACAAACCGCTCTGGAGGTGCGTCCCACCCTGCGGCGACGCTTTGGACGCGGGCGTCCTCAAAAGAAGCTGGATCCCGCAGGACGCTACCGCAACGCCAAGGAATCCTTTGCGCCCATGGAGGCTTCCATTCCCGCGCTGCACGGCAAAACCGTGATCCTGGTGGATGACATCGTTACCACGGGATCCAGCATGGCGGTGGGGATCCGTTTGCTCCGTCAAATGGGGGCGCGTCGGGTGTACGCCCTGGCCGTGGCCTCGGATATCGTCAATCGGGATGTGGGCGTCTATTGATGTTTTTTGATAAAAAAAGCTATTTTTTTAGGAAAAGGAATTGATTTTCCTCTGCAAATCCTGTATAATAAAAAGAGAATCTGGAAAGGAGGCTTCGGAGAATGGGGTTGCTTCATAGAATCAAAAAGTGGTTTCGTAAGATGTTGTCCAAATTCCGAGGCTTCAAATTCAGCCGTAACATCGGCATCGACCTTGGCACCGCCACCGTTTTGGTGTACGTGCAGGGCAAGGGCATTGTACTGCAGGAGCCCTCGGTGGTTGCCATTGATACCAATACCGACCGTATTTTGAAGGTGGGCAAGGAGGCTCAGCAAATGCTTGGCCGTACCCCCGGCAACATTACGGCGGTGCGTCCCCTGCAGGATGGCGTGATCAGCCGCTACGAGGTGACGCTGAAGATGATCCAATACTTTATCCGTCGCGCCTGCGGAAATCTCTTTTTCCCTCCCCGTGTTATGATCTGCATCCCCTCGGGCATTACCGAGGTGGAGGAAAAGGCCGTGATCGACGCGGCGCGGGAGGCCGGGGCGCAAAAGACCTACCTGATTGAGGAGCCTACGGCGGCGGCCATTGGCGCGGGACTGAACATCTATGCGCCCGTGGGCAACATGGTTGTTGACATTGGCGGTGGCACCACCGATATTGCCGTGCTTTCCTTGGGCGGCGTGGTGGTTTCCGAGTCGATCAAGATTGCGGGAGACCGCTTTGACGAGGCCATTATGCGCTACGTGCGCCGCAAATACAACGTCCTGATCGGTGAACGCACCGCCGAGGGCATCAAAAAGCGCATTGGTGCCGTGTACGACCATCCCGAGGCCAAGTCCGTGGAGGTCAAGGGCCGCTGTATGAACCGTGGTCTGCCCAAGGTAATCACCATCAATTCCAAGGAAATGATTGAGGCTCTTGCCGAGCCGGTGACTGCCATTCTGGACGCGATCTGTCTGGTGATCGAAAAAACGCCCCCCGAGCTGCTCAGCGATATTCTTCGCAACGGCATCGTTATGACCGGTGGCGGAAGTCTGCTTTACGGCTTTGACCAGCTGATTACCCGTGTAACCGGGATCCAGACCCGCGTGGCCAAGGACGCGGTTTCCTGCGTGGCCATTGGTACGGGAAAATCCCTGGACCATTTGGATATGCTTCACGAGGGTACCATCAACCTTGCCCGTGAGCGGAAGGTGCGGTTGTAATGGAATCGGTAAAGATCCCCATTGCGCCGACCGCCGGTGAGGGGACGGTTTGCCGTATTCCCGGGCTGATCTGTACGTCCAAGGGAACCTTGATTGCCTATTACGAGTGCCGCAGATCGCTTTCGGATTGGGCGGAGATTGATTTGAAATGGATCCGAAGCCATGACCGCGGCGAATCCTGGGAAACGGCAGGGCTCCTTCGAGGCGAAGGACAGACCCTGAACAACCCGGTGATGATCGTTGACGGGGATCGGATCCATTTTCTGTTTTGTAAAAATTATCGGGAGATCTACCATGCGGTGAGTGACGATGACGGCGTCCATTTCTCGGAGCCCAGAGCCCTTTCGGGTGTCCCGGAGGGGATCGGTCGCTTCTTTAACGCCGTTGCCATCGGCCCGGGACACGGTGTCGTCCATCAGGGGCGTCTGCTGGTACCCCTGTGGTTTGCGCATAATGCGGAGGATTCCAAGGCTCATCATCCATCTTTTATCAGTACCCTGTACTCCGAGGACGGGGGAGGGCACTGGCAGGTGGGAGAGGTCTTGACCTGCCCGCCTGAGATTCCCGATCCCAACGAGTCAGCCTTGGCGGTGACCGCCGAGGGACGGGTGATGCTTTCGATTCGCAACGAGGGAGCGGCACGGATGCGCGCGCTCGCCTTCAGCGATACGGGTATAGGTGGCTGGACGGTTCCCAAATTCGAGTCCAATCTGCCCGATCCGGTTTGCCAGGGAAGCTTGTTTCACAAAGACGGCGTGCTCTTTCACAGCAACTGCGCCACCCGGGAAAAACGAAGAAATTTAACGGTAAAGGTCAGTACCAACGCCTTTCACACCTATCGGGAGCTTTTGGTGGATGAAAAGGGCGGCTACTCCGATCTGGCCGTGAACGAGCAAGATCTTTATATTTTTTACGAGCGTGACGTCCTGCGTGGGACCGGCGGTCTGTTTTTTCAGCGGATCCCGCTGTCATGTCTCCAAAATCCATCGCAACAGGAGGAATCTATGAACTATTTGATCCATGGCCGCAAGCCGGCCTCGGTATTCGCTTTTTTTGAGGAGATCAGCGCCATTCCGCGCCCCTCCTACCACGAGGAAAAAATCGCCGATTATTTGGTGGACTTTGCCAAGACGCGGGGCTTGGAATATCACCGCGACGCCGCCCACAACGTACTGATCAAGGCCCCCGCAACTCCGGGGCTGGAGGATCATCCTCCCGTTCTCTTCCAGGGACATACCGACATGGTGTGCGAAAAGAACGCCGACGTGGAGCATGATTTCCTCAAGGATCCTTTGAAGCTTCGACTGGATGGCAACCTTCTCCGCGCCACCGGAACCACTCTGGGGGCCGATAACGGCATTGCCGTGGCCATGATGCTGGCTCTGTTGGATGGGGAGGTTCCTGCCCATCCTGCCATAGAATGCCTGTTTACCACCGCCGAGGAGGTGGGCCTGGACGGTGCCACCACCTTTGATTATTCCAAGATCTCTGCCCGTCGCATGGTCAATATGGATAGCGAGGCCCTTGGTTGGGTTACGGCGGGATGCGCCGGCGGTCTGCGGACCGATCTGACCCTGCATTGCGGCGCGGAGCCCTTCGCGGGCGAGGCCCTGCAGGTGTCGGTGCGTGGCCTGATGGGCGGACATTCGGGGGAGAACATCAACAGCGGCCGAGCCAATGCCAACAAGCTGATGGGACGCTTGCTTGCCGCTCTTTTGGAGGAGCAGGACGCGCGGGTGATCCGGCTGTCGGGTGGCTCCAAGGACAACGCCATCCCGCGGGAATGTCAGGTGTTGCTGGCGGTGCCCGACGCCGAGGCAGCTACGGCACGGTTGACCGAGGTGGCCGCAGAGATGGCGAACGAGCTTTCGGCCGACGACAAGGGCTTTTGTCTGGTTTGTGAGGATGCGCCTACCGAGGCGGTGATGTTCACCCGTGAGGACACCCTGCGTCTGGCCACGGTGCTGGCAGGGGTTGCCAACGGCGTACTTTCCATGAGCCACCACATCAAGGGGTTGGTGGAGTTCTCGCGCAATCTTGGTGTGATCCGCACCGAGGGTGAGGACGTGACCTTTGTTCTTTCCACCCGTTCCTCCATTGAGAGCCAGCTGGATGCCTCGATCCATGAGCTGAATCTGTTTGCCAAGCTACTGGGCGCCGAGGTGCGCCATTACAGCCGCTATCCCGGTTGGGCGTATGCCACCACTTCCCGAGTGCGGGATGCGTATCTTGCGGCTTACCGTCAGGTGTGCGGCAAGGAGGCCGGTGTCAACGTGATCCACGCAGGCCTGGAGTGCGGAGTGATCTCCTCCAAGGTGCCCGGCATGGACATCATCTCTATTGGCCCCGATATGCGGGACATTCACTCCCCCGACGAGGCCCTGGACCTGGATTCGGTGGAGCTGTTTTGGAAGACCCTGGAGGCGTTTATCGCACTTCTTTAAAAATGAAAAAGAGTCGCTACGTTTGTGGCGGCTCTTTTTGCGTTGAAACTGCCCCGCACGAGGCGGGGCAGGGATCAGGCAAAGCATACGCTGTATTTTGGATTTTTTTGAAGCACGTCAAGAATCTCCTTTGGATAATTTTTCAGTTCTGTTTTCCAAAAGTCTCCCAGATCCGCGGGAGCAAAGGCACCTTGCTCAATGGGTTTTAGATTGGAAACCAGAGGAGCGGAATAGCTGTAATTTCCTTCATTGTAAATGCGGGTCGATTCCTTGTAGTGCTCAAAGGCTTTGTCAAAATAAGCAAGGACTATTTGCATAGCTCCCTTTTTGTTGATTTCATAACCGGTTAAAACCAAATACAGACGGGCAATATTTTTGTGCCAATCACCAAACTTACCATCGTCAAAGATGGTCTCATACAAATGGATCACCGAAAGCAGAACGCGGCTTCCGTATTCCGATGACGACACAGCAGGCCTGTATGCGATGGATTCGGAAATGGCAAATTGAAGGTTGGAAAGGAGTGCCATCATTCTTTCGCATTGATATCTTGCTTTTTCTTCTCCCGTTGTTGCCATGGGCAACAATAGCTCTTTGCAAATGATAAGACTGTTTTGCTCGTTGGCAAGGGCCTTGGCCTTTTCGTATTCTCCCACCCGGCAATATAGGGGTGTGAGCTGGCAGAGGGCGATCTCACGATCCTCCGGGGAGGGATTCGACTTCAATAGCTTTTCATAAATGCGTATGGCCTCCTGCCAGTAAATATTTTGCGCGTTGTATTCCACATCGTATTCAATCATACCCGAGGCATCGTCGGTGCGTCCTCTGGCTCCGTACGTATTCCACCCCCACATATGAAGCGATTGGGCAAGCTTCAACAGTATTTTTGGCTCATTTGGAAATTCCTCTGCAGCATTGCGCAGGATATGGATACATTCTGTTACGTCTTTTGAGAGGCTTCCCTGATGCATATGCGAATATTTTGTGAGCACCTTATCCACCGTGTAAAGAATACGGTGGATTTTTTCCTCCCGATCGTCGTGATACCCAAAAAGCTCGTCAATGGATATGTGAAAATAATTGGCAATGGCAGGGATCATTTCCATATCGGGATAGCTACCTCCTGATTCCCAACGCGAGACCGCCTGGGCTGTTACCCCGAGTGCCTCCGCAAGCGCATCCTGGGTGCGTCCATCGCGACGGCGCAATTCTCGAATTTTGGTTCCTAAATTAAGTTGCATAAAAGCACCTCCTCAAACTTGTGATCACCGGTGTACCTTTAGTATAGCATAATTTCTTTTAAAAGCAATGATCAAATAGTTGTTTAGAACTCAACCAATGATTGAATTGAGAGAGCAAAAAACGCCACCGAAAAAATTCGATGGCGTTGTATAGTATTCAATCACCGTTTCCCTTTTTGGCACTCGGCGCAAAGGTAGTGCACCGTGAGGTCGTAGGAAAGAAGGGGATGGCCAAGCGTGGCTTCCAGCGTATCTGAAAGGGAAGGGAGGTGAAAATCCGAGATCTTTCCGCAACCGTCGCAAAGCAGGTGGTCGTGGGGCTCGGTGATCTTGTCAAAGCAATCGGCGGCACCGTCAATATGTAACCGGTGGATCAAGCCGGCATCGTTCATGGCGTTCAGATTGTTGTAGACCGTTGCCATGGCAATGCTGGGCATTTTCAGCTTGGCAAGAAAAAAGATCTCGTCGGCGGTCAGGTGACGGTCGGATTGGTTGAGTATATTCATAATCAATGCGCGTTGCTTGGTCATAAAATCCTCCAAAAAAGAATGATTCTAATTCTATTATACCGTTTTTGGCAGAGTTTGTCAATTCTTTTTTGAAAAATATCTTCCCAAAAGGGAAAGTTTATGATACAATAAGAGGGAAATTTGAGGAAGGGAGAGGGGCCGATGCTACTGCTTTACGGAATAAAGACTGCGCATTTGCCAAGTGCCGAGGAGCTGCGAAGATATCTGGGCGAGGATTGGTATGGAGCTTGGCGGCAACGGCACCAAACGCAAAGTGCCGAGGTGGCGATGCGTCAAAGCCTGGGAGGGCTCTGTTTGTTGCGTTCTGCCGCGGGTGAGGGAAGGCTGGCCTATACTCCCGAGGGCAAGCCCTATTTTGTGGATGGTGCGAGCGAATTCAGCATTACCCACACGGCGGATTGGATCTTTTGCGCCGTCTGTATTTCCAAGGACGGTGCCCGCCCCTTGCGCGTTGGCGTGGATGCCGAGGACGGCAGGCGACTTTCCGGTGCACGGCTGGAGGCACTTTCCGCCCGCTGGTTTTCCCCGGAGGAGCAGCGGTTGTTTTCCTCCAATCCCACCGTTGCCACCTTTTTGCGTCTCTGGACGCGGAAGGAGGCTTTGGTCAAGTGGACGGGGGAGGGCTTGCGTGGTCTGCGAAAGGCCGACACCGCCCGCGCCGCCGATGACTGTGGTCTATCCTTTTGGGATTATGAGATTCAAGGAATCCAAGTTGCTCTTTGTGCCAATGTTTCCGAGCCGCCTCCCACCCCGCACCTCTTTGCCAACTGGGCGGAACTTCGGGCATGACCGGGACGGTGTGATCTTTCCAATTGCAAGGAGGGGAGAACAATGATCGAAGCAATTAAAAAAATTCTCAAGGAAACCACGCCTTGCACCTCTGCGGCGCCCTTGGAGATCCTTCCTTTTCGCAGCAGAGAGGACGGAGCGGCGTACGAGGTGTGGAAGGTGACCCACGGTGCCAACACCTACGTATGGAAAAAGGCAAAGCAGTACGAGTTGGAGATTTATTCCGCCTTTTTTGCCGACGGGATCGCTGGGGTACCCCGGTTTTATGGCTCTGCTTGTTCCCATGGGACATCCTACTTTCTCATGGAGTACGTAACCGGGGAGGATCTTTGCCGATGTGACCGCCAATCGCTGAAAAAAGCCCTCGATGCTCTGATCGGCTTGCAGGCGCGGTATTGGGAAAACAAGGAAACCGCCGAGGTCGGTTTTTCGTTTGCCAAAAGCCTTGCCCATAGAAACGAGCGCGGGGCATACCTCGGAGATGCAGGCATAGAAGCTGCATACGGGGAGTTTTTATCGATCTATCAAACGGTCCCCAGAACGCTGTGCCACGACGATCTTCTTCCTTTTAACGTCCTGGTATCCGAGAACCGGGCCACGATCATTGATTGGGAGTTGGCGGGAATCCTGCCGTACCCCACCGCTCTTGCAAGACTTCTTGCCCACGGCGAGGAAACCGAGAACGCCTTCTTCTATATGAAGGAGGAGGATAAATCCTTTGCCATCGATTATTATTACCGTCATTTAATCGAGGAAAAGGGCATCCCTTACGGGGAGTACCGTCGCACCATGGATCTGTTTCTGCTTTATGAATACTGTGAGTGGATCATGCTCGGTGTAAAATATAGGGATGCCGACATGGACCGCTATCGGCACTATCTTGCAAAGGCCGGGAGGCACATAGAAAAAATGGGAACTGCCACACGTTGAACGTGGGCAGTTCCTTTTTGTATAACGAAAACCACCAGCAGTGCTGGTGGTTCCCAAAAGCTTTAGCTTTGCCCAGATTATTTATCCGAGCGAAGCGAGGAGTCAAGAAGCGAGGAGTCAAGAAGCCTTCTCCTGCGGGAGAAGGGGGACCACG
>JAFTNJ010000025.1 GCA_017451915.1 Clostridia bacterium
GTTGTTTGCACTCTCGATTATGGAGGGGGAGTTTGCTCAAAGCTTTTGCAAAGCAAAAGCCGGCAGCTTGAGCCGCTGGCCAGTCCTATTGGGCTTTTAGCCCTTGTGCATACCACCCGTTTGACGGGTGGTTGTGATTTAAAACGGTCTTTTCGAACCCGAAGCAACGTCCTTGAAGGCCTTTTTACACGTAGGGGGCAAGATCCTCGGCCTTGGCCAGGATCCCATAGTCGGCGTAGTCAAAGATGGGGGCGGTGCGATCCGGATTCACGGCAATGACCGTGCCCGAGCGTTGCATACCCACCAGGTGGTGCACCGCGCCCGAAACGCCTACGGTCAAATAGACCGCGGGGGAAATGCTTTTTCCCGTCAGTCCCACCTGCAGGTCGTAGGGGAGCAGATCGTGATCCACCATCTTACGGGTGGCGGCAAGATCGGCACCGTATTTCTCGGCCAGGGCGCGGATCAGAGGCATTTGCTCCTTGGCGCCAAAGCCCGCCGCAATCACCAGAGGGGAGCCCTCGGTCTGGGTGGTTCGCACGGTGGCCATGGCAGGACGGGGAATACTGCGGATCTTGGCGATCACGCTTCCCGAAAGGGCGGGACGGATCATAAAGAGCTCCTGTCCGTCGGTTTCCAAAGAGTTACAGTCGGCACAAAGACCCAGGTCCAGTTGCGCGGCCACCTGGGCGGCCAGACGCTTGGAGAGGGGATCACTTCCCCAAAGCACCGCCGAGGGGGCTCCTGCGCGGATGCGCTCGGCCAGCTCCTCCGCCGAGGCGAAGGGAAGCACCGTTACGTCGTTGGAAACGCTTGGGGCAAACTCCAGGGGGGCGTCTCCTACGGTCCAGACCCGAGGGAGGGAAAGGGCTGCGGGGGTGTCCTTTTCGGTTACCTGCGCCTCCTTGGAAAGGCTTTCCTTCAAAATTCCGTCCAGCTGATCAAGTGAAATCCACTTGCATCTGCGGCGTCCACTCTGATTCTCCCGGGTGGAGAGCACACGGGTGGGAGAGCCGGCAAGACCGCAACGGGCGGGATCGGCTCCCAGATCGTCGGCGTTCCAAACCTGACATTCTATCGTCTTGGAGCGCAGACGGGGAAGCCGCAGAGCATAGATGCGTTCCAGGGTCAGCAGGGCAGGCAGGGATACGGTCACGTCCCCCTCGGTGCGGGTGTGGCAGGTGATTTTTTCCGTGGTAACGGTATGGATCCCCATGACGTTGGTGATCACCGGGAAACACATTCGGGTGGCAAGCATAATGCCGGTTTGGGCGGTGTCACCAATCAGGGTCTGCCGTCCGCAAACGACCAGATCGGGGGTGAGCTTTTGAATGGCCAGGGAAAGAGTGTAGGCGGTGGCCAGAGTGTCGGCACCGGCAAAGCGACGGTCCGAGAGCAGAATGGCTTGCTTTGCTCCCAGGCGGGTCAGCGAGGTGAGAAAATCCTTGGCGGAGAGGGGCCCCATGCTCAAAAGCGTGATCTCCGCTCCCTCCAAACGCAACGCGGCCTCGTAGGCGGCGGCGTCAAAGGGATTGATCTCCCCGTCTTGACCTTGACGAATACAAACCACGATCCTCATGTCAGCGGTCTCCGTAGATGGGGGCCAGGGCATCGTGGATGCGCTTGTAGGTCTGATAGAGGGCGGCGTAGGCTTGGGTGTTTTCGGGATTGGGCGTTACCACGCGGCGCGGCTTGATGCATTTTTGCACCGCATCGGCGGCGTCGGCAAAGATGCCCGTAGCAATGCCTGCCAGCATGGCCGAGCCCAGAGAGGAGTCGCTGCTCTCGGTAATGGTAAAGGTCATGCCGAGAACGTCGGAGGCGATCTGACTCCAAAGCGTTCCCTTGGAGCCGCCGCCAATGAGGGTGGCGGTGGAGCCGTAAAGAATACCTAAGGTGTCCAGATAGTTCTTGCAGTCCAGAAGGGACAGAGCCACGCCCTCCAGCACCGCGCGGGTGAAGTGGGCCTTGGTATGGGTGGCGCGGATGCCGGTAAAGCTTCCGCAAAGCAGGGGATCGGCATAGGGGGTCAGTTCCCCGTTGAGGTAGGGATGGAAGAACATGCCGTCGCATCCCACGGGAACCTGTTCGGCTCCTGCGTCCAGTTCCCGATAGTCTCCGCCAAAGGTGTCGCGGTACCAGCGGTAGGAGGCGGCCGCCGATTTGGTGGCCGTGCCGGGATACCAGAGACCCTCCACGATGTGGGAGTAGTTGATCATATGGCGGTCGGGGCAGGGGCGGTCGGTGATCACGCAGATGCGTCCCGCGGTAGCCAGCTTTACGGTAATGTCCCCGGGACGGATGGCGCCCGAGGCAAAGACCTCCATAACCGTATCGGTGGTACCGCAGATCACGGGAGTGCCTGCGGGGAGCCCGGTGGCCGCAGAGGCCTCGGGGGTCACGCCGCCAATCACGTCGTTGGGCTTGCAAAGGGGCGGGAGCATGGCAGGGGTGATCTTGGCCAGGGCGCAGAGATGCTCGTCCCACGCGCGGGTGTTGCAGTCAAAGAGCATACTGCCCTCGGCCTCAATGGTATCGGTGCAAAAGATACCGGTAAGAAAATAGCGGATGTAATCCTTTTCAAAGAAGATATGACGGATCTGCGCAAAGCATTCGGGCTCGGCCTTGGATAGCCAGAGGAGCTGGGGGAGCGTCCAGATGGTGTCGGGCTTGTGGAAGGTCTTTTGGAAGATCTCCTCGCCGTACTTCTCCCGCAGAGCCGTGGCTTCGGCGCGACTGCGGCTGTCGGTCCAATGGATGGCGTGACGCAGAGGATGGAAATCCCCGTCGCAGACCACCGAGGTGTGGGTTGCTGAGTCGATGGCAATGGCCGCGATTGTCGCAGGATCGATTCCGCTCTTGGAAAGCAGAGTCTTGGTGGTTTGGCAGAGGGCGGCACTCCAATCCGCGGGATCCTGCTCGCAGGCACCTGCCGCGGGATAGAGGGTGGGGTATTCCACCGCGTTCTCACAGTAGATAACGCCGTCCTCCCCCAGGAGCGTGGCCTTGGTGGAGCCGCCACCAAAATCAATGCCAAGTAGGTATTTCATAGGGGTATCCTCCCTTTTTTCAAATGGTGCAATTTTGGGAAAGCACCGTTTGAAGCTCAAACGGTGCTTTGAAATCGGATGAATCAGCGATGGGCGATCCAATCGTGCTCGGGATCGTTGCTGCGGTTAAAGCCCTGGTAGTCGCCGGCCATCAGCCACAGGAAATAGCTCTTGTAGCCGGGGGTAGACACCGTGGTGTGGTAGCCGTAGGGGAACTCCACCAGCTCGTCGTTCTTTACGCGATAAGCCTCGTCCAGGGAGCCGTCGGAGGTGTACATACACTGCACGGCAAAGCCCTGCTTGGGATCAAAGAGGAAGTAGTAGATCTCCTCGGCAATGCACTCGTGAGGCATATTGTTTACGTCGTGCTTGTGGGGAGGGAAGCCTGCCCAGTTGCCCTCGGTGCAGTATGCCTCGCCAATGGTCAGCACCTTGGCGTTGGAGTTGCCGTCAATGATAAAGCTGGTTTCTCTTTGGAAGGGAACTTCACCCAGGAGCTTGAGGACCACGTGATCCTCCTTCAGAAGCTGGGGCTGGGTCTTTTCGACTACGGGGGTAGCGCAGACGGCGATCTTTACGTGATCCACACCCTCAATGGTCAGCTTTTGGTCGCGGGGCATGTAGAAGCTTTCGGCACGGCGATTTTCGAAAACGCTCATGCGGTTGCCCACGTTCTCCCACTTGGTATCGTCAAAGCAGACGTTGCAATGACCTTCCAGAAGGATGAAGGCGGTTTCCTTGTCGCCGGTGGCAAAGTCGAGTTTCTCGCCGGCGTCCAGCTCGATGATGCCGAACTCCAGCTTTTTCAGGGAGCACTCCCCGATCTTACAGATGGGGGTGTAGCCGTTTTGGGGAATATAGGCTTTTTTGTAATTATAACTCATAGTTGTTTTCCTCCATGTATTCTTTTACCCGTGCAAAGGAAGGAACGCTTTCCCGCGCTCCTACGCCGGTGCATTTGAGGGCCGATACCGCGCTGGAAAAATGACAGCACTTGAGGTAGTCGTAGCCCTTGACCACGGCGGCGGCAAAGGCACCGTGAAAGACGTCGCCCGAACCGTTGGAATCCACTACGGTTGCGGGGTAAATGGGATAGGGCGTGACGGTCTTGCCGTCATAGCAGATACCGCCGCGCTTTCCTTGGGTGATGACTACGATCTCGGGAGAATAGCGCTCATAGAGTGCCTTGGCGGCCTCCTCGGCCGTGCTCTTGCCCGTGTGTCCCAGAGCGAATTCCTCCGAGGGGATCATGATATCGGTGTTGGCCAAGAGCTTTTCTACCCCGGCGTAAAGTCCGCCGCAGTCGTAAAGCACCTTGGTTCCATGGGCTCTGGCATAGCTTGCCGCGTCCACGGCGGCCTCCATCTCGTTGCCGTCCACCATGAGGATCTCGGCGTCGGCAATGGCTTTTTTCATGCTTTCATTCAAAGCAAGGGGAGGGAGATCGCCCTTGTCGAATACGCAGGTGCGGGTTGCCGAATCGGCGCAGAGCCAGAGCACCGAGGCAAAGGAGCGGTAGCCGCTCTTGACCTCAATCAGGCTGGTGTTAACGCCGTATTTTTCAAAGTCCTTTTTCAGGAACGCGCCGCCGTTGTCGTCGGAAAGAACACCGATGTAGGCGGTGTCCACGCCCAGCTTTTGCGCGGCCACCAGACCCGTGGCTACGGGGCCGCCGCCGGCGGCCTTGGAGCCCGTAGCACGCATTTTGGTATCCTCGGTGGGGTAGGTGGGAATATTATAAAGCGTATCGAACACGCAGGCACCAATGCCAACGATCTTGCTCATAGCTTATGCCTTTCCGTTGGCGCCCACCAAATGGATCTTCTCCAGGGCGAGCTGCTTCACGCGCTCGATGGGGTGCTTCATGAACAGGTCGATGGCAAGGCTGCGTTTGGGATCGTCCAGCGTCTCCTTGGTGCCGTCGGCAAAGGCGCAGCAAACGTCGGTGCCAATGTTCATCTTGCGCACACCCGCGGCGATGGCTGCCTTGACCTGGTCGTCGGGAATGCCCGAGCCGCCGTGGAGAACCAGGGGAAGTCCGCCGGTGGCCTCGCGGATGGCTTTGACCCGCTCAATGTCCAGCTTGGGAGGCTTTTTGTAGTGACCGTGGGCGTTGCCGATGAGAACGGCAAGACAGCAAACTCCGGTGCGCTTTACGAACTCACCTGCCTCGGCGGGATCGGTGAATTCTTCCATAGCGTCGTCGTTTACGCTTCCCACGTGACCCAGCTCGCCCTCAACGCCAACACCAACGGCACCGCAGATATCTACGATGTGCTTGGTGAGGGCAATGTTTTCCTCAAAGGGATGTACCGAGCCGTCCAGCATCACGCCGGTGGCACCCCAACGAAGGATGCGCATTGCCTCCTGCTCGGAGGGGCCGTGGTCCAGATGGAAGCAGACGGGAACACTTGCTTTTTTGGCCGCCGCCAGGATGGCGGGAGCCAGGTAGTAGCCCACCTCCTCATTGATCAGACGGGGGTAGAGCTGCATAATCACGGGGGCCTTGGCTTCTTCCGCTGCCTTTACCACACCCATGATGGTTTCGGTATTGTAAACGTTGAAGGCGGGGACGCAGAAATTGCCTGCTTCCGCCATTCCAATGATCTCTTGCAATGTTACCAGCATGTGTACGTCCTCCTATCAACCAAGGATCAGATCTTCCATGGAGAGGATCTCCACATCGTTCTGCTCCACGGAGGTCAGGGCAACGTATTCGGATACGCTGGCGGTGACCATGGCTTTGGCACCAATGCTCTTAGCGTTGAAGATTCTTCTCTCGGCAACCTTTTCGATGACGGCGGGCTTGTACTGTGCCATCAGAATGTTTCCTGCCCATACGGTTTCCTCACGGTTGAGCAGCATTTCCTCCAGAGTTGCGAAGGCAGAAATGACCTGGCGTGCCTCTTCGGTCTCGTCCAGATCGCGGGAGAGCTGATAGGGATCCTGGAAGACCACGGTCTTGCCGCTCTTCTCGCCAACCAGCGCGCCGCTCTTGACCAGGGATGCCAGGAAGGCGGTGTAGGTTACCACGGTAGCCGTTACCTCAATGCCGTACTCCTTGTAGAGCTGCTTGATGGTCTTGGCGTCGGCGGGATCGTAAACAACTACGGTCTTGTAGCCGTTGAGCACCTTGGCACAGGCGGCCATTTGCTCCTTGGTCTCCTCGGCGGCACCGATCAGGAAGTCCAGCTGTGCGCCGGTGGCAGGCTCCTTGTCCAGAAGGGTAAAGGATACGCCGGCCTTTTCCAGCACCAACGCGGCCTTGTAGGCCTGCTTGCAGGCCATGAACTTTGCATCTACACCCAGGAGCAGGAGGGTGTCGGTAGCAGTCGCGTGGGAGGCAATGCACTTTGCCAGGGTGTCGCAGATCACGGTCTTGCCGTAGGCGTTACCGGTCTCCAGGCAGTTGTCTACCATGGTGTTGATGTAGGCGGGGAGCTTATCCTCCAGAGCGGCCTGCAGGCGGGTCTCCTTGGTGAACATTACGGGATCCCAGCCGGTGACGCAATCGTGTACGCAGGCACCGCAGGTAGCGCACTCGTAGATGTTATCCATGATCTCCGAGAGATCGATGGCGTTACGGTTGACCAGAGAAATGCCAAGGGCTCTTGCTCTGGCGGTATTTCTTTCCTGACCGGTGGCGTTGCCCACGGGGCAGATGTGATGGCACATCCAGCAAAAACGGCAGGAATCAACGTGTTGCTTGCATTTTTCAGACATGATCATAATTCGAGTCCTCCTATCTTACAGACCCAGCTTGAACGGGTTCATGATGCCGTTGGGGTCAAGCTGCTTTTTAATTCCTTCAAATACCTGCATCGCGGGACCGTACTGCTCTTTCATGAGGCGGCCCAGCTTAATGCCAACACCGTGGTGGTCGTTGACAACACCGCCGTTGGCCAGCGCGGCGCGAACACCGCAGGTCCATACGGCCTGGTGCAGGCGGAGAGCCTCTACGGGATCCTGAGGAACGTCCTTGCCTTCAATAATGAAGCGGTCGTAGATCATGGAGCCCCACTCGTACCAGTGAGAGAAGTGGGCGATGAACTTGGCCTGGGGGAAGTTGGTTTCAATGGCTTCCTTCATAGCCCAGTAGATCTTTTCGATCTTGTCGTAGGGCGCGATGGTGTCCATGGTACCAAACATCTGGGGAATATCCATCATGTGGCCGGGATAGAAGAAGGTGATCTTCTCCTTCCACCACTTTTCGCCGTACTCGGAGCCAAGGTCCTCGGCACCGTACTTCTTGAAGGTGTCAAGGAGGATCTTCTCCTCAACCTCTACCATTTCCTTGCAGCCTTCGTAGGCGATGTTCATGAAAGCGCCCTTGCGCTCCACGCCAACGATCTTTTTGATCAGGGACGCGGTCTCGGCCTCGTCGTACAGACGCATAACCGAGGGCTTGAATTTCTGGAGCAGCTCACGGGAAGCCTGGAAGGCGCCGTGCATATCCTGGAAGAGGAAGCCGCGGAAGCGTCTTTCCTCGGGCTGGTCAAAGATGCGGATCTGTGCCTTGGTGATGATACCCAGGGTACCCTCGGAGCCAATGAAGATCTGGTTGAGGTCGGGACCTGCGGCGTGCTTGGGCGCGGGGCTGGTGAGGATGATGTCACCGTTGGGGAGCACGACCTCCATCTGGAGTACCATGTCGTCGATCTTGCCGTACTTAGTGGAGCAAACGCCGATACCTCTGTGCGCCAGGAAGCCGCCCACGGTGGAGCAGGTCAGGGAGGAGGGGTAGTGCATGGTAGCCTTGCCAACCTCGTTGGCCGCCCACTCGATGTGCTTATAGATAGCACCGGTGCCGCACTCAATGTACATGCCCTCGGTGTTTACGTCGTAGATCTTGTTCATTCTCTTGGTGTCCAGAATGATACCGCCGCAAACGGGGATCGCGCCGCCCTGGGTTCCGCCGCCGGCACCCCAGGTAGTGATCGGGATCTTGTAGTAGTTGGCGATCTTAACGACCTTGGATACCTCCTGCGCGTTCTCGGGGCAAACGATAAAGTCGGCCTCGGGCATACGGCATCCGCGGTCAGCCCACATACGGGAGAGCCAGTAGTAGTCTACGCTATGGGTGACCTTGTCGATGGCGCGGGTGGAGCAGTGGTCCTTGCCTACCGCATCCTCCAGCTCGGTCAGGATCATGGAAAACAAAAATTCGTTCATTTGGTAATTCATGTGTTTTCTCCTTATGTTAGATTTTATCCACTTTGAGGTTAGGGAAATATTTGCAGAATTCAGTGATCTCGCGGCGGTAGTCGCCTGCCATCTCTACGAAGTGATGGATGTAGGGACCGTCCAGGAGGCGATCCTCCACCTTTTGCAGGTCGTCAAACTCGCCCCAGATATAGGTGCCGTGGGTCTGGGGACCGGGGGTGGTGTGGCAAAGCAGGGGCAGGATCATGTAGTTGCCGCTTTCCTGATCCATGCGGGCCACGGTGTAGGTGCCGTCCTTGCCGCGGAACCAGGAACGCTGGTTGACCAGGCGCGCCACCGAGTCCACGCCGCTCTCGGCCTTTTGGGAGAGAGGGAAGGGACCGCAGTGCCACAACAGCTCGGCGTTCTTGTTCTCGGGATGACGGACGGTGAACTCACCAAAGAGGGGCTTGCCCTCGCCCAGGGTCGCGCACTTGAGCAGAGCCATGGTCATGGCGCAGTGCATATCGCTCTCGCAGGAGATCAGATAGCCCATATCGTTGAGCAGACCGTACACCGTGCAGGGAGCAAGACCGTCGAACATCACGGGGGTAGCCGTCCAGCACTCTGCCGAGATCACGTCCAGGTGGAACTCGTCAAAGAGATTCTTATACATCACCGTCATGGTAGCCATACGCTCCACGTAAGCGGGGGTCAGATCGTCCATTTTGTAGTTGGCCTTGATGTAGTCGGCCACCTTGGCGATCTCCTCACCGCAGGTCTCGGCGCAGGTCTTCATGCGCTGTTCGATGATGGCAAAGTTGATGGGAATGATCTTGACGCCAAAGCGCTCCATCAGCTCACCCTCGTTCCAGATCACCGAGAAGAAGGGGGCGGGGCGGGCACCAACCTGACCAATGCGCAGGCCGGTAAAGTTTTTGACCATGCAGGTCACGCGAATGAAGCTCTCCAGACCCTCCTTAAACTCGTCGCTTTCTACGCGACAGCAGGGAAGATGGGAGAAGGGAATGTGCATCCGTTGCATCTGGCGGGATACGCCGAACAGACCGCACTGGGAGTCGGTGGGACGCATACCGTCCACGTAGTACTCATCGTCCAGGGGAGCCCACAACAGCACGGGCTTGCCCAGGGCCTTGGCGATGTCGGCGGCGGCCTCCTCGTTGCCAAAGTTGCAGTTGATGATCATTACGGCGTCCACCTTTTCTTGGCGGAAGCGTTCGATCACCTCGGCAGCCGAGGCATCGTCAAACACCAGGTCGGCAATGCCAATCCCCTTGTTGTCTACAAAGCTGACTTTGTCGGAAGAAAAGTGTTCTTCGATGTAATCCACAAAGCGCTTTCCTCTTTGCTCGGCAGAGTACCAGGTCAAAAACGTGCCGCGGGGACGGTCCGTTGTGTTTCGACGCATGGCAACCAAGCCGATCTTTACATTGTAATCGAGCATACTGTTTCTCCTTTTTTTATTTTTTTCACCTTTTATTTTATAACATCTTTCTGCGTTTGTAAATGTAAAAAAAATGTATCTTTTTGTAAAAAACGATACATTTTAAAAAAGCTATGGTATAATAGAGAAAATAGAACCTTGCAGAGGTGACAAAATGAAACGGATATCCTTTGAAAAACTCTACAATACCGAATTTTACGTCCGTGAGCCCATGGCCAAGCCCCAGTACTGGGCTATCCGTGGGAACGTGTATAACGCCATGGGGCACCCCAAGGCCTCCCATACTCTTCTTTGGTTCAAAAATTGCTCGGCAACCATCACCGATTCCCACGGAAACGTGCTGGAGGTGGAGCGGAATCAGGTGGCATACATGGGCAAGGGTCTGGAATACGTGGTGGAATTCCACGATACCAACCAGAGCCGCGAGGACACGGTGGTGATTCATTTTCAGCTCACCGATTGGGAGGGAGAGGACATTCTCCCCTGTGATACCCCCATCGTTTGTGTCCGTCGAGTGGAGTCCTCCATGGCACTTTTGTTCGATCATCTGGCCGAGGAATTTAAAAAGAACGTGGTTTGTATTCCCGAGGTGACCTCCTCGATTTACAAGATCCTCTCGGTGATTTGTCAAAAACAAAAACGTCGCGCCGTAAAGAATAAGTACGCCTGCATTTTGGTGGGAATCGAGCTTTTGGAGGAGGACAGCGACCTGAGCATTGCCGAGATCGCCGCCAAATGCGGCATCAGCGAGTGCTATTTCCGTCGGTTGTTCCAGGAGTACAGTGGGGAGAGCCCCATGAATTTCCGTCAGCACTACCGCATTGAAAAGGCCAAGCAGCTGTTGCTTTCCGACGAGTATTTTTCCATTGGTGAGATCGCGCAGATGCTGAATTTTTCGGATATTTACCATTTCAGTAAGACCTTTAAAAAGTATTGCGGGGTATCGCCCAACCGCTTTTTGCAGCAGGAAAAGACGCGACACTTGGCGCAGACGCAATGATGCGGAGGGCAGTGAACAATACAAACGGTTTTATAAAAGGGGTTGGTCAGGCTTTTTTGAGCTTGACCAACCCCTTTTTATAAATTGATATCTGTGGCACGGAGGCTTTTATCCCACCGTAAGCACGACCTTGCCCACGTTCTGTCCCTTGTAGAGGATGTCCTGGGCCGCCTCGGCCTCCTGAATGGGAAGCACCTTGTAGATGGTGGGCTTGACCAGTCCTGCCTCGATCTTGGGGTACACCCGTTCTACCAGCTCGGCAAGGATCTGTGCTTTGACCGCAGGCGTGCGGGAGCGCAGGGTGCTGCCAATGATCCGCACGTTGCGGACGTAGATGTTCTTCAGATCGATCTCGGTGTGGGTTCCCGCCAGAGCGGCAATCATGATCCAGCGTGCCCCGTGGGTGAGGTAATGGATGCATTTGCCCATGATCTCACCGCCCAGGCAGTCGATGGCAACGTCCACGCCGTGACCGTTCTCCAACTCTTTTTTGAGCACCAGGGAGATGTCCTCCTTGGAGGTGTTGACTACCACGTCGGCCCCCAGGTGTCCGATCTTGGCGGCGATCTCATCCGAGAGGACGGTGGTGATCACGCGGATCCCAAAGGCCTTGGCCATGGGAATGATGACGCTGGCAAGCCCCGAGGCTCCCGCGTTCATCAACAGGGTATTCCCCTCCTTGATCCCGCCCTCCATAAAGAGATTCAGGTAGGCGGTGGCAAAGGCCTCGGGAATGGCGGCGGCCTCTACCATCGAGCAGTTTTTGGGAATGGGCATGAGCATATCGTATTTGACGTTGACGTATTCGGCGTATCCACCGCCGCCAAGAAGGGCGCAGACGCGGTCGCCTACCTTCCAGTGGGATAGCGTTTGTGCTTTGGCACCCACCTCAATGATCGTGCCGGCGATCTCCAGACCCATCCACTCGGGACAGCCGGGAGGGGGCGGATAGTCGCCTTCCCGTTGCATCAGGTCGGCACGGTTGAGGGCGGCGGCTTCGATCTTTACCAGGCAGTCCTCGGCACCGCACAGAGGCATGGGGACGTCATCCCAGCGCAGACTTTTATCTTCGTTTACTAAAATGGCTTTCATAATTGATTTCCCTTCGTTTTATTTCGGTCGTGCGCCAGGAGAACGGTGTACTCGGGGGCACGGTAGGTTTGAATAAAGGCTTGACTTTTTTCGGGACAGACCGAGCTGCCCGTGGGAATCTGCCGTATCAGGCATTCCTGCTTGTAGCATTCGTCCCCCGCAATCACGTAGGTGGTATGTTCGGCGGCAACGGTGACGATGCTGGAGCCAATGCTGTGACCGCCGATACAAAGGACATCCACACCCTCGCAGATGTGGAAGGCCGAATCAAAGAGATTCAAGGTCAACTCCGTGGGGAGGTACTGTCGCTTTTGCGCCCGTGCGGCCTCCTCCCGCTGGATATGCACCAGCGCCCCGGGAAAGTCCTTGGCACATTCGATGTGATCGTGGTGGGCGTGGGTGATGACGAGATCGGTGATCTCCTCGGGGGAAAAGCCCTCCCGTCGCAAGGCCTCCACGGGGGAGGAGAAGTTGCGTATATCAAAGCCGGGCATGGTCTTGCAGCCCGCATCCACCAGGATCTTCTTGCCCTCGGTCTCGATGAGATAGAGGCAGAAGACGATGGGCAGCTCCCGCTCCCGACTTCCTCCCCGGAAGATCAGATCCTCCCGCAAAAAGGACTCGGCGTATTGAACGGTGTGAATCGTAATACTCATTGCTTTTTCCTGCAGCCGTCGATCTGAATGTTTTGCCCCGAAATGTAGGTGGCGTCGTCACTTGCCAGGAAGCAGATCAGGTTGGCGTTTTCCATGGTGGAGCCGGTGCGTCCCATAAAGGAAAGCTCGCTGGGCTGGGAGTAGTTCAGGTCGTCCTCCTCCGAGGGGCTGACGCTCCCGGGAGATACGCAGTTGACCAGCACGCCCTTGCCGCTGACCTCCTTGGCCAGGGCTCGGGTCATGGAGATCAGCGCACCCTTGGTAGCCGAATAATGCACCATTTTGGCGTTTCCGTAAACGCCTGCCACCGAGGCCACGTTGATGATCCGCCCGTAGCCCTCCTCCAGCATATCGGGGAGCGCGGCGCGGGTACAATAGACAACGCTCATCACGTTGACGTCCAGATAACGCTTCCATTCCTCCACGGGGGTATCCATAAAGGCGGTTTTGCTCCGCCAGAGGGCGGCGTTGTTGACCAGAATGTCGATCTTGCCAAAGGTTTCTTTCGCCTTGGCAAAGGCGGTGTTTACAGCGGCCTCGTCGGAGACGTCACATACCAGGGGCAGGACCCGACCGGGCAGGGCTTCGATCTCTCGTCGGAGCTTTTCCAGCCCCTCACCGTTGAGGTCCAGCGCAACTACGTGTGCCCCCTCCTGCGCCATCTTGATGGCGGTGGCGCGACCGATGCCTACGGCGGCACCCGTAACCAGGGCGACTTTATTTTTCAGCTTCATACGTCTTTCCTCGATTTCTTTAAATAGTTGCGGATCACCCTCATGTCCGACAGCAAGGGTTGAACGGGGGTGGTATACTCGTCGTATTCGTGAACGCACAGATACATACAGCAGCCCAGCTCGCCTCCAATGCGGCGCAACAGATGACATTCGCCTCCGCACAGGAGGAGGAATGGGATCGACAGATGCTCCTTGAGGAGGTGGATGATCCGAAGATTTTCCAGCTGCTCCTCCATGGTGTTGGCCTTGACCACGATCTTGGAGATGTCGGCACCCCGTTCCTGATGTCCCAGAGCGATCTCGAGAACCTGCTCTGCCGGGATGAATTTATGAACGTGAGAGGAGATCAGCACCTCAGCACCCGCGCGATGCAAACGGTCTGCCAGATCCTTTTGCTTTTGCACGGCAACGGGATCGGTGGTAAACTCTCCGGGCTGGGCGTCAAAATAATCTCCCATCATATCGCATAGCGTAGCACTGCACTCGGCCAGCTCCACCAGCTCGTCGGCCAGGACCTCATCGGTTTTTCCCTCATTTTTATGACCGCGATAATTGGTGACGTACACCGGTCGCCCCTGGGTCGAAGCAAAGAGACGCTTGTAGGTTTTGGGGGTACGGTGTGTGGACTCCAGCTTGCAAAACTGCATCCCCAAGGCGTCGGCGCCCTCGGGAATGGAATAACGAACCAGCTCCTCGATACGGTTGGGTTCGGAGCCCTGTACCATGCAGGTCAACAGGGGCTCTTCATGATTCAAAAAGCTTGGTTTTTTCATGGCTCATCCTCGCTTCATGGCGTTGCGTCCGCCGTCGATCATAATATTTTCTCCGTTGATGAATTTGCCTTTCTCCGACGCCACGAACAGCACCAGGTCGATGATCTCCTGGGGATCGGCGGCGCGTCCCAGCATGGTCTTCATGTTTGCCATATTGGCGCGGGTGAGCACCGGACCGGGGGAGATGCAAACGCAACGAATGCCGTGGGGAGCCCCGAACTGGGCCATGGACTTGGTAAAGCCGTACATCAGCGCCGATTTTGCCGTAGGGTACTCGGCACCGTAACCGTCCCCCTCCATACCCGTGATCGAGCCGATGTTGATCACAAGACCGCTCTTTTGCTCTCGCATCTGCTTCATTACCGCGTGGGCAAAATAGAAGGGACCCTTTAGATTCACGTCCAGACCCCAATCAAAGACTTCAATGGGAACGTCGGGGAACTCGGGATAGTCTGCGCGATGGATCCCACGCATCCGCACGGCGGTACCGCCGGCAAAGTTGGCCATAATATCAATGCGGCCAAATTCCTTCACCGCCTGATCCCGAACGTTGCAGACCTGGGCATAGTCCCGCACGTCGCAGAGCACGCCCAGAGCGCGTCCCTTTCCTTGGCGGTTGATCTCGGCCACCTTTTCCATGAGCACGGGCTCGTTCACGTCACACATTACCACGTTCCCGCCCAGGGCGGCAAAGTTTTGGGCAAAGAGCAGCCCCATGCCCGAGGCGGCCCCGCTGGAAATGGCTACTTGATTCTCAAATTGCACGGTAAAACCCTCCTTGGTTTGGTTATACCTCTATTATAATGCCAATGATTTCCGTTTTCAATAGAAAAAGCGATACAGATTTGATCTTTTTGATACTGTTTTTGTTTTTATCTTGCTTTTTCTTGATAAAAATGGTATAATGAAGAAAAAACGAAGGAGGCGAGACGAATGCGGCAGATTCCCAACTGGATCGTGGTAACCCAAGTGGAGGACGTGGTTACGGTCAGCTCACCCAAGGGGCGGCAGGTAAGCATTCATAACCGAAGGAACTACGGCTTGTCCTTTTGCCTGGAGGGGCAGATTACGTATACCCATAAGGGAAGGGAATATATTTCGGATCGCAACCACGCCGTGCTCCTGCCGCGTGGGGAAAGCTACACCCTTTACGGGGATAAGACCGGGCGGTTTCCCTTGATCAATTTTCAGTGCGAGGGGCTGCTTCTCAATACCCATGAGGTGATTCCCCTGGAGCATCCCGAGGCTTTTTTAAAGACCTACGAGGAGATGCGCGCTCTCTGGCCCTTTGCCGAAAACCGCCTGCGGGTGCTCAGCCTCTTTTACGATCTCCTGGATCGCTTGACGGGAGAGCCCAATCGGGATCCCCTGGCCCCGGCCCTCCTTTATATAGAGCAGCATTACCGGGAGCCCGACCTGAACAACGCCGCGCTGGCGCGGCAATGTCGGATCAGCGAGGTCTATTTGCGCAAGCTTTTTGTTAAGCAGTACGGAAAGAGTCCCCGCCACTATTTGATCGATGTCCGCATTCAAAAGGCCAAGCAGCTGCTCTCCGAGGGAACCTTGAAGGTGGCGGCCGTGTCCGAGCAATGCGGCTTTTCCAATCCCTATCACTTTTGCCGGAGCTTTAAGAGTGCCGTGGGAGTAACGCCCACCGAATACATGATGGAGCATCGGGTGCTCTCGCTTTGAGAAAAGAACGGCGGAGCCATCTACACAAATTGCGTAGATGGCTCCGCCGTTTTGTTATTATTGCCTTTAGACAGTTGAGCACTATGCGCGAAACAGACACCCACCCGCATAACGGGGGGCGACAAAGGTTTTCCCCTTGTTTTAGGAGCAAATGTAACATAAGCCTTCTCCTGAGGGAGAAGGGGGACCACCGTAGGTGGTGGATGAGGAGTTACTTTGGAATTAGAACACCTCATCCGGCAGCCTTCGACTGCCACCTTCCCCCGCTGGGGAAGGCTTACTGTTGTTTGCGCTCTTGATTATGGAGGGAGAGTTTGCTCAACGCTTTTGCAATGCAAAAGCCAGCGGCTTGAGCCGCTGGCCGGTCCTATTGGGCTTTTAGCCCTCGTGCACACCATCCGTTTGATGAGAGCATTATGATTCCTGAAATTCAAAAATGCGAATGGCACCGCGGGAAACGCAGGCGTCGATCTCCTCCTCCGAGAGGCAGACGGCCTCCAGGTGGCTTCGATGCTTCAATAAGGCATCGATTGCCTCCCGCAGCTGTTTTTTGCCGCCAATCACCACGCGGGTCACCTTGGTGGCCAGAATGCTTTCGATCTCGGGAGCCAATACCACCCCCAGGAAAAAGCTGTATAGTTGGCAGGGGGATTTTTGGAACAGGGTGTCCCGGATTCGTGCCTTGAATAACGCTTGGTTCAAGCCGATGGCACGGCAACAGTCAAAGCCCGCCAGGAGGTCGTCCAATGCAAAGGTATCTTGCGAAAGATCAATGCTCTTTTTCAGAATGGTGTACCCCGAGAGGGCGTAAAGCATTTCTCCCGTCAGAGAGGTGCGGAAGGAGACGATCCGTCCCTCGGCGTCGGTTTGAACGATCTTGGAATGGGAACCGGGCAGAATATAGACGCAGGGATGAACGCCGTTCAGCCCCATCAGCTCGGTCTCCTCACCACGCATCATGTCCACGTCATTGATGGAATCGCCCTCGGTGCGGATGCCGCGGAGAAAGACGAAGGGAATAGGGGAGATGGTTGGCAGGTGGCATTCGTCCATACCCGCGTGGAGCTCACGGATTCCCGCGGGGGCCACCAGATGCGGCAGGGGATGGAGCCCAACCTCGCAGGTGATCATCCCCGAGGCCAGGATCCGATGAATCGCGTCCTCCGTCAGGGCATTGCGCTCCAAAAGTTGTTGGATCCCGTGGCGCAACGCCTCTTCAATGGGACGCAGGTCGTCGGCTCCCACCCGTGCGCCCACGGGGAAGGTGACGGTGTCAAGGATCTTGCCGTCACAGACCAGGCGGAGGCGCGTATTGGTGGTTCCGCTATCTACGGTTATGTAGTTTGCCATTGCTTGATCACCGCCGTATAAGATTTTGCCAGGGCTTCCATGCCCTCGTAGTTTTCTTTCTCCAGCATCTTCTTATCGGTGATGTTGGAGCCCACGCCAAAGCCCGCAATGCCCGCGCGCAGGTATTCCTCCATATTCGTTTCGTCCACGCCTCCCACGGCCAGCAGAGGAATGTGGGAAAGGGGAGCCCGCACGGCTTTCACATAGGCAGAGCCCAAGGAGGTGACGGGAAAGAGCTTTACGAGATCTGCCCCTGCCCGATGGGCCGCGGTGATCTCGGAGGGGGTCAGTGCCCCGGGGATCGAAACCATACCAAGGGCCTTTGTTTTTTGAATCACGGGTTCATAGGTGTCGGGAGAAATGATAAAGCCGCCCCCCGCGTTCCGGGTCAGCTCCACCTGCTTCTCGGTCAGCACCGTACCCGCGCCGATGAACATTCGATTTTTGAAATGCGAGGCAAGGAGAGCGATCTGCGCGGCGGTCTCTTCGTCGGGCACCGTTCCGTTGGCACTGTAGGTGATTTCCAACAAGCGGATGCCCCCCGCATACAACGCCTCGGTCAAGGGCAGGAGCTGCCGGGATTGGATCCCGCGCAGAATTACGATGAGCCGTTCCTTTTGAATGGCCTTTAAAATTTGTTCTTTCATAGCGACCTCCTTTTAGGTCCAGAGCTCGCGGTTGATGTTGGGCGTCAGCTGTGCCAGCATACCGCCGTCCACCACCAGCTCGGCCCCCGTGGTGTTGCGGGACTCGTGACTTCCAAAATACCAGGCCGCGTTGGCCACGTCCTCAAATTCGGCAATGTCGCCGATGGGAGTGTAATTGGGCAGACTGTACTTGCAGTTGTTGAGATTGCTTTGCCAACGCTCGGTTTTGATCATGCCGGGAAGCACGCAGTTGGAGCGGATGCCGTATTTGCCAAAGTCCACAGCCAGGGACTTGGACATGGCAAGAATGGCACTCTTGGAGGAGCAGTAGGCGCAACGGTTCTCGGTGACCCGCAGAGCCGAGTTGGAGGTGATAAAGACGATGGAGCCGCTGTGCTTTTCCATCATCTGCTTGGCGGCTTCCCGCGCCATCATAAAATTCCAACCGATGTTGGTGTTGAAAACGTTCATAAACTCCGCAATATCCACGTCAAGGCTGTTCTGTCCAATGCCCAGATTGGCGGCGTTGAGGACCAAGGTGTCCAAAAGATAGCCCATGGAGCGGATGTCCGAGAAGATGCTTTTCACGTTTTCCTCGTCAAAGATCTTGGTTTCATAGCCCTTGGCAAAGACGCCGTATTGGGATTGGATCGCCTCGGCGGCGCTTTGGGCACTTTCCCCCGTACGGCTGCCGATAAAGACGTCGTAGCCCTCCTTGGCAAATCTTGACGCAATGGCAAAGCCGGTGCCGTTGGTAGCTCCGGTTACAAATACGGATTTTTTCATAGATCGACCCTTCTTTCCGTTTACCATTCGGCCAGGCTTCCGTCCTCAAAATGCAGGAGAGGCGTGGTCCATTTTCCGTCGTAGATCTTGTCCTGCAGGGCTTCCTCGTCCAGCTCAATTCCAAGACCGGGCTTGGTGGGAACGTCGATATAGCCCTGTTTGATGACGAAAGGCTCCTTGATGTAGCCAACGCCCAGATCGGAGCGGTCGGGATTGCCGGGATGCTCCTGGACCAAGAAATTGGGGGTGCAGGCATCCAGCTGGAGGCACGCAGCCAAAGAGATGGGCCCCAGGGGATTGTGAGGGGCAAGGGTGCCGTAGTAGAGCTCGGCCATGGTGGCGATCTTGCGCCCCTCAAAGATACCGCCGCAATGGCAGATGTCAGGCTGAACCACGCTCACCGCCTGCTTTTCCAAAAGCTCGCGGTATTGCCATTTGCCAAAGAGACGCTCGCCTGCCGCGATGGGAATGGAGGTGGAACGGGCAATGTTCACCATGCAATCCACGTTCTCGGGGAGGCAGGGCTCCTCAATGAACATGGGCATATAGGGCTTCAGCTCCTCGGCAAGCCGCACCGCCATGGCGGGGCTGACTCTGCCGTGGAAGTCGATGGCAAGATCCACGCCCATGCCGATCTTCTCCCGCACCGCCGCAAAGCGCTCCACGTGCTTCTTGGTGTTCTCGGGGCTGTCGATGGGCTTGATGGGAGGAATGATGGAATATTTCAGGGCCGTATAGCCCTCGGCAAGACGCTCGTCGGCAATTTCCAGCATGGTCTCCAATGGGAATTCCGCGGGCACGCCGGCGCGCTTGATGTGAGTGTACATACGGATCTTGTCGCGGCATTTGCCCCCCAGCATTTCGTAAACGGGACAGTTGTAGTATTTTCCTTTAATGTCCCACATGGCCTGCTCAATGCCGCTGATGGCCGAGAGCATCAAGGGGCCGCCGCGATAGAACCCGCCGCGGTAGAGGGCCTGCACGTGATGCTCGATCTGCATGGGATCCTTCCCAATGAGGTAGTCCTCAAATTCCCGAAGGACGGCCTCCACGGAGGTGCAATGTCCCTCCAGCACCGGCTCGCCAAGACCGATGATGCCGGCGTCGGTATGCATCTTCAAAAACATCCAGCGGGGGCGGATCTTAATGATTTCCAGCTTTGTGATCTTCATGAGCGATCTCCTGTTCTTTTTTTCGGTAATCGATGTTTGGATACCTTTATTATAAAACTTATTTTTATCCATGTACATTGTAAAAAAGACAAAAAACATTGCTTTTTCTGCAAAAGTATGGTAGAATGTAGAAAAGGCGGTGAGAATATGACCGAATTTTCCAAGGAAATCCAAGCCGATTCCATTCTGTTTCGCTACGCCAAGGGCGTCAGCAGCCGACGGGGACGGGAATTTCATCCTTATCACGAGATCATTCTCTTTTTGGGGGAGCAGGCCAGACTGTATTCCGAGTCGGGACATACCGACGTCTTGCCCAATACCCTGATCGTGATCCCCAAGGAGACCTACCATCAACTCAATATCCTGGGGGCACCCCAAAGCTACCACCGTTGCGTGTTGCATTTTCCTGACCTGCCTGCCCTGGCGGAGCTGATTGCGGGGAGCATGACCTCGCTGTTCGTCACTCCCGTAGGGGAGGAGGTGGCGTTTCTCTTTCAAAAGCTGATCAGAACCCTGGAGGGCGACGCCTCCGAGGCCACCCGCGCGGTGCTGCTGCAGGCGGCGTTGCCGCTGCTGTTGAGCGAGATCCGTCGGGAAGGGGACAGCTTTCGTCCGCGCTTGCATCCCATTGTGGAGGAGAGCCTTTCCTATATTGGCAGTCATCTGACCGAGGCGCTCACCGTGGATCGGCTGGCACGGCGGCTGAACGTGTCGGCATCTTTGCTTTCCCATACCTTTAAGCAGGAAATGAACATTTCCATTTACCAGTATATTCTCAAAAAAAGGCTGACCATGGCCTTTCAGCGCATCGGCGCAGGTGCTCCTGCTGTTACGGTAGCCACGGAGTGCGGATTTTCCGATTACTCCAATTTTTACCGTCAGTACAAAAAGGCCTTTGGCATCTCCCCCTCCGCAGGGCATTGATATCACTGCTCCCCCCGTTGCAAGCGCAACGGGGGGAGCAACCATTAATGGATCAAATTGCGGAAATGGGAGAGCCGATGAAAGGTGGAGTAGTTGGAGTCATGGTAGCTGTGAGCACCGTTGATGGCGGTGCGGCAAAGGTAGAGGAGATCCTCTCCCTCGATCAAAAAGTCCACGTATTGCAGACCCACCGCCCGGGGATCCTCGTGGCGGAAGTCAAAGAGATCGCAGGCCACCTCCCAATGGAGCAGATCCTTGGATACCAGCAGCGAGAGCAGATTGCGGTGCTTGGCCTCGGCCGGATCGCAGGTGCGGGTGGCAATGGACAGATAGCGACGGGACACGGGATCGTATTGAATGGTGAACTTGGAAAGGTTGGCAGGGAAGTCGATGCAACGTCCATAGGTCAGGGGCGCGTCGGGATCCGTGGGATTCACCTCGTAGACCAGTGCCTTGTGGTAGACGCCAAAGCGCATAATATTCCAAAGGGATCCGTCGGGGGTTATTACCGGGGTTCCCTCAATGGTCATGGTGGGCAGGGGACAGTCCTGCAGCTCCGGGGCAAAATGACCAAAGGGGACGGGGGGCGTAAAATGCCAGCTTTTGGGATCCAGCAGATCGGCGTCCTCGGCACAGGATAGGACCATAGCGGCGTGACCGAGACGCTTATCGGCCCAGGCGCCCCACTCCAGAGTGCCGTAGAGCCGTCCGTTGTATTGGATGAGATTCTGGGGATTCTTATGCACGCCGATGTTGCCGTTTTTGCCGCCCGAGCCCCGCAAAAGAGCCACGGGAGGGGAGAAGGTCTTGCCTCCGTCGGTGGATTTTCCGATCAGCAAGTCCCCGTATTCGGTGGAGCAGGAGAGCATATAGAGCTCCCCGCGGTGAAGGAACAGCTTGCCCCAAAAGCAGGGCATCAGCTCGCTGACGTAATGCCAGGTGGCACCGTCGTCATCCGAGCGGAAGAGGAGGGTAAGATTTTGCGGGTGATTGGCCGCGTACACGTCCATAGAGGCCAGCAAAAAGCCGTCTGGATGGCGTACCAGAGAGGGGGAGCAGAGATAGCGGCCCGAAAAGGCGTAGGCCTCGTCCTCGGGATGCAGATAATTGACCACGGTTCCAATGCTTTTGCCGCATCGCGCCAAACGGATGCGGCTTTGCTTATCTCCGGCGGCAACGTAGAACTCGTAGTCGGTGTCGGCACGCAGATGCTCAATGCGGGCGGTGGTGCCGCGGACGGGATTTTGGGAGAGAAATTCCCCCTCCCCGCGAATGCGGTAACAGACGGTGAATTCCTCTATGCCGTCCACGGGAAGCCACTCCAGATCAATGGCGGTTTCCTCGGGGGCAACCCGACAGATATAGATCTCGCCCACCTCGGTCAAAAAGGGACGGTAGGGAGCATAGCTCCAGGTGTTGGTTCCTTGCATTTGATTGCTCCTTTTATATCATTCTTGTAATTGTGCCTCGATGGCGTCGGTGACGCGTTTCATTTGAAGCATACAGCTTCGGGCG
Source organism: Clostridia bacterium (assembly GCA_017451915.1). GTDB lineage: Bacteria > Bacillota > Clostridia > Oscillospirales > CAG-272 > UMGS1865. The sequence goes on from JAFTNJ010000025.1 coordinate 21,999, forward strand.
TAGTCGGTCATTTCCTCGCTTGCCCGATTGCGTGCGCTGTTTTCGGTGGGAATGCCGCAAAGAGTCATATGGTACTTGGCGGTCAGGGGATAGGGGAGCCCTCCCTCGGTAAAGCCAAAGGTACCGAGAATGCCTTGCAGGACTTCGGCTTTTTCTGAATGCTTTTCAAAATTCTCACCCAGCCAGGCATAGAGACGGGGATGGTAGTTGCACATAATACCGCAGTAGCCGCTTCCGCCGTTTTGCATGGATTCCAAGAGGGTTTGGCAGTTGGCGTTGAGAAGCTTGAAGGAGCTTCCTCGAAGCTGTTGGCACCGCCGTGCAATCTCCCGCGCGTCACAGCAGGTGTCCTTCATATAGTCAAAGCGCCCCGTGCTCAGGCACCAATCCAAGAGCTTGGGGGTCATTAGCCGTTTGTAGGGATAGGGACACTCGTAGAGTCCCAAGCGTGCCTTCGGAGGGAGGCGCTTTATCAAGGCCTCTGCATTTTCAATGAATACGTCATCTCCCTCATTGTTGGGATCCAAGCGGTTGGTAATCAGGATCAGCGCGTCGGTCCCGGATTCCCAAATGCGATTCAGCTCCAGGGCTTGATCCTCAATGCTATCCGAGGTGTGCCCCGAGGATACCACGGTAAAGTGGCGACCGTGCTTCTTTTCCAGCTCCTTGGCGCGGGTGTAGACGGTACGGTTCAGGGCAACCTTTTCTTCCAAAGACAGATAAAAGATCTCGCTGGATTGGCAAACGGCAAAGATTCCCGTCAAACCGTTTTCAAAGTACCAGTCCACGTAGCGACGGGCGGTATCAAGGTCAAGGCTTCCGTCGGCACGGTAGGGGGTGATCATCGTGGTAAAAATATCCATGGGGAGCTCCCTTCGTTTTGATTGTCTTCATTATAGCCGATTTTGATTCCGCTTTCAATATAAGAAACAGACAATTTTTTATAAAAATGGGACATTCGGTTGCAGAAATGGCGCAAATGTGATATAATCGTAAAAAGAATCAATGGGGAGGGAGGTGCGCGTTTGGAGATCCTGTTACATTTGGCCGGGACGGGGAACGCCCCGGAAGAAGCGGTTTTTCATCGGTTTGGGATCGAGCAATGTTACGTAAAGCAGTTGTCCCTCGCGCAGGATCGAATGCACGTCACACGAAAAAAGCATCATCATACCGGATTTGAGATCCATATGGTGATGCGGGGAGAGCAGATTTATGAAATCGGGCAGACAGTGGTATGCGTGCGAGCAGGGGAATTTTTATTGCTTTCGCCGCTGGTAAAGCACCGCACGGTAGAAGAAGCGGCAGAGACCTCCAAATATTCGCTTTCCTTTCGTTTGCGGGAAAACAGCCCTCTTGCTTCTGCCTTGACGGATCTGTCACCCTATCTTAAGGGGCGGATTCCCATTGCGGTACTGGAAAATGTGGAGCGGATACGGGCAGAGCGCGGGACGCAGGCGTTGTGCGGTTCGGCGATCCTGTGTAATCGGGCTTTTGAATGTATTATTTTGTTCCTTCGCCTGACCAATCCTGAGGGCTTGCTGGAATTGCATGAGGAACAGACGGGAGAGGATGTCCGTCTGCTTCTTGCCAAGCAGTATATTGCTGATAATCTATGCCAAAGCCTGACTGTGGCCGACATTGCCTCCTACTGCTGTATCAGCACCAAGCAGCTGACGCGTCTGTTTGAACGCACCGAGGGGGTAGCCGTTGCCGCATATGTGCGCCGGGCACGGTGCGCGCGTATGGAGGAGCTACTGGCCAACACCGCCCGTTCTTTGCGGGAGATCAGTGAGGAAATGGGCTTTCAAAACGAATATTACTTCAACACCTTTTTTAAAAAGCACGCGGGAATGAGCCCGGGCGCGTTTCGAAAGTCGGTTCAAAAAACACAATGAAGGATGGAGCGTCCAATGCGGTTGCGCATTGGACGCTCCATCCTTTTTTGCATGGTTCACGAAAGGGTCAGCGTGGAGATACTGTTGGCGGTCAGATCGGCGTACCAAAGGTTGTCGCCGTGCGCTACCTGTACCTGCAGCGCCTGGTCGTTGGGATTGATCACCACGGCCACGGCACCGCTGTCGGCTTCGATCAGGAATCCCTCTGCGGCACGCCGGCTCCGCGGATATTTGCTCATGCTCTCACCAAAGGTGTTATCCGTACCCAGATAGCGGATGCTTGCACCGGGGGTAAGATAGGGGCTGATGTGGCGGAAGGCTTGGTACTGTCCGCTAAAAGAGAGTTCCCCGCTTTGCGTGTCCCGTGTAACAAGACCGCCGCAAACCCCGCCAAAGGGGCCGAGCACCGGACCGCCGGTTTCGTCCAGCATCAGATTCCATCCGCAAAAGGAGCGGTAGCCTGCCTTGAGGGCGCGGGCAATCATAAGTCCCCATTTGCACCAATCGTCGGCGTAATGATCGCTCAGGCGGGGGCCACCCTCGGTAAAATGCAGAGCGAGGGTGGGATAGGCGTTGGTAATGCGCGTGGTTTCCTCAATGGCTCCGCCGTAATAGTGAAAAGCAATGCCATCGCAGGCGTCTGCCAATCCTTTGCAGTTCTCCAGGGACCAGAGCACCCGCTCGGTGTCGTCAAAATTGTGGTCGTAGGCCCAGATCTTGGTGTTGAGGTTGCGCTCCACAAAGCGTTTTTTGAGGAGCACGATGAATTTTGCCTCGGTTTCGGGATGCCAGATGCAGGCGGGCATCCGTCCGGCCTGTTGGGTATTGACTTCGTTTTGCGGGGTGATAGCCGCAATGGGAATACCGTGCTTGGCATACGCCTCAATGAATTTCACGATATACTCAGCGTAGCAATCCAAAAATTCCTCCCGCATATACCCGCCGCACATGGCTCCGCCGGTCTTCATCCAATAGGGAGGGCTCCAGGGGGAGGCAAGCAGATGAAGATCGGGGCGAATGGCCAGGATCTCCTGCAGGATGGGAATGACGTAGGCCTCGTCCCGTTCCACCGAAAAGTGGGTCAGGGCGGTGTCAAAGGCTACGTCGTCGTAGGAATAGAGCTCAGGGGAATAATCGCTGGAGCCAATACAGATCCGTCCCACCGAGAGGCCAAGGCCGTCGGGACCGTAAAGATGGGTCAACAGGGCTTTGCGAGCATCGGGATCCATTTTCTGTAGCTCGTGGCAGGCGGAAGGAGTAATGGCCACACCAAGACCTAAAAAATTGTTGACCTCGGGACCGCGCGGTGCAAGGAGCTGGGCTCCCGGGACGCGACGGGAGTAGAAGAGCTCGCGTACGGCCATGGTGTGGGTAGGATCGGTAAAGCATTGTTTGGTATTCATTCTGACCTCCGAAACAACGAATCTTTTATAATATGTTTAAAAAACAAGGGGTATCCTTGGGAATGGCTTCCTTGTGCGCTACCACAAAGGCACTCACACGGGCGGCGCGGTGCAGGGCGGCGGGAATATCCCCGGTGGCGTGGTAATGGGTCAGGAAGGTGGCACCAAAGCTATCTCCCGCGCCCACGGTGGAAAGAACGTGGGTGGGCTCTGCCGGGCAGGCGTGAAACCGTTCCTCATTGCGGTCATAGCAAAGGGCTCCCTGCTCTCCCTTGGTGATCAGCACCAAGCGGAGATTGGGATAGCGGGTAGCGAGGCGTTGGGCGCTTTCCATGTCCTCCCATTGCCCGCCCAGAACCAGACGGGTCACCGTGGGGAGCTCCTCGTCACTCACCTTGAGAATGGTGGCGTGGGAAAGACAAAATTCTACGCTTTCCGAAGAATAGAAGGGGGGACGGATGTTCAGGTCGGTAAAGATTTCCCCAAAGCCTCCCGTGGCGATCAGCTCTGCCAAAAGGCGGCGGTTGTGTTCCTTTCGCAACGCCAGGGTGCCAAAGGCCAGGGCATCGTAGGGGGCTTTTGCATTGATGGACGCGGGAATGACGTCGTAGGCCGAGGCCTCGGCAATGCGGTAGGTGGGGAGCCCCTCGGCATTCAGGGTCACGGTGCATTGCCCGGTAGGGGCAGCGGCGGAGACGCCGATGCCGTGGGTGGAAAGTCCCAGAGCGGCAATTTCCTCCAGGGCGCGTTTTCCAAGATCGTCCTCTCCCACACAGGAAAGGAGGGTGACCTCGCTTCCTTGCAGGGCGGCGTGGGCGGCAAAATTCAGGGGTGCACCGCCCAGGGTGGCGGCTTCGGGATAGACGTCCCAGATGATTTCTCCAAAGGATAGGATGTTCATGAGATTCTCCAATAAACGTAGAAAATGGGGGGAAGGAGGTCAAGGCGCTTCTGCTGCTTCGGCGTCCTTCCAGATGGATTCCAGGGGATGCAGTTCGATGCGCTCGATTTTGCAGGGGCGGTCTGCGGTGATGCGCAGAGAAGGGAGATTGGGATCTGGGACCATGTCCTCCAACAGGAGGGCGGCGTAGATCCGTCCCTCGTCCAAATAGAGCTCCGGCCCCATGCGATCGATCACCATTTCCAGATCCAGTCCTCGGAAGGTGTGGGAGAGGGGGAAATCCCACTCCCGTACTTCGCCCAGGTTTTTCTCCATGTTCAGATCGATGGTGCGACCAAAGAAGGTCAGGGTCAGCTTGGCATCGGGGTCCATGTCGGGAGCGCGCAAAGCCAGGTGATAGGGGCGAGGCTCCAGAGAAAGAACGATATCCTGCGTTTCCGAGACCGAAAGGTTTTCGTAAATTTCCTGCCCCAGGAAGAGTGCTTTCAGCTCGGGAATGGGCTTGGCCGCCAGATAATGACCGTCCTCCCTGCGCTCCAGGGTCAGGTCACAGGGCAAGCTCATCTGACACATCGCGGAGAGGGAGGGGGTAGGAGCCTTCCATTTTTCCCAGTCCATGCGTATGATCCGCCCGTTGGGGAGGCCGGAAAAGGTTTGTCCCGCGTAAGCCGTGCGGCCGTAGTGCAGGGCCCGGATCTCCTGGGAGGGAACAAAGCCCTGCTCGGTGATGTCTCCCACCAGGTAGCGGTCGCGGGCTCCCATCAGCACCCATTTGCGGGTTCCCTCGTTGTCGGTGATGGGGAAGAGATCGGGGCACTCGTGGTCGCCCTTCAGCTCCAGCTTTTGGAGGAGTGTCCAATGCAGCAGATCGTCGGAGCGGAAGATGGCGTATTCTTCCCCACGCACGTAGATGGCCATGAGATAGGCACTCAGCTCCTCGCAATAGTTGACGTTGGGATCGCAGTAGCCCTCGGTAACGTGAGGAATCACGGGCTCGTTGTATTTTTGAATGGTCTTCAGCCCGTCGGTGGAATAGGCCATGTATTGATTGGAGGCCGAATAATAGAGGAGCACTGCGGGGGAACGGCCACCGTCGGCCGCAAGGCCGGTGCGGTTTTCCACGTCCAGAATGGCACTTCCCGAAAAGACGGTACCGTTGGCGTCGGGAAAGAGGGCGATGGGCTCCTCGGTCCAATGAAGGAGATCGGTGCTGGTGGCGTGCCCCCAATGCATATTGTCCCATTTGGGGGCGCAGGGGTTGTGCTGATAGAACATATGGTAAACGCCGTCCAGATAGATCAGGCCGTTGGGATCGTTGCTCCAGCCGTTTTTGGTGGTAAAATGCACCCGGGGACGCCAGGCTTCCCGATACAGATCGGGGAGCTCCATCTCGTCGGTTTCCCGAAAGGACAGCTCCATTGCGGGCTCTACGGTCAGGGTCAACCGTTCGCCCCGAAAGCGTTCTACGTCCACGTAGGCCCAAAAGGTGGGCTCCAGATTGTCCAGGTGGATGTTAAGAGAATACACGGCTTCTTCGCCCCTCCAAAAGGAAAGACGCTTTTTGGTATGTACGGTATTGACGGGGAAGACCAGATAGCGGTGCTTGATTTCGAGTTCCATTGTTTTTTCTACCTCCTGAGGGGATGTTACAATGTATTATAACGGGAGACCTCATTTCCTGAATACGGGTTTTTGCTTCTTTTCTGCCGCTTTTTTCAGATCTTCCGGACGTGGGTTCGGGAGGATGCTTTCTCTCTTGTATTATAGCATTTTTTAGGACTTTGTCAAGCCTTTTTGCGGTGGGAGAAGCCGGTTTGCCGCGGGTCAGATCCCGTGCTTTTTCCGCATTTCCCGGGGAGAGATGCCAAAGGCTTCCTTGAAGCGTTTTCGGAAGTACGCTCCCGAGCTGAAGCGGAGCCGACGGCTGATCTCCTCGATGGGATCGTCGGTGGAGATCAGCAGATCCTTGGCTTTTTCCATGAGAACGTCATGCTTGAGCTCATAAATGCTCTTGTCGGAATGTTTTTTGAAGGCGGCGTACAGTGCCGATTCACTTACGGCGCAGGCCTTGGCCAGGTCGGATGCCGTTTGATGGGGATCGGCAATGAGCAATCGCGCTGCCTGATCCACCAGCTCCCCCTGCTTTCCCTTGGGACGGCAGGTCATGCGGGGGATCAGCTGTCCCGCCAACGTATAAAATTTACCCACCACCGCGCTGTCCAGGGTTGATTCTCCCGCAATCTCGGTCATGGCCGCCACGATCTTTGCGTTTTTGGGGATCACCTGAGGGGCGTATTGGCGATTCTCAACGTCGGGCAGAAAGCGGAAGCCCAGAGAAATGAATTCGATACCGGAATCCCCGTGCCAATAGGAATGGTACTTGCAGCCCAGGGGGATGAAAAAGACGTCCCCCTCCCGGACGGTTACGCTTTCGTCCCGGGTTACGATCCTGGCGTTTCCGCGGATCATATAGGCAAAAAAGCTGCGATCTACGCCCGCGCTGTTGTCGGTGTGGTAGTTGTTTGCGCGCCGATAGACGTTAAAAGCAAAGCTTTTGCAGAAAATTATATTGTTGATCATAAAATCACCCTTTTAAAGTGTAGTTTTTTATGCGCTTTTTTATAGAATAGCATATTTTTCTTTGTTTGTCAACATGGTATAATAGACGTAAAGAACCGGTGGAGGATTTTGCTATGACTACAAAGCAGATCGTTTTTACAAAATGCAACACGGCGGAGCTCATTGAGCAGGAGCTTCCCTCCATGACGCCCCACAGCGTGCTGGTACAAACCGCCGTCAGCACTTTGAGCGCGGGAACCGAGCGGGCAAACATCATGGGGGATCCCAACGTCAATCCCGGTGCGGGCCCCGGTGTCTCCTTTCCCCGCTCAGCGGGCTACAGCAGTGCGGGCGTGGTGATTGCCGTGGGGGATGCGGTGGAAAGCGTTCAGGTCGGGGACCGCGTGGTGGTCTTTTGGGGCAAGCATCGGGAGCGGAACCTGGTGGAGGAGAAGAACGTGGTGAAGATCGAGGACGGGGGGATCTCTTATGCGTCGGCGGCCATGAGCTTTATTGCCACCTTTCCCATGGCGGCCATTCGCAAGACCCATCTGGAGATGGGGGAGAGTGCCCTGGTGATGGGCTTGGGAATCCTTGGGATGCTGGCGGTCAAGCTGCTGCGTCTGGCGGGAGCCGTGCCCATCGTTGCCGTGGATCCCAATCCCCGCCGCCGTGCCATGGCACTGCAAAACGGAGCCGATTACGCCCTGGATCCTTATGAGGAGGGCTTTGCGGAGCGGGTCAAGGAGATCACCAAAGGGGGCGCCAAGGTGGCCATTGAGGTCACCGGGGTAGGCATTGCCTTTAATCAGGCCCTGGACTGTATGGCCAAATTTGGCAGGATCGCCCTGCTGGGATGCACGCGGAGCTCGGATTTTACGGTGGACTACTATCGCAAGATCCACGCCCCCGGCATTACGGTGATCGGTGCCCATACCAATGCCCGTCCCAAGAACGAGTCCCATTCGGGGTGGTTTACGCACACCGACGATATTCGCGCCGTTCTTCGGCTTTGTGCCGGGCAGCGGCTGGATCTGGAAAATATCATCGAGGAGACCCATGCCCCCGAGGCGTGCGGTCGCGTTTATGAGCGACTGATTTATGAAAAGGATTTCCCCGTAGCAGTGCAGTTTGATTGGAGGAAGAAGTATGAAAATTAAGGTTGCACAGATCGGCACCAGCCGATTCAGCCATGGAACGGCGATTTGGCAGACCCTGGAACGCTATCCCGAGATCTTTGAGATCGTGGGCTACGCCCTGCCCGAGGGCGAGCGTGAAAGGTTTGCCAAGGAGGTTGCCGCCTTTGACGGTTCCCGGGAGATGACGGTGGAGGAGATTTTGCAGGATCCCACCATTGACGCGGTGATCGTGGAGACCGAGGAGATCTACCTCACCAAATATGCCCAAATGGTAGCCGACGCAGGCAAGCATATGCACATGGAAAAGCCGGGCGGGCTTTCCTTGGAGGCTTTTGAAAAGCTGATCGGGACGGTGAAAACACAGGGAACCGTGTTTCACACCGGGTATATGTACCGCTACAATCCCGTGATTCGTGACGTGCTCCGTCGGGTCAAGGCGGGGGAGATCGGCGAGATCGTGAGCGTGGAGGCGCAAATGAACTGCTGGCACAAGGAGGAGTGCACCCGCTGGCTTTCTACCTTTGAGGGCGGCATGATGTTCTTTTTGGGCTGCCATTTGCTGGATCTGATCATTCAACTCCAGGGCTTTCCCAACAAGGTGCATCCCTTCCATCGCTCCAGCGGACGCTTTGACGGGGCCGACTCCCGGGATTGTGCCTTTGCCGTTTTGGAATATGATCGGGGTGTTTCCTTTCTCAAAGCCTCCGCGGCGGAGTGGGGCGGCTATTTGCGGCGTCAGCTGGTGATCACGGGCACCCGCGGCTCCATTGAGGTCAATCCTTTGGAACGCAGTCCCGACGGGAAAAATCAGTACACCGATTACGTGGTTTGCCCCGAGGGAACCGGCTGGAATACCCCCGGAGAGCATTTCACAAGCCCTTCCTACGGACGCTACGACGAGATGATGCTTTCCTTTGCCGCCATGGTGCGGGGGGAGCAGAGGAATCCCGTGTCCTATGATTACGAGCTGGAGCTCTTCCGCACCCTGAAAAAATGCTGTGAATAAAAAACAAGGCAATATCAAACCGTTTTGGAATGATATTGCCTTTTTTGATTCAGTTTTTCGCAATGCGCAGAATGATAAACGAGGTCTTTTCGGGGAGCGAGACGGTGCAGACGCCGTCCTCCATTTGCACGGAGGCGGGGGCATTGAAGGGGGTAAAGACCCGGGGGAGGTGATCCGTCCGCAAACGGAGCTCCTGGGTCACGCCCGTGGCCTGTACGTAGTTGATATAATTGACGCGGCTTCGGTGGAAGCGCATCTCGTCCAGCTTGTGGTCGATGTCGGTGTCAAAATCCGCCGCCAGCATACGCACCACAAAGGAATCCTCGTCCTCGAACACGGTGACGAAATAGCCCTCGGAGTCCAGGATCTCAATGGGCATGTGCTTCATATAGGTTTTGATCAGCGAAAGGAGGGAATCGGTGAGCTTGCCTTCGCTGATTCTGCCGGGATTGTAGAAGAGCCCCCGGCGGACCTCCTTCCACTTGGCCGCAAGCTCGGTGGCGGGGAATTCGGTCTTGGTCATCCAATCGGGCAAAGTGATGCGGGTGCCGTTGGGAACGCCCGAGAAAGCGTCAACGGGATTGCTTACCGCGGGAGACGTGGGATAGACCACGCCGTTGTCACATCCCTGTAATGCGCTGGGACCGTAAACCAGGGCGATGCCGCCGTTTTCCAGATAGGTGTTGAGCTTTGCTTTCTCGTCCTCGGTCATGGCCAGGGGCGAGGGAACCAGAACCAGGGGATAGTCGGTTCCATCCTTGGGGAAATCGAACAGGGTGTGGGGGCTGATGCCCACCTCAAAGAGCTGCTCAAGGGTCTTTTTGAAATCCAGATAATAGCCTCGTTGCGCGCCGCCAAAGAAGGTATGCTTGCGCGTTTCGTAGGAGAAATACACACCCAGCTGGGCAACCTGCTTGCCTGTGAAGAGCTCGGGATGCTCCTTTTCAAAGCCAAAGGCCTTTCCCACCACGTCCCACTCGTTGGGGAGGGTGTTCAGAATGTGATCGGGCAATCCAAGCCGCTCCTTGAGGGTGGAGAACCAGCAGTCGGAATCCAGCATTTTATTCACCGCCCAAACGATGTTGGCGGTCTCCTCGGTGAATCCAAAGCCGGTGGCAAAGCAACGGTAGCCCTTTTCCCGCGCCGCGGCCTGATGATGGGAGGAGCTGACCATGCAGGTGGAAAGGGGACGGTTATCGGTGACGGGATCGTGCTTATAGGGCGGCGTGTTGCCGCGCATTTCCAGGTTGACGTAGTTACAGCCCCGGAGGAAGGAGCGAGCGTCGGCACCCTTGGCGTTTGCCTCGGGATCGGCGCTGTTACTGCCGCAGGTGGTGAGCCGGAAGCCTTCGGGCAGGATCCCGGAAAGTTTTTTCAAAAATTCGCCCGAGGCCTCAAAGCGCAGATCCACCCAGGCGCGCCAGGCGGGGTTGTCCCAGTTCTGCCAAAAGCTCCGATCCTCAATGGGGGGCAGATCCACGCCCGTACGCTCCTTCAGAGCGGCACGGCAATGGGGGCAGGCACAGGAGTTGAAGCGCATATAGTTGACAGGGTCGTCGGCGGAAAGTCCCGTAATGCCGGTGTCCTTGATCAGCCGCTTGGCGTAATCGAGATAGGCTTCTATAAAATCGGGGTTTCGGTAGCAAAAGCCCTCGGCGGCGTATTGGGGATAGTACAAAACCTCCCCCGTTTTGACGTCGCGCATACGCCAATCGTTGAGGTATTTCCCCTTGTATTGCCAGCTGGCTGCCGCCTCACGGGAGGGAGAGAAGGGGATATGGGGACCGCTGTGGAGCATGACGTGGCGCATTTCCTCGGTGGTATCGTAGCGGTGGATGAGATTGACCGAATGATGGTCCCAAAGCTCCAGACCGCATTTTTGTAGCTCCTCGGAAACGGCGGCGAGATAGTCGTGCAGAATGGTGAAATAGGGCAGATAATCCCAACGAAAATGGCAACCAAAGAACATGGCGGTGGTAATGTTTGCCTTTGCCATGGCCTCGGCGCGGGCTTTGATCTTATCCAGATTATCCGCGTTGGGCCAGCGCAGATCCTCCCATTTCATCCACCACGTGGCAATTCTCTTGCGCTCGGTGATCGGATTGTTTTGTACGCTCATATGCTTTTTTCCTTTCCGCCGTGTGCGGCTCTTGGTTCTTTCCTACATTATAGCATGAGAAAAAGGGAATGTCAATCTACGTTTTGGGGCGCTCTGTCACGGAATTCCACCTACGGTGGAGCTTTATCACCCCAGTTTTTTTGCGGCGAGGAGGATCTGCTTTTTGGTTTCCTCGTGGGAGATCATATGGGCGTATTTGTTGATGTATGCCTTCAGAGCCCTTTGGTTGATGGGCTTGGGATCCTCGCCCCATCTTTGCAGGAAGTTGTTTCGCAAAACCTTGTCGGCCACGCCCTGCGGCAGAGCAAGCCCCTGTACGGGGCGGCGTACTCTGCCCATGAGGACGGTGTCTCCCGTCACCATGGCGTGGTACACCGAGTGGATACGCTCCTCGGCGTCGGCACGGACGGGAACCGTGGCGTCGGTTCCAAAGAGGATGCGATCCGCGTGTTTTTCAAAGAACGCCCGATAGAAGGGCAGATCCCCCGAAAAGTTGACGTACATTTCGGTGCCGGGGGTGACGTCGATGCTGACGTTTTCATAGTGATCAAAAATCAATTCCAGCGTCTCGGGGCGATCGGAGAGAAAGAGGAAATGGGCAAAGGTGACGGCGAGCCTGGGGTGCTTTTTCAGCACGTCAAAGGTCTGGCGGAAAAGCGTCTCAAAGGAAGGGTAGGTGCCGTCGCTGTAGCAATCGCGCCCCCGACGCTCGGGAGACCAGAAGCTTTCGGGATCGGCCACGTGCCAGATCATGGGTGTTTGATCCTCTTCCGCCTTGGCGAATAGCTCCTCATAGAAGGGGTGGTTGATGGGAAGGGCGATCCGCTTTTCAATGTCGGGCTTGCAAAGGATCTTGAGGCCGTCCATGCCGATCTCCATCAGCTCCTCGTACTGGGTCAGGGCATCCATGCCATCGGGCAGGGGAAGGCGGACGGGAGCGGAGGGGAACACCACGCACCCGTTGGCGTAGGCCGTGGGATTGTGCAGCTTGTAGAGGGCGGTCAGAATATTCTGCTCCACGCCGCCCCATTCCAGATATTCGTCGGCAATAACGCAGAGCCTTTCCAGCCCGGTTTTCTGTTGCAGGTCGTCCAGAACCTCATAAAAGCTTCTGCCGCTTGGATCAAACCACTGGTAGAGGTGGATGTGGCAATCGATGAATTTTCGTTGCGAGGTCATGTTGATTGTTTCTCCTTACTTTTTATTTTTTTGTATGCACGGTCATTGCTTTCTGATATTCCGAGGGCGGGATGCCGAACCGATTCTTAAAGGCGCGGCTGAAGGCGTAGATCGAGGAAAAGCCCACCTCTTCGGCGATCAGGGAAACGCTCTTTCTTTCCGTCAGTAGCTCCTGCGCCAGCTGCATCCTCTTTTTGTTCACGTAGGCGATGAGGCTGACGCCGTACTCCCTTTGGAATTGCCGCTCCAGGTGGAATTTGCTGTAGGAAAATTGCTTTTCCAGGGAGTCCAGGCTGATCCCCACCCCGTGGGTGGAATCGATGAGATCCCTGAGCTGCCGCGCGATGCCGTAACAGGTCTCCCTTTGGCTCAGACACTCCGCGAAGTTGTCGTTGATCAGATCGGAAAGGAGGCTCGTGAGGGCGCCCTTGGCCTCCAGGGGGCGGTTGGCGGCAAAGCAATCGATCACCTTGTAAAAAAGGGAAATGACTTCTTCGATATTGGCAAAGGAAATGAACGGCGTTTTGGGGAATTCACAGAACAGATCTTTTTGAATCAGGGCTTTTTCCGTGGGGGACATCATGGGAAGATCTTTAAAGGAGACAGGTGTCTTTTTGCTGTCGGCGGTATAGATCATATCAAAATGGATGTGGGGCTGAGAAAGAGTCTGCTCTCTGCAATCAAAGCTGTGGGGGATTCCCGGACGGATCAGAAGGAACTGCCCCCTCTCACAAGGATAGGCGATGCCGTCGTAGTGAAAGAGCATGCCGCCATCCTCAATATAGACCAGCTCGTAATCAAAGATCACCCGCCGCTTGATGATGTAGCCCTTTTTTAGCACCGAGCGCAGGGCAACGCGTATATAGGGATTGACGGTGTGGATATCAATGCTGCTCATTTTTCACCTCCTTTGCAAGAAATGTTAAACGGATATCAAGAATGGATATTGAAATTATAGCATGCTTTTGCTATAATTGCAATAGCAAATCAAAAGGGAGGGAAAGAAATGCTAAATAATCTCACCACCAAAAAGAACATTCGCACCTTTTCGGTCTCCCCCGAGAACCTGACGGGAGAAAAGGGAAAGGGTGGCATGGCAATCGAGGGCTCGGCTTCCGCCGCCGCAAGAGAGCTGGGGCAGGGCTGGAAGGTCAACCCTTATCTTGTGGTCGAGGGTGGCCAGACCTGCGTTTTGGCGGACATTCAGGGACAGGGGGCCATCAAGCATATCTGGATCACCGATAGTGCAAGAGCCAGGATTTTGATCCTTCGCATCTATTTTGACGGCCACGAAAATCCTGCCGTGGAGACGCCGCTGTCGGATTTCTTTGCCACCGCCGACCACAGGGAGTACCGTCAGATCTCCAGCCTCCCCATTTGCGTCAACCCCAACCGAGGGCTCAACTGCTATTTTGAGATGCCCTATTTCAAGTCCTTCCGCATCGAGATTGAGAACACGGGGGACTCTGCTTGCAACATCTACTATCAGATCGACTGCGAGGAGAAAACGATCCCCGAGGACAGCCTTTATTTTCACGCCCAGTTCCGACGGGTCAATCCGCTGCCCTATAAGGAGAATTATGTGATCCTTGATAATATCAAGGGAAAGGGTCACTACGTGGGAACCTATCTGTTTTGGGGCGTCAAGTCCAACCGATGGTGGGGTGAGGGCGAGATCAAGTTCTACATCGACGGAGATACCGAGTTCCCCAGCATTTGCGGCACGGGAACCGAGGACTATTTCTGCGGAGCCTATAATTTTGATGTGGACGGTAAATACGTGGAATTTACCACCCCCTACACGGGACTTTCCAAGGTGAGTGCCATCGACGAGACCTACAAATCGCAACGCTATTTCAATATGTACCGCTGGCACATCACCGATCCCATCTATTTTGAAAAGGATCTGCGGGTGACCATTCAGGCACTGGGCTGGAGAAGCGGAAAGAGATACCACCCTCTGCAGGATGATATCTCCTCCGTGGCATACTGGTATTCCGACAATCTGGACGACGTGTATCCCGCATTCCCGGACGCGAACGAGTTGGAAATCATTTGAAAAACAGAAAAAGCAAAGGCAATATCACCTCGATTTGTGTCGGAATGATATTGCCTTTTCTCTGTTCAATTTTGCTGTGGCTTATACGATTACCGTGAACGTATCGGTTGTTTGATCAAAGGATACGTTGTATTTTTGATGGGGCGCACCTTCTTTGATCACGGTGATACTGTAATCTCCGTAAAATCCCGAAAATTCCAAAACGCCGTCTTGATCGGTCTCGGAGGTGACACAGGTGTTCCATTCCCGCTTGATCAGGTGTTCAAGCGCATAATAAGATTTCTTTTTGCGCACATATTCGTCGATCAGGCAGCCGCGACATTCGGCTTGTTTTCCCCAGGCGTCGCCGTCCTTGATGTTCCAGTATATGATGCCACGCATATTGGGGATCGAGAACCAAAGTCTGTAAAGCGACTCCAGCAATTCGGCTTGAAATTCTTCTCCCTCGTCAAGCGTCATTCCCTCGTATACCGAGGGGATGGTGATCTCGCTGATGTAGAGGGGGACTCCCAGGGTTGACATCTTTTGATAGGTGGCGTAGATGGTTTCCAGGCTTATTATCCCCGAGGAAGAAACAAGCCTCTCCATACAGGAGTCACCGTTATAGAAATGGAACTGGATGCCAATGGAATCAAGGCGTACGCCTTCCTCCAACAGCTTTTTGTTCTCCTGATAATAACGGTCTGCGTGCTCGCCGTAATTGACGTGCGTTGCTTCGTTTCGCTCCATGACGCAGCGATCAGAGAAAATTTCCCCTGCCGTTTCCAGCATCCATTTCACAAATTCATCGACCGGAATGGGAAGCCAACTCCTCATATTTTGCCAGGAGCCTTTGCTTTGGTAGGATTCGTTCACCACGTCAAAAATGCCGTATTCCCCGTCGTACCGTTTTGCCACCTCTTTGACGTAATGGATCCAAAGCCGCTTTAATTCGTCCAGATCCTTGGGAACCCAATCGGGACACCATCTGCCGCAAAATAGCGGTTGCCCCTTTGCCTTCATGTCGTTTTCTTTGGCAAAATTCAAAACGCGGTCGGAGGGCGGTCTGCGATAGATTTCCTCGCTGCCTTCCTCAAATCTGAATTTTCCGGGCTCGGTCTCCATCACGTTCCAGCAGAACGTAGTGGTGACGAGATTAAACAAATTGGATACCGCATCCCGATACGCCTGCTCTTTGTCGCCCATATTGCCGAGCATCAGCGCGCTGGTGCCAAAATCAAATAAATGCTTTTTTTGCTCCGCCTGAACCTTGGCAACCACGGGGGTGCCGTCCTTCTTCACAATCTTGATTTTGAAATTCCCCTTGCGGTACTTTTCGATATCGGCGTTGAGCCTTGGCAGCAACGCCTCATATCTTCTTCTGTAATCTGCGATCGCTTCGTTTACCATATTGCGTTCCTCCTTAGAACTGACATCTCGAAAGGTGTCTGTCGGTATCGGGTCTTTCACCGTTTAGCGCCTCGAAAGCAAGGTTTTTCCATCTTTCATGGTAAAACGCAACCTTTTCCTCATCCAGCTCAACACCGATGCCGGGCGCATCCGGGACGCGCATCTTTCCGTTGATATATTTGTGCTTTCCACCCTTGATGATGTCGTCCAGCTCGTGATGATAGTGCCCGTCGATGGAATAGTTGATCTGGGGTGTGGATGCGGCAAGCTGAATATTGACCGCGGTGGAAACGCCAAGCTCCGCGCCCGCGTGCATGCTCATTCCAAGGTGGAATGCCTCGCATACCGCCGCAAGCTTTTTGGTGACCCAGATGCCGCCCCATTTGTGAGCGTCCGCAAGAATGATGTCGCAGGCGTTTTCTCTGATTCCAACGGGGAGGGTGTCAAAGTTGACAACACACATATTGGTGGCGATGGGAATGTGAATATCCTTTCGGATCCTCGACATTCCTTCAATACCCCAACAGGGATCCTCCAGATACTCCAGTCCGATCTCGTCAAGCTCTCTTGCGTATCTGATCGCGGTCTGAGGGCTCCAGCATCCGTTGGGATCGATTCTGAGCTTGAATTTGGGACCAAAATGCTCCCGAAGGGCTCTTAAGACCTTGATCTCATGTGCGGGGTCATGGGCTCCGCCCTTCAGCTTTAGACAGTCAAAGCCGTGCTCCGCAACTGCCTTGTCGCAGAATTGGATGATCTCCTCGGGGGTCTTTTCTCCGCCCGCGCCGGTTTCTTCGTCCTTCAGTCGGAAGAAAACATATCCCGAGAACGGAACTTCCTTTCGGTACATTCCGCCGATCATTTCGCACAAGGGTCTGTCTGCTTTTTTTGCAATGATATCCCAAAGGGCAATTTCAATACCGGCAATGGCACTCAGACCGAAATAACCGTGAAAATAGGATTTCATATGAAATCTTTCCAAAATGGTCTCGATATGGAAGGGATCTTCTCCCACAAGCTTTTTTGCCATTTCTCGGATCATTTCCTCAATGCCGTTGTCGCCTCTCGTTTCCCCTATACCCGTTATCCCTTCGTCGGTATAAACCTTTATCAGCGTTCTTGTGGTGGAGTTCCGGTATCCCTGAGACCATAATATAGGCGCCTCAAAAGGAATATTGACTCTGATGGTTTCGATTTTTTCGATTCTCATTTTATTTCTCCTTTCATCTTTGTTTAAGAATTTGGAAAAAGCTGCGCGTCAGCCCCGCCGTCTACGGTCAATGTCGTACCCGTAATATTTTTTGACATATCACAGGATAAAAACCATGCCGCGTTGGCAATATCCTCAAAATCGGCAATATCATGGAGGGGCACTCTGTGTTTTTTTGCTTCTTGAGCTTCCTTTGAAAGCTGCTCCCAGCGCAGCGTTTTGATAGAGCCCGATGCCAGGCAGTTCACCCTGATGCCGTATTCACCCAGCTCTACTGCCAAAGCCTTGACCAGGGAATTGATCCCGCCCTTTGAGGCGATATACGCGCTTCTGTTTTTGATCGCCCTCGTTGAGGTGTTTGATCCTATGAAAACGATGGATCCGCCTTTTTGGGTCATAACTTGGGCAGATCTCTGTGCTATTTCAAAATTCCAACCCAAATTGGTATTGATGACACGAAGCCAATCCTTTACGTCTGTGGTAAGCATCGGCATGTCGAGCCCGAGATCGGCGGCGTTCAGAATCAATGCCTTGAGGCAGCACCCCGAGCCCTCAATCGCTTCAAATGCCTCTCCTACGTCGGTTTCCGACAGGGGATCCAATTTTAATCCCAAAGAGTATATGCCGTACCGATCGCAGAGTTCTTCTGCCGCTTTTTCTGCAGAGGATTTATTCCGACTGCTTATAAAAACAGCATATCCCTCTTTGGCAAATTTCTCGGCGATTACCAATCCGGTTCCTGCGGCAGAACCGGTAATCAAAACAGCATTTTTCATATTTTCCTCTGTATTTTTGTTTGAATTGACATTTTCGTATTTATATGATATACTATTAACACAAGTATATCAATCCAAAATTTTAACTAAAAATAACAATATTTTAATCTTTGAGGTGATGGGATCAATGAGTTATGTCGCAGGATTGGGATTATATATTGACACCGCCCGTTTTGTTCCCGCAAACGCTCTTTTTAGGTATGGTGATATTACGGAAGAAAGAACGGTACAATGCTATGAGCTCGTTCTTTTTTTGAAGGACGGTGGATATTCGGTTATAAATGGGAAAAAATATCCGATAGCCGCAGGCTCCGTCAGGTTTCACCGGCCGGGAGACAGAGTATACAGCTATCGTTTCAATGAAATATACGTGATTCATTTTACGGTTGACAATGAGCAAAAGGGGAAAGAGATCTTTTGCACCTATCCGCATTTTATCAAGCTTTTGGACGCGGAAACCGAAATCGGCATCATAAAAAAGCTGATTACCGCACTGGTTTCCCAAAATGATTTTGACTGTGTCTGCTCTCTTTTTGAACTGCTCGGAAGAATCAAGGTTCAATTTGCTCTGCAACAGCAAAACAATCAAAAAACCATTGCTGAGAGAGTAAAAAAATACGTAGAGGATCATTTTTCGGAAAAGATTACACTAGAAGATCTTGCGCATCAATTTCATTTGCACCCGGTTTATCTGCAAAGGAAATTCAAAGAAGAAACCAACCTGACACCGTCAGGCTATCAGAAAAAGGTGAGAATTTCAAAAGCCAAAGCATATTTGCTCACAACAGACCTGCCCATGGATGAAATTTCGGAGCTTTGCGGATTTTGTAATACTTCGTATTTTATAAGCGTTTTTAAAAGCAATGAAAATCTAACGCCGTTTCAATACAAACAATACGCTCTTTTTCCCATAACGAATTTATAAAAAATAGCAAAAAGGCAATATCAAACCGCTATGGAATGATATTGCCTTTTTTGGCGGACGACCGACGGTCGCCCCTATGGTATCGAGGTTATTGTTTGTAGGGGCGCGCATTGCGCGTCCGTTTTTACGATGCCAAATCTCCCATCTGATTCAGCATATTTTCTAGAAAGATTCCGTATCCCGTGGTGGGATCGTTGATGAGGACGTGGGTGACGGCGCCTACGATCTTACCGTCCTGAATGATGGGGCTTCCGCTCATGCCCTGGACGATGCCCCCGGAGATTGCCAGTAGGTCGGGGTCGGTGACCGTGACGGTAAAGCACTTGGAGCCCTCGGCGTCGCGGTTGATATTGGAGAGGCGGACCTCGTAAGAGCCCACCTTATTGGAGTCCAGGGTGCAGAGAATGGTGGCCTCGCCCTCGGTAACCTCCGCCCGAAGTCCTACGGGGAGAGGCTCGGAGGTACACTCCGGCACCTCGGTAAAGAGTCCCCAGACCCCGCAAGCCGAGTTGCCCAACAGGGTCCCCACCTTTCCGGCGTTAAAGTAGCCCTTCAGCTCTCCCGGAGCTCCGGGAGCCCCCTTGACCACCGAGCTGATGGTGACATCTGCCACGGTTCCGCGCTTCATGGGAACCAGCTCCCGTGTGTCCCCGTCGCAGATCCCGTGTCCCAGGCCGGCAAAGGCGCCGCTCTCGGGGAGAATAAAGGTCACCGTGCCGATGCCCGCGCCGCTGTCCCGGACCCAGATGCCGGTTTTATAGCGGGATTCGGCGGGGCAGTATGCGGGGGTGAGACGGATCTCGAGCTCGGCGTCGCCACGGCGACAGAGCAGGGTCAAGCAGGCCCCGTTGCTGTTTTCGATCCACTCGGTCAGCTGGGCGGCACCCGTCAGGGGCTGGCCGTTCACCGAAAGGATCCGATCCTTGGGTTTTAGTCCGGCTTCGGCCGCGGGGTTGACCTTTCCGTTGGCGGTCTCCACGTCGCAAAAGCCCACCACGGTCACGCCCTCGGTGTAAAATTTGACGCCAAAGGGCATTCCACCGGGGTAGAGAAGCAGCCCTTGCAGCTGCTCGGGGGAGAGGGCGGGTAGGGGAGTGGAGGTGCGACTTGGCTGCAGTCGCAGGGGCGGTGCGGTGTTTGTGATCATAGAAAATGCCGCAACGCTCGTGGCGTTACGCTCCTTTTCGGATGTGCTTTGTCCCGCTGCCGAAATCACGCCGGTAAACGCTATGGCGGTGGTCAGCAAAACGCAGCACAGGAGCTTCCCAATTCTTCGCTGGTTCATGTTTTCAAGCGTACCTTTCTATCTTCAGGTGCTCTGCACCTTCTTTCTTTTTGCAAAACTCGATTGCGCTGCTGAGTGAGCCGCCGTTTGGTTTGCTGATACTAATTTGCTCCAAAGGTGCGGGTTTCATAAATAACAATGATAACCATGTTCTCCATCAAATATGCAACGGCGGACGTTCACGAATAAACCGTTGTTCGTTCATAAAAAATTATTGAAATGAGGAAGAAAAATGAATATAATTTATTAGTAAACTAATTAAACAGCAAAAAAGAAAGGAGCAGAAATGAAAAAGGAAGAATGGATGGCTCCCGTGATGCGAAGTTACCATCCGCAACCCACGCCGCCTATGCTGGTCAACGAGGTTGCAAGACTGTTCCAGGCCCGTATGCGGATGTACGATCTGGAGGGTGTGATGGCCCAGGACAGCGCGCGGCTGATCATGCGCGCCCTGATCCACGCCGACGGATGCAGTCAGCTGGATCTGGTTCGGCAGACGCACCTCAAGCCTCCCACGGTCAGCGTGACCCTGCGCCGTATGGAAACCGAGGGACTGGTACGGCGGGAGCAAAACGAGCAGGACCTTCGCGCGGTACGGGTGTTTTTGACCGAGGAAGGAAAAGCGCATAATCGGCAGGTCCGAGATCGCCTGCACGCTCTGGACGCGGTGTTGATGCAAGGCTTCTCCAAGGAGGAGACCGAGACGCTGCGGCAGCTGCTGGAGCGGATGCGTGACAATATTTTGTCCCCTCACCCGGAAAACAATTCTTAACCTGCACTGCCAACTTTTGGTAACCCAATTACAAAGGAAAGGAATCTCATTTTGAAACGATTAGTACGCTATCTCAAGCCCTATTGGCTCACCGCCATGATTTCCCCTCTGTTGATGATGGGGGAGGTGTTGGCGGATCTCTGCCTGCCCTTTCTCATGTCCTTTATCGTGGACTACGGAATTGAGGACAACGGTCTGGAGGCCATTGCCCAATCCAAATTTGCCTCGTCGGTCATGTCCCTTCTGTGGGGCGAATCCTATACCCAATTTCAAATCATTATTACCTTTGGTATTCTGATGTTGCTCATTACCCTGGTTGGCGGCTTCTTTGGCACCTTCTGTGCCTATACCGCCGCTCATTCGGCCCAAAGCTTTGGCAACGACCTGCGGCGGGACGCCTACGCCCGGGTCATGTCCCTCTCCATTGAGCAGACCGACCGCTTTACCACGGGCTCTCTGGTGACCCGTATGACCAACGACATTTCCATGATCGTGGAATTTGTGGAAATGATCCTGCGTATGTTCGTCCGCGCACCCATGTTTTTCCTTGGGGGCACGGTGATGCTGTTGATGCTGGAGGTGCGCTTTGGCGTGATCCTGCTCTGTTCCTTGCCCATCCTTCTGGTCACCCTGATCGTGGTGCTTTCCAAGGCCATTCCCATGTACTCCAAGATCCAGACCCAGCTGGACGGAGTTAACTCGGTGGTGCAGGAGAACGTCAGCGGCGCGCGGGTGGTCAAGGCCTACGTGTGCGAGGAGCATGAGACCGCCCGCTTTGGCCGTGCCAACGACGGTCTTTGTTCCATGAACTATCGGGTGCTCAAGTTAATGGCCATCGTTACTCCCGTGCTGCACGTGGTGCAAAACGGCGCGGTCATTGCCCTGATCTACATCGGTGGAATTCAGCTGGAATCGGTGGCCAACACCGGCATGACCACGGGTACCATCATGGCGGGTATTACCTACGTGACCCAGGTGGTTTCCTCCATTATGATGGTAACTATGATGTTCCAGTCGATCTCCCGCGCCGCGGCTTCGGCCAAGCGTGTGACCGAGGTGCTGGATACCGCCCCCGTCATTGCCGACGGCAAGGCACGTACAAGCCTGCCCGCGCCTGTGGCCATCTCCATGCGCGGTGTCTCCTTCCGCTATCCCGGCACCGGTGGTGAGCCCGTGCTGCATCACATCAACCTGGAGGTTCGGCGCGGTGAGACCTTTGCTATCATTGGTGCCACGGGCTGCGGAAAGACTTCTCTGGTCAATCTGATCCCCCGCTTTTACGATGCCACCGAGGGCGAGGTCCTGGTGGACGGGCTTTCCGTTAAGGACTACCGACTTGCCGACCTGCGCCAAAAGATCGGCTACGTGATGCAAAAGAGCGAGCTCTTTTCGGATACCATTGCCAACAACATTCGCTGGGGCGACCCCGGGGCAGGCGAGGCTGAGATTGCCCACGCCGCGTCGATTGCCCAGGCCGATGGCTTTGTGCGCTCCTTCTCCGAGGACTACGATACCTTTATTGCCGAGAAGGGAGCCTCCCTCTCGGGTGGACAAAAGCAACGTCTGTCCATTGCCCGCGCTCTGGCACGTAAGCCCCAGATCCTGATCCTGGACGACGCCACCTCGGCTCTGGACCTTGCCACCGAGGCAAAATTGCAGACCGCCCTGCGGGAGAATCTGAAGGACACTACGGTGATCCTGATCGCGCAACGGATTGCCAGCGTGCGCAACGCCGACCGCATTGCCGTCATTGAGAACGGCACCATTGGGGATTGCGGAAGCCACGAGGAGCTGATGCGAACCAGTGCCACTTATCGCGATATTTACCGTTCGCAGATGAAACAGACCGAGGAAGGAGGGGTGGGAGCATGAATCAGCAACAAAAGCCAACGCAACGAAATGACGTTCCCGTCATTCCTTTAGGTCCCCGCAGAGGCGGCGGCCCCATGGCGGGACGCATGAACGCCGAAAAGCCCAAGCACACCAAGGCCACTCTTTTCCGCCTGATGCGCTACATCGGTAAGAACGGATGGCTGCTTCTGGCCCTGGTCTTTATCATGCTGGCGGTCACGGGGGCCGATCTTCTGGGGCCCTTCTTCCAGGCAAAGGCCATTGATACCATCTACATTGGTGCCTGCGGACACCTCCACGTGGATTTTGACGCCATGAAGGGCTACTTGATCCTCATGGGAGTGATCTTTGTTTGCAGTGCCGTGCTTTCCTATTTCCAAGGCGTTCTCTCGGCCAAGCTGGCCCAGGGAACCGTGCGCACCATGCGAAACGATCTGTTCACCAAGATCTCCCATCTTTCCATTGGATATACCGATTCCCACCGCCACGGCGACATCATGTCGCGTATGACCAACGACGTGGAGAACGTTTCCAACGCCATTTCCCAGTCGGTCACGGCACTGTTTTCCTGTGTGCTCACTCTGACGGGTGCTTTGGTCATGATGATCTATTACAGCCCCGCCATGACTTTGATCGCTCTGGTGACCATTCCGCTGTCGATTTTTATTTCCTCCAAGCTTGCCAAGTTTATGCGCAAATATTTTATCCGCCGTCAAAAGCTGCTGGGGCAGCTGAACGGTCAGGTGGAGGAGACCGTGACCTCCTACAAGACCGTGGTAGCCTACGGTAAGGAGGCAGAGTCGGTGGAAAAGTTTGGCGGGATCTCGTCGGAGCTTCGCACCTGCGCCGTCAAGGCAAGGGTATGGGGCTCGATCATGGGACCGATTATGAACTTCATCGGCAACCTGCAGTACGTGCTTGTGGCCGCCGCGGGCGGCTGGATGGTGCTCAACGGGCGGGGCGTGACCATCGGTAGCATCCAGGCCATGCTTCAGTATTCCAAAAAGCTGACCCACCCCATCAACCAGATCGCCAATCAGTATTCCAGTATTCTCACGGCCCTGGCGGGTGCCGAGCGGATCTTTGAGATCATGGATCAGCCCGACGAGGTGGACGAAGGAACCCGTCACTTTGCCGAGGAGAACTTTGTTGGTAACATCGAATTTAAGAACATTCAGTTTGGTTACGTTCCCGGGGAACCGGTGCTCAAGGGGCTGAACCTCTCGGTCAAGCCGGGACAGAAGATCGCCATCGTTGGTGCCACCGGCTCGGGCAAGACCACCGTGGTCAATCTGCTCACCCGTTTTTACGAGCTGGATGGGGGAGAGATCACCATTGACGGCGTCAATATTACCGAGCTTCCCAAGGAGGAGCTGCGCCACCTGATCGCCATCGTTCTTCAGGATACGGTGCTGTTCTCGGATACCATTCGGAACAACATCAAATACGGACATCCCGAGGCCACCGACGAGGCCATGCGTGCCGCCGCGGCCATGGCAAAGGCCGATCTCTTTATTGACCGCCTTCCCGACGGCTACGATACCAAGCTGGCCGAATCGGGCTCCAACCTTTCCCAGGGACAGCGGCAGCTGCTGGCCATTGCCCGTGCCGTGCTGGCCGATCCCAAGATCCTGATCCTGGACGAGGCTACCTCCAACGTGGATACCCGTACCGAGATGCACATTCAGGAGGCTCTGGTAGCACTGATGAAGAATCGCACCTCCCTGATCATTGCGCACCGTCTGTCCACCATTCGGGACGCCGACGTGATCGTGGTGATCAAGGACGGCAAAGTGGCCGAGGCCGGAAATCACGACGCGCTCCTGGCCATGAACGGGGAATACGCCAAGCTGTATAGCAACCAGTTTGCGGGAATTGCCACTTGATCGGCGGATTTCCCAAAATCCAAAACGCTATTTTTCATTCGTCAAAATTACATCGATCTCCTTGCGAAAGGAAGGATTTTCCCGTCAAACGGGCGTCTTTCCTTTCCCAAGGAGATTTTTTTCATCTTTTCGGCATTTTTAAAATGCGATTTTCGATTGGGAAAAGGGGAGTTTGGTTCCAATTTGTTCCAAAGCAATTGACAGGGCGTTTTTTTCCATATATAATGGACTTAACCGCACTGCGGTGCAATTTGGATAAAGGAGAAACGAGGAATGAAAACAAATACCATCACGATTCGCATACTTGCATTGGTGCTGATGCTTTGTACCGTTTGCGCCACCCTGGCGGCCTGCGGAGGAACGTCCGGCACTTCTCAACCAAGCGGCGGCAACGCCACGGGCGCCCCGGAGGCCACCCAGCCCCCTGTCACCACGGCGAAAACCGATGAGAACGGCTATCTTTTGGACGATCTGGACGACGTGACCCTGAACACCACCTTCCGCATTTTGGGCTGCTCCGAGCAAAAGGCGCAGTACTATGCCGCGGAAAAGACCAACGATCTGGTTTCCAACGCCATCTACGAGCGTAATCTCACGGTAGAGGAGCGTCTTGGCGTGGAATTTGAGTGGACCTTTGAAAAGGGCAACTGGAGCAATCGCAGCTCCTTTGTGCAAAAGATCCAGTCCACCTCTGCCGGCGGAGATGCCTACGATGCCACCATGTGCTACAACCTGATCCCCTACGTTATGGCGGTGCAGGGCCTGGCCGAGAACCTGTACGATACCGAGTACATTGATTTTACCGCTCCCTGGTGGCCCTCGGTTTACATGAACGAGGCACTTCTCAACGACACCATCTTCGGTCTGGTGGAGAGCTGCAGTAAGGGAACCCTGCGCAATATGTGCGGCGTGTTCTTCAATAACGAGCTTCTGGAAGCAAGACAGATGACCAGCCCCTACGATATGGTGGCGGCCAACGAATGGACCTTTGACAATATGATGGCGCTGATCAAGGATTCCTACCAGGATCTTAACGACAACGGCAAAAAGGACAAGGGCGATTTCTTTGGCGTATCCACCGGTACCCAGCCCAAAATGGACAGCTGGTTTTACGGCATGGGCTACCGTATGTCGGCTTTGGACGGCGACGGCAACCTGCAGCTGCTTTTGGGCGACCCCTCTATCACCGAGGCGGTGGAAACCCTGAACAAGGCCATCAACACCCAGGATTTTTACCGCTACGATGAGAACACCCACGGTGATATGTTCGTGGAGGAGCGGGCGATCCTTTACATGACCTCGATTCTTCTGGCCGATAGCCGTCTGAAGGATCTGGAGATCAATTACGGCATCGTTCCCACCCCTAAGCGCACCTCCGAGCAGGAGAACTACATCAACCACGTTTCCAACTCTCACGACGCCTGGGCCATCCCCGTCAGCGTGGATAGCAAAAACAATTCCTCCGCCGTCATCGAGTGTATGGCGTCCGAGGCCTACCGTCAGGTGGATCCCGTGTATTTTGAGACCTGCATCAAGCTCCGCTACGCTCCCGACGAGCGTCTGGGCGCAATGTACGACCTGATCCGCGATTCCATCACCTTTGATTTCGTATATCTTTTCAGCGCAAGCATGGCGTCTCCCGCCAACACCACGGTGCGCAACTGCATTTACAACGGCACCGCTTGGACTACCCAGTGGGCAAGCCTTGGTGGTTCCTATGAGTCGGAGTTTGCCAAGATCCTGACGCTTTACGGCGTACAGTGATTTAAAACCTTTTGGGGCTGCCTCAAATCGAAAATTTGAGGCAGCCCCTTCTTTTTTTCTGTTGTTATATTTGAATAAATCAACCCTCTTTTTTTGTGATTTTTGCCAAGAACAGGTTAAAAACACCTATGGTTGAGGTTATATTCGCCCCTTGTTTTTCTCTATAAAAAAATGTATAATAGATGTAGCGACTTTGTCGAAAATAATGAACAAAAGGAGATTTACAATGAAACAAACCTCTGTATGGGCTCGCATCCTTTGCTTGGTATTGATGCTCAGCATGGTAGCCGTAATGTTTGTTGGCTGCGGTGGAAACGGAACCGATCCCGATTCTACCAACCAAAACGGCAATGCTACCAACGGCACCACCGAGGAGACCGGCCCCGCCACCGATGCCGACGGCTATTTGCTGGACGCGCTTCCCGAAGATCTCAATTTCAACCGTGAAATGAAGATCCTTTGCACCGAGCAGATGGTTGACCTGTTTGCCGTGGCAGAATTGAGTAACGACGTGGTAGGAAACGCCGTTTATCGCAGATGGACCACCGTTGAGGATCGTCTGGGGATCGAGATCACCTGGGTTCCCAAGGACGGTCTTTGGAACAGCAAGCGTGCCGAGTTTATCAAGATGGTAGAGACCACCTCCACCACCGGCGATGCCTTTGACGGCGTGCTTTCCTACAATCTGTTCCCCGGTGCTCTGGCACAGCAGGGTCTGGTGCAGAACCTGGGTGACACCGATTACATCGACCTTACCATGCCCTGGTGGCCTCAGTCTTTCCTGGAAGAGGTGATGGTCAACGACGTGGTTTACGGTTTGGTAGAGAGCTCCTCCAAGGCAACTCTGCGGAACCTGCACGGCGTATTCTTCAACAACACTCTCATCGAGTCCTACAATCTGGAAAGCCCCTACGATCTGGTGAATGCCAACGAATGGACGTTTGACCGCATGATGGAGATGGTAAAGGGCACCTGGTCCGACCTGAACAGCAACGGTACCAAGGATGATAATGACTTCTTTGGCGTAGTGACCGGTACGCAGGCAAAGATTGAGACCTGGTTCGTTGCCATGGGTTACCGCTACTCTCAACGGAACTCCGAGGGGATTCCCGAGCTGATCATGAACGATGCCGCCAAGATGACCGAGTGGATCGACGCCTTTAACGTGGCAACCGATACCAACGATTTCCTGATCTATGATACCAAGGGACATACCGCGGCCTTCTTCACCGATCGCGCCATTCTGTATATGTCCTCCATTCAGCTGGTAGAGGCTGGTATCTCTAAGCAGATCGAAATGGACTACGGCGTGGTTCCGGTTCCCAAGAAGGACGAAAACCAGGAGAGATACCTGAGCAACGTGGCAAATACCCACGATATCTGGAGCGTTCCGATCGAGTGTGATGATCTTCAGGAGTCCGCCGCAATGATTGAGTGCATGGCATCCGAGTCCTACCGTCAGGTGGCTCCCGTGTACTTTGAGGCTTGCGTAAAGCTTCGCTATGCTCCCGATGGCAGACTGGCCGCAATGTACGATATGATCCGTGATTCCATCACCTTCGATTTCTGCCAGATCTATTCCTTCGTATTTAATCCCGACCCCAGAAAGATGATTACCGACTGTACCTGGGGTAGCAGTCAGTGGGCTTCTCAGTGGGCTTCCTACGGAGCAATTACCGAAAGCTCCTTCCAGCAGATTCTTGCGCTGTACGGCGTGGGCTGATCGAAATCCCCGTCTCGCAATTCTATTGCAGGCTGATCCTTTGGGTCAGCCTGCTTTTTTGTTGTTGTATTTGAATAAATCACCCCTCTTTTTTTGTTGTTTTTGCCACGAATAGGTTAAAATCACCCATGGTTGAGGTTATATCTACCCCTTGTTTTTTTGATGGAAAGGGAGTATAATATAAAATAACGACGAATGTCGAATTTTACGAACAAAGGAGAATCCCCATGAAAACAACTGTTTGGGTGCGTTTGATCTGTGCGTTGCTGATGCTCTGCATGATGACCTCCGTCATCGTTGGCTGCCAGACGCAAGGCGAAGATCCGCAAAACACAAAAGACCCCTCTCAGACCAATGGAACCGGTGACGGCGCAACCGATGCCAGAACCGACGAGGACGGTTATCTGCTGGATAACATTCCCGACGATCTCAAGCTCAACCGTGAGATCAAGATCCTCTTTAGCCAGCACATGAAGAACGATATTGCTCCCGAAGAAACCAGCGATAACGTTGTAGAGAACGCCATCTACCGCAGATGGGTTACCGTTGAGGAGCGTCTCGGCGCCGAGCTCACCTGGGTGCCTAAGGACGGCCAGTGGAACAACGCCCGTACCGAGTTCTTCAAGCTGGTAGAGACCACCTCTACCACCGGCGACGCTTTTGACGCCATCATTGCCTACAACCTGTTCCCCGGCGCGCTGACCCAGCAGGGCCTGCTGCAGAACCTGGGTGACACCGACTACATCGACCTCACCGCTCCCTGGTGGCCGGATGCCTTCCTGGACGAGGTGATGATCAATGACGTGGTTTACGGTCTGGTAGAAAACTCCGCAAAAACCACTATGAACCATCTGCACGGTACCTTCTTTAACAACGACCTCATCGAGGCTCACAATATGAGAGACCCCTATGAGATGGTTGCTGCCAATGAGTGGACCTTTGATAACATGATGGCTATGATTAAGGACAGTTGGCAGGATCTGAACAGCAACGGTATTAAGGACGACTCCGACTTCTTCGGCGTGGTTACCGGTACCGAGGCGAAGATCGAGACCTGGTTCTTTGCTATGGGTTATCGTTACTCTCAGCGGAACACCGACGGTGTGCCTGAGCTGCTTATGGGCAATTCCTCCAAGATGACCGAGTGGATCGACCGTTTCAACGTAGCTACCGATACCAACGACTTCCTGCTTTACGATACCAAGGGACACACCAAGGCCTTCTTTGAGGAGCGTGCCATTCTGTACACCACCTCTCTGGTAATGGTCAACACCATGATCAGCCAGGGCCTGGAAATGAACTACGGTGTAGTTCCGGTTCCGAAGGGAAGCGAGGATCAGGAAAAGTACATCAGTAACGTAGCAAACCACCACGCCGCGTGGATGGTTCCCATTGAGGCCGAGGATCTTCAGGAGTCTTCCGCGCTGATCGAGTGCATGGCTTCCGAGTCCTACCGTCAGATCGCTCCCGTTTACTTCGATGCTTGCGTAAAGCTTCGCTACGCTCCCGATGAAAGACTGGCCGATATGTATGACCTGATCCGTGATACCATCACCTTCGACTTCTGCCAGATCTACTCCTTCGTATTCACCGTAGACCCCAGAAAGATGATCACCAACTGCACCAAGGGCACCACGCAGTGGGCTTCCCAGTGGGCTTCCTCCGGCGCAGCCACCGAGACCGCTTTCCAGCAGATTCTGACCCTGTACGGAGTGGGTTAATTCCTTATAACATGAATGCCGACGGGGCAACTGCTCCGTCGGCATTCGTTTTTTTTAAAATCGTTTTGTATTAAACGAATTTTTACTTGACAACCGATGAAAAATTTGCTATAATCAAGGTTGTGCAACCCAAAGTATGATTGAAAGGAAGTGATGGCTTGGCCGAGAATGACGAGCCCCGCAACCGAGCGTCCTATGACACGGAGGAGGTTTACAACACCTTTACCAAGCTGTTGGACGTCAGTAAGTATTTTCGCGCTTACTGTTACCATTCCGTGGTGGATCTCGGCTTTACACGAAACGAGATCGACGTTCTCATGTCTTTAAAGCAGCACCCCGAAAAGAATACGGTCAAGGGGATCAGCGAAACGGTGCATCTTTCCAAGGGCATGATCAGCCAGGCGGTGGAAAGCCTGCGGCGAAAGAAGTACGTTACCGTCAACCCCGACGAAAAGGACCGTCGATCGGTGCTGATCCATCTGTGCAGTATCTCCCAGCCGGTGCTGGAGCGTTTGAAGGAGGCCTCTGCCGCGTTTATCGGTAAGATCGTCAGCGGCATCTCCAAGGAGCAGCTGGCCCAGGTCGGGCTGCTTGTGACCCAGGTATATTCCAACAAGGAAAAAATGAAATCTCCGGATGCGAAAAGCGCGTCCGAAAATACGATAGGAGGCGCCGCATTGGCGACGAGTGAACATGAGTAAAGTAAAAAAGACCGAGCGTATCTATACGCCCATTGAAAGCATTGCCGATTTTGCAACCAAGATCGCATCCTTTGGTGATCGTACCGCGTACCGGTATTTTGACCGTCAGCACAATCTGCTGTCCATTACCTATAAAAATCTTTCTGCCAAGTTTTTGCAGCAGGCCGCAGGATTGCGCGCCGCAGGACTGGCCGGCAAGCGGATTGCCGTGATCGGTGAGACCTCGGTGGAGTGGGTGGTCTCCTATGTTTCCACCATTGCCGCGGGCGGTGTTGCCGTTCCCCTGGATCGGGAGCTGGCCGTGGACGAGATCGAGGGCTTTTTGGAGTTTGCCGAGGTGGACGCCATTATTTATTCCCATACCTTTAATGAAAAGTTCAAGCATCTGGAGCAGGAGCATCCTACGGTAAAGGTGCTCATTCCCCTGGCTCCCGAGAAGGGCGCGGAGCTCTCCGAGCGGATCCTGCCTTACAGCGAGTTGATGGAAATGGGTGAGGAGGAGCTGAAGCGTGGCTACGAGTATCCCCAGCTGCTGGATCCTGATCGCATGATAGAAATGCTCTTTACCTCGGGTACCACGGGAAGCAGTAAATGCGTGATGATCTCGGAAAAGAACGTGGTTTCGGTGGTGAACTCGGCTTGTGAGTCGGTGAATTTCTCGGCCGACGATTCCATCGTGTCGGTACTGCCCATTCACCATACCTACGAGCTTGCCATCATGCTGGCGGCTCTCAACTACGGTATGAATATTGCTATCAACGATAGCCTGAAGCGTGTGCTCAAGAATTTTGCAACCTTCAAGCCCACGGGCCTGGTTCTGGTTCCTCTGTTCGTCAGCACTATGAATAAGAAGATCTGGGAGGAGGCCAAGAAGGGCAAAAAGGATAAGCTGCTCAAGGGCCTTACCAAGGTCTCTCGCGTGATGCGCGGTGTGAACGTGGACCTGCGTGCCACCCTGTTCAAGCAGGTGACCGCGGCCTTTGGCGGAAATTTGAAGAAGATCGTTTGCGGCGGCGCCGCTCTCAATCCCGAATTGACCGCTACCTTTGCCGAGTTCGGTATTGATATTTACGAGGGCTACGGCATTACCGAGTGCGCTCCCCTGATCGCGGTCAGCCCCTACTACGCGCCTAAGCGCGGCTCGGTAGGTCCTGCCGTGCCTTGCTGTCAGGTCCGCATTGCCTCCGAGCATGAGAACGATCTGGGCTATGCTGAGGGCGAGATCCAGGTACAGGGCGACAACGTAATGCTTGGCTACTACAAAAAGCCCGAGGAGACTGCCAAGGTCTTTACCGAGGACGGTTGGTTCTGCACGGGTGACGTGGGTTACATGGATGATGACGGCTATATCTTCATCACGGGACGGAAGAAGAACGTGATCGTGCTGGAGAACGGCAAAAACGTGTTCCCCGAGGAGATCGAGGAATACCTTGGAAAGATCGATACCATTGCCGAGTGCGTGGTTTTGGGACGGAAGGCCGAGGACTCCGATGAGGTGACTCTGACGGCTCTGGTTTATCCCCAGATGGATAAGTTTGAGCGAAACGAGGAGCACGAGAAGATTGAGGAGACGGTTCGCGCCCAGGTGAACAAGATGAACCACAAGCTGGTATCTTATAAGCATATCCGCGATGTGGAATTCCGTTACGAGCCCTTCGAAAAGACCACCTCCAAGAAGATCAAGCGTCACTTGGTAAAATAAGAATCGCATATCACAAATAATAAAAACCGCTTTTACTATCTCAAGGATAGTAAAAGCGGTTTTTACATAGTGATTAGATCTCGATCCAACGTCTTTCGGCGGCGGATTGGAGAATGGCGTCAACAACCTGCTGTCCCTGCGCGCCATGGGCGAGGGTGGGGAACAGGGGATCGCGCTTGCCTTTCATGGCGTCCACAAAGGCGCGCTCCTGCTCCAGGTAGAATTCCTTTGGTACCTCCACCGTTTCCAAACGCAGGTCCTTTGGATCTCCCTCGCCTTGACATACTCCCAGGACGGTGGGATTGTTGAGGCCGAAGGAAAGGGAGCCCTTGTTTCCGTACACGTCGTAGCGAATGGTGTTGGCGTGTCCAATGGCACAACGGGTGATGTGGAAGCTACCGTCCGCGCCGTTGGCGAATTTTGCAATAAAGCTGCATTGATCGTCGGTTTCCACAGGGGCGCTCTCCTCGCTATCCAAACGCTTTCGCTCCGTAACCACGATGTTTTGCGTGGCACAAAGCTCGGTGATGTTGCCCGCGAGAAGTTGGGCCAGATCGATCAGGTGAACGCCCAGGTCACCGATCACGCCCGAGGCGGCGTATTCCTTAACAAACCGCCACTCCAGGCGGCGACCTTCCCAAAAGGCACTGCTTTTCAGATACGCCACGTTCAGTCCCACGATCCTTCCAATGGCACCGCTGTCCACAAGATGCTTGGCAAAGCGAACCGCCGGCTTGAAGCGGTAAGAGAAGCAGGTCATGCCAAAGGCAGGACTTTGCTTTTCGGCCTCCAGGATCTGCAAGGCCTCCCCGTAGCTCATGGCAAGGGGCTTTTCCAGGTTCACGGGCTTGCCCGCCTTCAGGGCATCGATGGCCATTGGTGCGTGGAGATGGTTGGGGGTACAGATCTCCACCGCGTCCACGTCGGGGTCGGCGATCAGATCCAGGTAATTTTCATAGCATTTTTCGGCGGGAAGCTGCAGTTGCTCGTTCTTCTCCCCAATGGCCTTGGGATCAATATCACAAATGGCCGTGATCTTGACGTCCTCATAGGCAAGCAGCTCCTTGATGTGCTTTTTGGCAATGCCGCCCACGCCGATGATACCGATATTTACTGTTTTCATCGTACCACTCCTTCAAAATCAAGCCACGGGGGTGTGATCCTCATCGGAGTGATCCGCAATTTCCACCTGCTCCAGGGGCGGTACAAATTTGCCCAGGGTGGGACGGGGACCGCCCGAGGGCTTTGCCCAGAAGACCGCGTTGGCAATGACCTGGCGAATATCCTGGCGATAGTAGGTGGGATAGGCCTCGTGACCGGGACGAAAATAGAAGATCTTACCCATGCCGCGGTGGAAGCAGCAACCGCTACGGAAGACCTCGCCGCCCGAGAACCAGCTGACGAACACCACGGAATCGGGGGCGGGAATTTCAAACCGCTCGCCGTAGGTCTCCTCTTGCGGGAGCTCGATGTATTCGGGCAGACCGTGGGCGATGGGATGCCCCGGCTCGATGACCCAAATGCGTTCTTTCTCATTGTTTTCTCTCCATTTGGAGCGGCAAACCGTGCCCATCAGGCGCACGAAGGGCTTGCAAAGATGTCCCGAATGGAGAACGATGAAGCCCATGCCATCCAGCACGCGCTTTTGTACTCGCTCGGCAATCTCATCGGGAATGGCCGCGTGGCGTTTGTGGGCCCACCAGATCAGAACGTCGGTATTGTTCAGCGTTTCTTCGTCCAATCCGCATTCCGGCATATCCAGCGTAGCGGTGCGCACCTCCAGCTCGGGGTAAGCCTCCAAGCCCTCGGCAATGGCACCGTGGATCCCCTTGGGATACACCTTGGCAATTTTTTCGCTGGTGCATTCGTGGTAATATTCGTTCCAAACCGTAACCTTGATCTTTTCCATGCTTTTGTATTCCTTTCGTTTCTTTCAACGACTTGATTATACAGCGAACAACGGATTTTTTCAAGGCACAGGCAGAAACAAAATCTTCACTTTTCGATACTGTTGCCCATGGCTTTTTGATATTCGGTGGGAGCCGTGCCGGTTTCCTTTTTGAAGGCGCGGCAGAAATAGGAGGGATTGTCATAGCCCAACTGTCCCGCAATTTCGGCAACGGAGAGATCGGTGTGCAAAAGCAGGGTTTTGGCCTGCTCGGCCTTTCGTTTGGCGCGATACTCCGAGGGGGACATTCCGGTGTATTCCTTGAACAACCTACGAAAATACGCGGGAGTGACAAAGCAGCTTCGCGCGATCTCTTCTACGGAGAGGGTCTGCTTCTCGTCGGTTTGCAAATAGCGGATCCCTTTTTCAATGGTTTGCAGGCCGCGGCGGCGAATGATCCTGCGCTCTTTCCGCAGAGCCAGCAGGGAAAGGAGCTTATACAGATCGCTTTGGATCTCCAGCATTGGACGGGAGGGCATGGAAAAATAGGAGGGGAGCCGGGTCAAAATGGCAATGACCTCCATATCCGTAAGGCTTTTTTCCAGAATCTCAATTTCGGAGGAGATGCAGAGGGGTTGCTCGGAAAACAGGCAGAATTCCACAAGCAGGGTAACGGGAGTGCCATCGCAATGCAGGAACCGGACGGAATATTCGCTTCCTTGGGGGATCGACACCAGAGCTCCCCGCGGAACCGGGAGAACCGATCCGGTTTTGAATGTGAATGTCCCCTCACAACCGCAAAACCACAAAAGGGCATTTTGCTTTCGCGGTGCCTTCATAACGTAGGTGTGACCCTCCTTCCAGAATTGCTTCATGGAGAACAAGGAGGAAACCGCAAGATTTTCCATTTCCGATAATTTTAACAGATCGACCGTTTTCATAGATGCCTCCGCACATTGTATTGATTTTATTATAGCATGCGCCTATGAAAAAGTAAATAGAAAGATGAAAAATCTGCATTTTTCGCATCTTTGAAGCCGAGGAGATATTGACGGGAGCGCCTTTTGGAAAAAAACGCTCCCATCAACAAAAAAGCTATATTTTTCCCGCCAGAGTTTCCCGCAAGCGGTGCAGGATGCGTTTTTCCAGGCGGGAGATGTAGGATTGGGAAATGCCAAGGAGGTCGGCCACCTCCTTTTGCGTCATTTCGGAGCCGTTGCGAAGGCCGTAGCGTAGCTCAATCAGCTCCCGTTCCCGCGGATCCAGCATAGCCACGGCGGCCCGTACCATTTTACGCTCCTCCCGTTGCTCCAGGTCGTAGGAGACGCTGTCCTCGTCGTTGCCGAGAATGTCCGAGAGAAGAAGCTCGTTGCCGTCCCAATCCACATTCAGGGGCTCGTCAATAGAGATCTCACATTTTTGGCCTCCGTTCTTTCGAATGTGCATCAGGATCTCGTTCTCAATGCATCGGGAGGCGTAGGTGGCCAGCTTGATGTTCTTTTCGGCGCGAAAGCTGTTGATGGCCTTGATCAGTCCCACCGTGCCAATGGAGATCAGATCCTCAATGCCGGTGCCGGTGTTTTCAAAGCGCTTGGCAATATACACCACCAGGCGCAGATTGTGCTCCACCAGCACGGCGCGGGCACTTTCGTCCTCCAGGCGGGCAATGTACGCGGCCTCTTGCTCCTGGGGCAGGGGAGGCGGCAGCACCTCGGGGCCGTTGATGTAAAAAATGCTTTTGGATTTGCTATGGGCGGCAAGCCA
This sequence comes from Clostridia bacterium, assembly GCA_017451915.1. Lineage (GTDB taxonomy): Bacteria > Bacillota > Clostridia > Oscillospirales > CAG-272 > UMGS1865. Next base: position 57,616 of record JAFTNJ010000025.1, read on the forward strand.
TAGGCGGATCCGCTGAATCAGCTTCATAATATTCCTCCTGAAAAATAGATTTTTGAATTGTTTTTGCCCCTTTGGTCAATCGGCGGCGATCACGGCGTTCAGCCCCGTGGGCAGAGCGTTGGGCATCGGAGTGGGAGCGATGAGATAGTCGGCGGCGTAGCGTTCCCCGTGCTTGGTGATATAGAGGGCATCGGGAAGAATGGCCAAAAGCAACCGCTGACCGCCGGCGGTGTGCGCCACCACGGGACGGGTGCGTCGGGCATCGTCTCCGCCTTGGGTCAGCCAATGGGTGCAATCTCCCCGGTGACAAGCCTGAACCAAGATGGGAGGGAGGGCCGACGCCAGAGCGGCCAGATCGGCAACAATGACGCTTTTTCCACTGACCGGGTCACGGAGCAGATTTCCCGTATCCTCCAGGGCATACAGAGTGACCGAGGTGCCAAAGAGTACTGCTTCTATTTGAACGGTCACGGTCTTTTTTGCCCGTTTCCAAAAGCGTCCTCCCTTTGCCGTAACCAGTGCCGCCAGACATCCCACCAGGGCAAAGCTCCAGGCGGAGAGATTTTCGCCCTCCCAGGCGTCAAAGGGAAGCTGCAGACGGTTGAGACAGCTATACAGCGCCGTCATGATTCCTCCAAGGGTCATGGAAACAAACAGAAATACGGGAGTGATGCGCAATGTGGCGCGCCAAAAGCCATGCCGCGTTCCTGTGGCCAGGGCACACAGGAGAAAGGCCGCCAGGACGTCGGCGAAGAATCCCCCAAGCCCATCCCATCCCAGGAGCAGAGAGAGCAGGGCGTAGCCACCTCCCAGCGCCGCGGCCAGGAGCCCACGCAGTCGCCCCAGGCGTCGGTGGAGGAGCGAGGCGGAGATCATCAGGCAAAGCAGGTCCATGCTTGCGTTGATCAAAAAATAGAGATCGGCGTAGAGATCGGTTTCCATGGAGTCCTCCTTTCTTTCCCCTATTATACTCGAAAAGGGAAGATAATTTTGTCATAAAAGGGTTCAAACCGAAAAAAATTTGGAAGAAACTCTATACATTTGGCAAAAGATATGGTATAATAATAAGTAATTTCCGGGCGTGGCAAGGCGTTGCCTCAAATCCCGGTTGAAATGCCTGCAAAGGAGAAAGAGGTTTTTTATGTCTCATCTTACTAAATTTCGCGCAGCCCTGGCAGAAGCCGGCTACGACGCGGCCATTATTTCGGATAAACGCAATCAACGCTATCTTTCGGGATTTGATTTTGACGACGGTTTGGTGCTGGTTACCCAAAAGCAGTCGTACCTGATCACCGATTTCCGCTATGCCGAGGCGGCACGTGCCCAAACCTCCAAGGAGCTTGCCGTAGTGGTTCCCGAGGGGGGAATGATGCTTTGCATTGGGGGACTTCTGTCTGACAACGGTGCCAAAACCGTTGCTACCGAGGATCAGGCCCTGTCCTGTGCCACCTTCCGCCGCTACTGCGACCTGCTCAAGGACTTTACCCTTTCCGGCGGGGCTTCCGAGATTCTTTCCAAGCTTCGCATCTGCAAGGATGCCGAGGAGCTGGAGATCATTGCCAGAGCCCAGGCCGTGACCGACGCGGCCTTTGAGCACATCATTGGCTGGATCCGTCCCGAGATGACCGAGATCGAGGTGGCTCTGGAGATCGAGTTCTTCATGCGTAAAAACGGTGCCGAGGCCATTGCCTTTGATACCATTGCGGTGTCGGGAACCAATTCGGCCCGTCCCCACGGTGTACCCCGCCGTTGCAAGCTGGAAAAGGGCTTTTTGACCATGGACTTTGGCGCGCGGGTGGACGGCTACTGCTCGGACATGACCCGTACCGTGGTGCTTGGCAAGGCCGATGCCGACATCAAAAAGGTGTACAACACGGTTCTCAAGGCCCAGACCGCGGCTCTGGAGGCCGCCGCCGAGGGTGTTTCCTGCCGTGAGCTGGATGCCATTGCCCGCAACATTATCAACGGTGCCGGATACGAGGGCTGCTTTGGTCATTCCCTGGGACACGGCGTGGGTCTGTTGATTCACGAAAATCCCCGCCTTTCCTTTGGTGCCGGGGAGAAGGACGTTCTGGAGCGCGGCCACGTGGTAACCTTTGAGCCCGGCATCTACCTGGAGGGCAAATACGGTTGCCGTATTGAGGATATGGCTTGCATCCGTCCCGACGGTAGCTTCTACGATTTTACCCAGAGCCCTAAGGATCTGATCGAGCTGTTCTGATAGGAGGAATATTTTATGCTTTTTTCGGAAGCGATTCCCGGCGAGCCCATTGAGGTGGCTTGGAATCTGACCATTGCGTTCTGTGATTCCGTGGGATTGCGTGGAACGCCCCGTGCCCTTGCCTTTTTCGTTGGGGCACTGGCCTGTATCATCATCCCGTATTTGCTGGGAAGCATCAATCCCGCCATTATCTTTTCCAAGCTGATCTATCACGACGATATCCGTCAGCATGGAAGCGGTAACGCGGGAACCACCAATATGCTCCGCACCTTTGGTCTGAAGGCGGCGGCCTTGACCATGATCTGCGATTTTTTGAAGGCCATCCTTGCCGTATGGCTGGGACGCCTGATCTACGGCGTGGATGGGGGCGCGTTGGCGATGTTCTTTGTGGTTTTTGGCCATATGTTTCCCATTTTCTATCGCTTCAAGGGCGGCAAGGGGGTTGCCTGTGCCGGTATGGCCGCGTTGGCGATCCATCCCGTTATTTTTCTGTTTTTGCTGTTCGTCTTTTTGGTGGTGGCCATTGGAACCCGTTTGGTCTCCCTGGCGTCCATCATGTGTGCTTTGGTGTATCCCATGCTGTTTTATTGGTTCGCCAACGACGGCTTGAACGTTGCTATGGCCTTTTGCACCATGGCTTTCGTTCTCTTTATGCATCGGGAGAACTTTAAGCGGATCTGGGCGGGAAAGGAATCCAAGCTGGATCTTTCCAAGTTCCGCATCCGAAAAAAGAAGAAGGACGGCGAGGATTCCGAAACCCCCGGGCAGGATTGACGGAGGCAGGGTATGGAGCAAACAATGGTGGCCTTGCTATGCCGTGCTTTTTCGGCGGGGGCGCTGAAAAAGGCGGTATTCTCCAAGCCAATGGAGTCGGATATTGTACGTATGACCCTCACCCCGCGGCAGATCGGCGGACGCTTGCGTTTGCAGGCCGAGACCCTGAAGCGGGACAACAAGGCCATGCACGAAAACCTGGAGGCGGAGGATACCACCCGTCTGCAGGCACTGGTGGCGGCCTTTGGACAGATCAATCTGCTTACCACCGTGGGCGAGTGCGAGCTTCGCCGCGCCAAGAGCGGGAAGGTGACTTTGATTGGCGGTGACAAGCTGTCCCGCGCCCTGGCACAGGGGGATGCGCCCCGCGCCGAGGTGCAGAGCAACAATCGAAAAAAGACCTATATTTTGAACGGCAGCGAGCCCTTCCTTCGCTTGCTGGACGTGAGCGACGAGAACGGCCGCGTGCGTGATAAAAAGCAATCCAAGTTCCGACAGATCAACCGATTCCTGGAGCTGATCCGGGATTGCCTGGGGCATCTTCCGGAGGAAGAAGATCTGCGCATCTGCGATCTCTGCTGCGGAAAAAGCTATCTTTCCTTTGCGGCGTATCACTATTTTGCCAATATCCTGGGACGCCGGGTAGTGATGACCGGTGTGGATCTCAAGCCCGACGTGGTGGAGCATTGCAATGCCACCGCACGGGCGCTGGGCTTTGACGGTTTGCAGTTTCTTTGCATGGACGTGGGCAAATTCGAGGTCTCGGAGCAGGTGCATCTGGTGATCTCCCTCCACGCCTGTGATATTGCCACCGACCTGGTGCTCAACAAGGCCTTGGAGTGGCGGGCAAACGTCATTCTTTCCACCCCCTGCTGTCATCACGAAATGAATCATATGCTGGACTGTGCCGCGCTTTCCTTTGTGGCAGAGCATTCCATGCTTCGGCAAAAGCTTTGCGACGCCGCTACCGACGCCCTGCGCTTGAAGCGTATGGAGGCGGGTGGCTACGAGGTTGCCGCGCTGGAGCTCATTGATCCCGAGGAGACCCCCAAAAACATCATGCTGCGCGGTTTGCGCAAGGCAAATTTTGATCCCAATTCCGAAAAAGCCCTGCGCCTTCGCGCCGAATATGAGGCGGCCAAAGCCTTTTTGGTGGGCGACGCAACCAAAGGCTATTTTTAAGATCAAACCGAAAGGAACTCTTTTTCATGTTCAAGCTCTTTAAACGAAAAAGTAAAAATCCCAACAGCAAGCAATACAAGTGGGAAATGGCGCGGCAGATGAGCAACCATCACATTCGCTACGTTACCGAGAAGATCAACGACGTGGACGAGGTGGTGGGACGCAACGGTGGCCTGAACATCCGCGATGACGAGTTGATTGTTTTTGCCTCGGCGGACGTGATTCTGCGTTGCAAGGTCGAGCAAATGCAGGCCTGGGAGCTGCTTTCCAAGGACGGCGTGGTCATCACCGCCCCCGACCTGGAGCACGGCGGCGTCGAGCGCACCATCATTGTTTATTATGTTTATTATCGGTGAATAAGGTCGTGGGGGAAGGGGAACTTTTTGAAAAAATTCCCCTTCCCCCACACCCCTATCCCCTCAAAAACTTTCACAAAAAAGAGTTGAGGTGGAGGGGGGATGCTTGTGCTTCTGTCCGTAGGGAACGGCGCTTCCAAAAGAGCATCAAAAAACAGCGTAGCCATACATGAGAGGCTACGCTGCTTTTTATTGGATGCGATGTTTATTCTTCATCCGGAGTGTTCTTTAAAAAGTGAATGATAAAGGGAATACTGATCAGTCCGGTAATGCAATCCGAAATGGGCTGTGCCAAGAGGATGCCGGTCAGCTGCAGGAAATGCACGCCAATCAGCAGGACGGGGATGAGAACTGCGCCCGAGCGCAGGATCGAGAGGAAGGAGGCTACTCCGGCCTTGCGGATGCTTTGGTAGAGCATATTGACGGGAACCGAGAGGGGAAGGAAGAGCAATCCAACGGTGGCGTAACGCAGGGCGGGGGCACCGATCTCAACAACGCGGGGCTCCTTTTGGAAGATCCGAACGATGGATTCCGCAAAGGCAAAGCCGCCCACCGAGAGAAGTGCCACAAGACCAAAGCCGAACACCGTGGTAAAGATCAGTCCCTGCTTTACCCGCTTGTATTTCTTTGCCTGGTAGTTAAAGGAGGCCACGGGCTGGAAGCCTTGTCCAATTCCCAAACCTACGCACATCACCAAAGAGGAGAAGCGGTTGACCACGCTGATGGCGGCAATGGCGGCGTCGCCAAAGGGCTTGGTAAGATTGTTGAGGAGGCCGTTGGAGATCGAGGTCAGACCCTGACGGATCAGGGAGGGGAAGCCGACACGGAGAATTCCCCAGTAAACCTCCGCATTGCGGCTGACCTCCTTGATGGAGATCGTGCTCTGCGCCATCTTCAAATAGAGGATCAAAAGGATCAGGAAGCTGATCATCTGGGATACGGCGGTGGAGAGTCCCGCACCGTAAACGCCCATATGGAAAAACTCAATCAGGATCCAGTCACCAAAAATATTCAGGATACCGCCCGCGGTCAGACCGAACATGGCGTAAAGGGCCTTGCCCTCATAGCGCAGATTGTTATTTAGAATCAGGGAGCAGATCATAAAGGGGCAGGAGATCAATACCCACATACCGTAGTCGCAGGCATAGGGGAGAATGGTGTCGGTGGAGCCCAAAAGCCGCATAAAGGGGGCGAGGACCGAAAGTCCGATCACCGTGAGCAGGGTTCCCGCCGCCGCGCCGGTAAAGAAGGCGGTGGAAACGTAGGTGGTGGCTTCCTTGGTGTCCTTCTCGGCCAGGGCCTTGGAAACAAAGGTGCCCGAGCCGTGTCCCAGCATAAAGGCCACGGCCTGAATAATGCATTGCAGGGTAAACAAAATTCCGGTTGCCGCTTGTGCGCTCTCGCCCAGAGTACCCACAAAGTAGGTGTCCGCCAGGTTGTAGATTCCAGTGATCAGCATGGAAATCGTGGTGGGGATCCCCAAACGGATGATGAGACTGGAGACCGGGGTTTTGGTCATTTTATCGTAGTACTTGTCCGCGGTGTTCAACGCAGATGTCCTCCTTGATTTTAAAATTCTTGGGTCATTGCATCAGGGCGCGGCTTTCAAAGTCGCGCAGGGTGGCCTCGTAGCGCTCGGTCTCCTCAAAATAGGAGAGTCCGTGTCCCGCGCCCTCCACCGTCAAAAGCACCTTTTCGCCGGGAATGGCGTTGTAGATCTCGTGGCACATGGAGAAGGGAACAAAGTCATCCTCGTCTCCGTGCATGATCATCAAAGGGACCTTGGCGTGCTTCACAGCCTCCAACGCACCGCCGTCGCGGATGGAAAAGCCGCCAAAGATCCGCGCGCCCAGGCGGACGAAGGGAAAGCCCAGCCAATCGGGCACGCCCATATCCTCGCGGCAGACCTTGCGAATGATGGCCTCGGGGGAGGTGAAGCCGCAGTCGGCGGAAATACACTTGACGTTTTTGGGAAGATCGAGTGCCGATGCCATGAGCACCGTAGCCGCTCCCATGGAGATGCCGCCCAAAATGATCTTTACGTCCTCCCCAAAGCGGTCGATGACGTATTGGATCCAGGAGAGACAATCGTATTTTTCTTTGATTCCAAAGGTGATGGTGTGACCCTCACTCCCGCCAAGGGCGCGTTGATCCACCAGGAGCAGATTGTAGCCCGCGTGCCAAGCCATTTCGGCACCGCCGCCGCAATCCCGCAGGTAGGTGCTTCGCCAGCCGTGAAAGATGATCTTTACCGGGGCACCGTCGGCGTGGTGATAGTAATGGCCCGCCAGGCGCAGACCGTCGTAGGAAACGATCGAGACATCCTCGGCCGGGGTATCTGCCAGCATATCCACCAGGGCGTAGAGACGACGGCGGCATTCCTCGTCCTTCTCTCTGCCAAAATAGGCGTGGGGATCGGCAAATTTCTTATGCTTGGGAACGTAAAAGGCTTTTTCATAGACCCAACGGCAGACTGCGAGCAGGCTCACAAGAACAAAGAGGATCGCGCCGCCAATGATCAAGAATGGCATGGTAAGCTCCTTTCCAAAAATGGGAATATAAAACTATAGATTCATAATATATCATTATAGCACAAAAACGCTTCGCTGTCAAACCCATTGGAAAAGATCGGGAAGAATGTTGAAAAATGTTCACAAATTTAATCTTTGCCCCCCTCTTGTTTTTTCAATCCCGGCGTGCTATAATGAGCGTAACAAAGAAAGGAGCTGTGGAATGATGAAACGAAACACTTTTGGCGCGCTGTTGTGCCTGATCCTTTCCCTGTGTATTCTCACGGGATGCAACGCGGGAAACGGGGAAGCCGCTACCACCGCCGCAGGCATTACGGATACCCCTACCGAGGCCGTGACCCAGCCTCCCACGCCTCCCACCGATTACAGCGAAAAGACCTTCTCTCCCGCAAAGGTTCTGGAGAACCTCAAGATCTACGGGCGTTCCGCCGTGGTGAATGGGAGTATTACCTGTGATTGGCCCGCGTCGGGCTTTGAATTTACCGCCGATTGCAAGGGCGACATCTATCTGGACATGACCTCCACCAAGGATACCTACCTCACCGTCTACCTTGACGGTGTCCGTATAGATGACGTCAACTACAATTACGATACCAACAAGCGAGAGGGGAATACCTATTATCTCGCATCGGGAAGTCACCGCGTGCAGATCGCCGCGGGATTGGAGGCGGGCCTCCATACCGTCAAGGTGCTCAAGCAGAACATGAACGGAAATACCTCCGTGGATGCCATCGTTCTCTCGGGAGAGCTGAGAGAAACGCCCGCGGATGGGGAGCTGTTCATCGAATTCATCGGGGATTCCATTACCTGCGGATACGCCAATCTCGGCATCAATAAGACCGATGACGTGGTAGGTGCCGAGACCACCGAGGCCACCGCCACCTACGCATATCTCACGGCACAGGCGCTTGGTGCCGATCACTCCATGGTGTCGGTTTCGGGCATCGGCATTTATAAGGGGTTTACCGATTTCAATATGCCGGAGATTTATCCCTATATCTGCTACCGCAGAGATCAGTCGGTCAAGGATTTTCAGCCCACGCGCAAGCCCAACGTGGTGGTGATCAACCTGGGAACCAACGACGAAGGGAGAATCGGTTCCAATACGGCAGAGTTCAAGGCGCACGTGGAGACCCTGATCGGCCTGGTTCGGGAAACCTACGGCGAGGATACCCCTATTGTCTTCTGCTATAACTCTATGAAGAGAGGCAAGATTGCCCCCAATTTGATCCAAGAGGTGATCAATGCCAAGGGCGGAGCCGAGGCGAAGCTGTACAGTGTGGTGATGACCACCGACATTAGCTCCATCACTCCGAATACGCACACCCACAACGGCGCCCCCGGCAATCACCCCAACGCCGAGCAGCATCAGAAGCAGGCAGACACCCTGACCGCGTTTTTGAAGGAGATTTTGAAATAAGAAAAAAGATGAGCCTGATGCGTTTGGCATAGGGCTCATCTTTTTGGTATTCAAATAAACCCCTGGTTCTACCAGGGGAGCGGGAAACGAGCGGAGTGATGAACAAGATGGGCGAGCTATAAGCAAGCCCAAAAGAAAGCCTCTCCCTTAGGGAGAGGTGGATTGCGGAGCAAGACGGAGA